>JBIOUY010000320.1:0-30016 GCA_044867445.1 Gemmatimonadales bacterium
TTGAAGTGCGACCCTGGCGAGGACTCCTGCATCCGGAGGATACACTCCCAACGTGCCGCTGTATTCGGCGGACCCCGTCGCTCAGGTGGAGGTCCCTATGTTAGGACGATCCGTTCTGATCGCGCCGCTCCTGCTGGCGCTCCCGCTTTCACTTCCCGCTCAAGACCACCGCACCTTCGCTTTCGTTCAGGACGATCGCGGGAGGATCGGGCTCATGGTTCAGCTCAAGGCGGATGCCGAGCGGGATAAGACCGGAGCCACTGTCGAAGAGGTCGTTCCCGACAGCCCGGCCGAAGATGCCGGGCTCAAGGAGGGCGATATCATCACCAAGTTCAACGGCCTCGCACTCGGCGGCATCAAGTCAGCCGATGAGGACGAGTCGGGGCCTGGCCGGAAGCTGCTTTCACTGGCTCGCAAGCTCGAGCCTGGCGACACGGTGAAGCTGGAGTACCGTCGCGGGGGTGACACCAAGCAGGCGACTTTGGTGGCTGAGCGCCTGGCCCCGTCCTTTGCCCACATGCGGATGCACCTGCCCGACCTGCCGCCAATGCCTGACATGCGGCGGTTCGAGTTCGACCAGGGACCCGATGGCTTTGAAATGTTTTTCGGACACGATGCGATGGGGCTGCAGCTGGTGGAGCTGAACCCGGAACTGGGCGAATACTTCGGGACCAAAGAAGGGGTGCTGGTGGTGCACAGCCCCACCGATTCGAGCCTCGCCCTCAAGGGCGGAGACGTGATCCTGGCGATCGATGGCCGGAGTGTTCAGTCCCCCTCGCGGGCGATGCGCATTCTCCGGTCCTACGATCCGGGAGAGAAGCCGAAGCTGGATGTGGTGCGGCAGAAGAAGCGGATTACGGTGACCTGGACAGTTCCGGAGCGGAAGGAGCGCTGGCACCGGCGCTCACCCGGCCATATGCAGAGCCATCAGGGCGAGCCCGCGCCGAATCAGCCGAGCTCAAGTACCTAACGGGGCAAGTCGGTCAGCCTCGGCGATACGATGGCTGAGTTCCTCGACCAGTTGCGCCAACACTTCCGCATTGAGCCCCGGGCTGCCATAGGCCCGACCGCCCTGTTCATACAGGCGCTGGGCGTCGGCCAGCATCCGCATCGCAATCCGAGCCTTCTGGCGAGCTTGTTGTTCGAACGACGGGACCGGCATAGGACCTCCTCAAACCAACTCCGAAACGGTCATCGGCAACGTTGCCGCCCTCGGAGAGGAGCAGCATGTCCTGTGCCAGAAAAACCGAGGAGCAGAAGGGCGCATTGAGGAGCCCGGCCGGCCTCAACGCTCCCGCCGCACCGTAGCGTGAGAAGAGGGCCGATGAGCCGCAATTGAGAATCTCGTGATTTGGCGCTGAGCGCCGCCAGCTGTCAGCGGAGCATAGCGACTAGCCATGCCCCGCTTCGCGCTTTAGCGCCGAGCTCGCCCCACCAACCCCAGGGGCACGCTCCGGGTACCGTTCCAGACTCGCCGGCTTCCTCCCGAATCACGCACCAGCAGCTGACTGGAGATACCTCCGTCGAGCAGCAGTGCCTCCTGAGAGCCCAGCGCGCCCATCACAGCGGCCATCTCCAGCGAAGTCAGGCCGAACGGCACTCGCCCCAGAGCTTCACCGAAGACGTCGAAGCGGGTGAGCGCGAGGATGACTCGGCCATCCCGCATAAGGCCGAGCGCGAGGCGTGCGTCGCGGTGTTTGAGATCCACTCCCTGCCCGGGTGCTGTCAGCGGGGCCGGCACCACGCCATTCTGCAGCAGCAGGGGATAACTCTGGAACGCTTCGACGGCGACTCCGGCCCGGCGTTCCGGTTCGACGCTGTCCGGCGCAACCACGCGGACGCGGCCGGTGCCCTCCACCACTACGGCGCCAGCGAGCGGCGCGAGCTGCGGGCTCAGCAATTCGTTGCCGCCAGTCACCACCCAACCCCAGGGCGATGACCCGCGGAACTGACCCGCGTTGAGCGCGAGCGCCGCGGTGCTATCGACTTCCCGAACGGTCCAGCCTTGGGCATCAGTGAAGACCGGCGCCAACGAAAGGGCGATCCGGCGCGGATCCATCCGCACCACGACCACACGCGTGCGCCAGGCCTCGCTTGCGCCACTGAGCTGGAGCTCGCCCCACTCCAGGCCATCGGCGCCGGCCCGCCAGGCGACCCGTCTTGCGAGCGGAGCGTCGCCGTTCCAGCGAATCGGTGCCGCATCGCGGCGCCACCAGGTCACCCACCTGTCGCCGTCACGCACCGCGAGCCCGTCTGTTGGTGGCGATGACCCGGCGCCGATGCTGACGCCGATCAGACTACGGGCGGCTACAGCAGCCGCCACACCGATGGCCACGGCGGCTCGAACCATCATCTTCATCTCACTACTGCGTCTTGCAGCCGGCGAACTCGATCCGCTGGATGGTGTCGGCGATGGCCATCATCAGCGCAGTATTGCCGGCCTTCTGGGCCGCGTTGCCGCGGTCGCCCAGGGCTTTGATCTCGGCCTCGTGTGCCTGCACGTTCTTCATCATGCACTCGTTCACCGCGGCCGCGCCGGTCGGCGGTGCCACCGTCGGCGAAGGAGCCGTATCGACCACCGCCGTTGGAGCGGGGGCCGGCGCCTGTTTGGCGATCCTGCCCTCCTGTGCCTCGCGGATCCCCAATAATGACTTGAGCTCCGGGTCCTTCGCCTTGACCGCGGCCTTCTCGCTCGGCGATGCGTCGGTAGCGGGCGGATTGTCGGTCAGGATCGAAATGGCGCGGTCGCTGGCCTGTCCCAATTCTTTGGCAGTGAATCCCGAGACCTTGAGTGTCGCCTGCTCGGCGCGGTTGTCGATCGCGCGCTGCTGGTCGTAGTAGTCCTTCGGCTCCTCCGGTTGCTTGACCGTGCAGCTCGCGTCGATCATGGCCATCGCCGAGTCGTTGTACGCCTGCTGGGCTGCGTAATCCTGGCGGCTCCCCGCCTCCACCATCTTCTCAGTCAGCTTGGTGTACCTGGCGTTCTTCTTCTCGTCGGCCGCGATCCGCTGGATGCCGGGCTGCATCGCCGCCTCACACTTGGGCTTGGCCACCGCGTAGGCCGCCGCGGCCTTGTGGTATCGTCCGTATTGCGTGTCTTCCTTCTTGGCAGCCTCCCGTTCCGCCGCGCCGGCCTTGAGTCCGGTTATGAGACGGCCCACCACCTCTGACGTGAGGACGAGCGTCTGCTCCGTGGCGATGGGAGCGCCCCGAGCGGCAGTAGCGGTCGGCTCGGGGTCCTTGGCGGCGTCGCCACCGGCCGCCTCTCCCGCTTTCTCCGCCGCCTTCGCGGCCGCATCCCCCTTCAGCTTCTTCTTGATCGCGCCGAACTGGGCCGACGCGGGCGTGGTGACGACCAGTGCTGCCATGACGATGAGCCCGAATGCCTGGACAAGTGTGATGGACCGCCGGTTCAGAATCGGCATGCTCCCTCCCAGATGAATGCGAAGCGTTCGGCCGTCCCGTGTTTGGGCAGCCACGCCGAAGCAAGAGCGAGTTGGATAAGGTGAAATAGGATCGGAATCGGTAGGAATGTGCTGCCTGCTTGGGCCGGAGGCTAGGGGGAGACCGCTGCTCAGCTCGTCGCAAAGGCCCATCGAGCCGGGGGCAGGCCGTGAGCCCGCCACCATGCCGATACCTGGCCGGCGTGAGAAGTGAGAAGTGAGAAGTAAGAAGGAGGCATGGAAAGGATGCCAGAATGGCGTTCACCCGTTACCCCTCACCTCTCACTTCTTACTTCTTACTTCTTACTTCTCACTTCTTACTTCTCACTCCTTGGCTCCCCTGTCACAAATGGACGACCTGTCCTGTCATCTTTCCGAAGTATGGAAACACGCGCGGAAGTATTCGCCTCGGTGAGGCCCCTGCTCTTCTCCATCGCCTACCGGATGCTCGGCAGCGTGATGGATGCCGAAGACCTGGTCCAGGACGCGTATCTCCGCTGGGAGGAGGCGCCCGAGACTGACGTCCGCTCGCCCCGCGCGTACCTCACGACCATCGTCACGCGGCTCGCCATCAACACGCTGCGCTCCGCGAAGACCAGGCGGGAAACCTACGTGGGGACCTGGCTCCCGGAGCCGCTGGTGACCGAAGAGACCCCCGATACCGTGGAGTTGGCGGAGTCGCTCTCGATGGCATTCCTGGTCATGCTGGAGCGCCTGTCCCCGATCGAGCGGGCGGTGTTCCTGCTGCACGAGGTGTTCGACTTCGAGTACGCTGAGATCGCCCGAATGGTAGACAAGACAGAGGCAAACTGCCGACAGCTCCTCGCGCGGGCGCGGAAGCATGTCGGTGCACCCCGCGCCCGATTCGAGGCCGATCCGGAGGAGGCGCGCCGCCTGGTACAGCGGTTCACCGAAGCCTCGTTTGCCGGCGACATGGACGGCCTCCTCGCGGTGCTGGCGGAGGATATCACCCTTTGGGCCGACGGCGGCGGCAAGGTTCCGGGCGCCGCCCTCAAGCCGGTGCGCGGGGCCGCCTCGGTCGCGCGGTTCGCTCTCGGGATCATGGGTCGCGTGGTTCCAGCAGAGACCACCGTCCATCCGGCGGAGATCAACGGGCAGCCCGGGTTCATTGCGTACCTGAGCGGCCGGCCCCTCTCCGCGCTGATCTTCGACATCCGCGACGGGCGAATTCAGGCCATCTACGCTGTCGGGAACCCGGACAAGCTGCAGGCTCTGCCCGCATCCTCCTAAACTCACCCTGTCACAAATCGGCCGGCCATCTTGTCATGATCGCGGGGTCAGGGACTAGAGCCCGGTAGACCTTCACGCAAAGCCGCCCTGAACCCTTCGCGCTCAGGGTAAACTCCGCGAGAGGGCCATGCACCAGGTTTCGGCTTCTTCGCGGAGACTGGCCTGGGAACGAAGGGCTCAGGATGACAATAGGGGGATCCAGTGTCAGTGTATTCCATCTCGTTGTTTCTGCACATCGTCGGCTCGCTCGCGCTCTTCGCGGCGCTCGGTCTGGAATGGGCGGGCCTCTACAACCTGCAGCGCGCGACGGAGGCCGGACGGGTCCGCGAGTGGCTCAGGCTCCTGGGCGCGCCCCGGTTTCTGGGGGGTCCTGCGGCGCTCGTCATTCTCGCCACCGGCATCTACATGAGCGCCACGCGGTGGGGTCCGCAAGGATGGATCATTGTGGGGCTCGCCGGGATGGCGCTGATCGCCGTGCTCGGCGGGGCGCTCAGCGGCCGCCGCGTCGGCGCGATCGCCCGGGCACTTCAAGCGGAGAACGGACCGATCTCGGCGGCTTTCGGACGGCGGCTCCATGATCCTGGGCTAATTCTCTCCCTCAGGCTTCGTACCGCGATCTTCCTGGGCATTGTCTTCCTCATGTCCACTCGGCCAGGCCCAGGCGGCGCGCTGGCCGCCATGGCGGTAGCTGCGGCGGTCGGGCTAGCAGTGGGAATTCCCGGTCGGGGCGGCGCTCGCGGCAGGGCACGAATCGCGGAGAGCGAACGATGAGACTCACAATTTTCGGGGCGACTGGAGGCATAGGGCAACAGCTCCTGCAACAGGCCGTTGCAGCAGGGCACGACGTCACCGCTGTGGTACGAGATCCGCAGAAATTATCGCTCAACCGCAATGGCGCGCGGGCGGTCACCGCGGATCTTTCCGCCGCGGAGCCGACCGTGCTCGAGGCAGCCGTCGCCGGCGCGGACGCGGTGCTGTCAGGGGTGGGGCCGAGAGCCATGACCAGGGCTGGGGTCGCGGAGCACGGTACCCGGGCGATCGTCGAGGCGATGCAGGCTACCAGAGTCCGGCGCATTCTCGTGGTGAGCGCGGCGCCGATCTCCACGGTGTCCTCGCCCGGCCGGCCGAATCCGCCAAGGCGAGATCCAGGCGAGGGATTCTTCATGCGGACCCTCCTCACCCCTTTCGCTAAGACCGTGATGCACGAGCGATACGTTGACCTGGCGCTCATGGAGGATGTGCTGCGCGCGAGCGATCTGGACTGGACCATCTTCCGGCCGCCGCGTCTGACCAACCAGGCATTGACCGGCTTCTATCGGACCGCCTTGGGTCGGAACCTGCGGGGCGGCACCCTCATCTCGCGCGCGGACGTCGCGCACGCGATGCTCGCAGCGGTCGGGAAACCGGAGACGATCAGGCAGGAGATTGGGATTGCGTATTGACGAGAGGGCCCTTGAGCAAAGCTGCTAACATGGCTCAGGCGCCACCCTTGCCCCGCCGCTTAGGAGGCTTTTGGGTTGCCTTCTTCACCGCTGCGGCCAGGTCCCGCGCGGCGGCCGCCAGGTCCGGCAGCTCGGGCGCGCGGGCGCTCAGCTTGCCGGTCTGCAGGTCGCTGTTGAGAGCGCGGCAGAAGTCGATCCCCCTGCGGGTGCGGAACCGCTCCTGAAATCCGTGCGGATCATCCGAGCTGGCGGCCGTGAGCAGGCTCCAGGCCCGGAGCCGCAGATCATCCAGCCCACTCTTGAATTCCTCCAGTCCCGTCATGGCCATGTCCCCCCGAGCAACCTCGGCTTCGAGAGTCTCCAACATACCGTTCAGGGTGGCCACCGGGTCCCGCCACGCGAACTGGCCCATGATGCCTCCGCCAGGAAGTGAGAGGTGAGACGTACGAGGTCCCATTCACCTTTGACTTGTAACCTGTCACCTGTCACCTGTCACCTGCCACCTATCTCCTGCCATCTGTCACCCGTCACCTGTCACCTCTCACGGTCCCCATCACCTCTCGCCCTTCAGTGCCGGCTTGATATCGATCACCGGCGTCTCGTCGATTGCCTCGAGCCCCTGGACCAGCAGCGACCCGCTCTCGATCTCAAGAAGCTTCACTCGGTGCACGCCGACGGGATTGGGACGGTCCGCTGAGCGGGTGGCGAAGACGCCGGTCAAGGGATTGCTCAGGTCGTCGCGCGGGTGCACCGCGAGCACCTCGCGGTCCGCCTGGTGAAGCCAGGTGAGAATCAGCAAGTCCTGACCGGCTGCGATCCCATCCAGGCCGCGCACGAAGGCCGGCTCGACTTGTACCCGAGCGTTGGGCGCTCCCTCATAGCCCTGCTTGGGCGCATCCGCAGGTCGCTTTAGCGGGGAGTGCACCCGGCCGATCGGTCGCACCGTCTGGATCGTGGACGATTTCATAACCCTTCCTCGGCTTTGGTGCCGGTCATTCGAGAAGCACCAGATCCAGTTGGTCAAGCCGCTCCAGGTCGGCGACCAGATCGATGGCCACGATCTTCCCCTCGGTGATGGTGAAGCCGAAGACCACCCGCGGCCGCCCGCCTGGCGCCCATACCAGTCCCGCGACTCCATTCACCAACGCCGGTTTCGCGACCCGGGCACGACCCGCGAAGGTCTTGGCGACTTCCACAGCACCGCGGACCTCACTCGTTGCGCCCGCCTGCACCGCTGGCTGATCGGCCCGGAGCACAACCTCGGGCTCGCGAGCTGCCGTGCGGCGGTGGCGGAGCGTCCCACGATCGGAGCGATCTCGTCGAAGGGCAGGTCGAATATATCGTGCAACACAAATGCGACCCGCTCCGCGGGGGTCAGCGTCTCCAGTACCACGAGCAGGGCGAGCCCGACGGAGTCCGCCAGCAGCGCCTCGCGCTCCGGGTCGCTCCCGGTCTCGCGGCTCGTCCCGGCGAAAGGCGGCATCGGGTCGGATGCGTCCAGGTCCAGGGGCTCCTCGCGTCGAGCGGCGCGGGAGCGCAGCATGTCCAGGCACACCCGCGAGACCACCGTTGTCAGCCATCCGCTCAGGTTCTCAGCCTCGCTGGCATCGGAGCGGCTCCGGCGGAGCCAGGCCTCCTGCACCGCGTCATCGGCCTCGCTGCGCGAGCCCAGTATTCGATACGCCACCGCGCGCAGGTGGGTTCGATTGGCTTCGAATCGCTCCGCCAGCCATTGGTGTTGCTCCATCGGTCACATTCCCTCATCCCATTCCGTCAATGCCGTGACGGGCCGAAGCCGGCCGATGTGACAAGCTGACGAATGACGAAGGAGACCTCCGATGCTGCCAGAGGCGAAAAAGCGGTCACATTCCCTCGTCATGATCCGTCATACCTCCGAACCGTAGGAGAAGAATCCCGAGTATGAGCATCATCCAGTTGAGTCCGTTCATCAACTTTCAGGGCCGAGCCCGTGAGGCCATGGAGTTCTATCGGAACGAGTTGGGCGGCAAACTAGACCTGCAGGCAGGCCCGGGGGACCGCATCGGACAGGCGCGACTCGAAGCCGAAGGCGTGCTCCTCATCGCCTCGGACGGCCACCCCGACTATCCGGCCAAGGTTGTCGAGAACATGGCCCTGTCGCTGAAGGGCACGAACGGGCCTCGCCTCACCCGGATCTTCAATACTCTGGGCGAAGGTGGCAGAGTCAATCTGCCGCTGACCAAGCGGTGTCGAGCACCAGCAGGGTCTTGCCGCACTCGCGTGCGGTGGCTTCGGCGGCTCGCAGCAGCGCTACTCCCAGTCCTTGGCGGCGGGCGCGGCGATGGACCAGCATCTTCAACAGGTCGGCACGGTGCGGTTGGTTCTCGAACTGGGCAAACGCCAGCTGCACGGTGCCGCAGACTCCTCGAGCATCTTCGGCAACCACCAGCGCGCGCTCGCCCGCAGCCACGCCCTGTGCCACCTGGCGCCAGAACGCCACGGCCCGGTCGCGCGACAGCGGGTGCATAAAGCTCACCGACGCTCCGCCTTCGACGCAGTCGATGAGCACGTCAGCAAGCCCCTCGACTTGCGCCTCATCGAGCTGGTACACGCGCCGTACCAACCAGCCAGGCGAGGTCATCGTCTCGAGGGCGTCTCGGGCGCGATCACCACGACGTAGCGCGTGGATTTTTGGGTGGGATTGTGGAACATCATGGGGCGATCGAGCTGCATGGCCAGGCAGTCACCTTGGCGCAGCCGGTGGCGCTCCCGCCCCAGCGTGATGTCGATCGCGCCTTCGAGTACGAGCCCGCAATGATACGGGGATGCTCCTGAGCTAGGTGCCGCGGCCCCCGCCGAAGCGATACGTCATACCCAAGTGCCACACCCACGCGCCATTGGTCGCGCTCCCGGTGTAGATATCCTGATACATCGCCGTCCCGGTGGTTCGAACATTCCACTGAGTGCCCAGCGGAACCTCCGCGCCGAGTTCCACGCCTGCGCCCCAACCCCAGGCGGAACTCTGATCTTCGGAAGAAGCTGTCGGAAGCGGTTCGGGTACTACCGCCAAGGCGATAGCCGCAGGGCTGGCGGGCATCACTTGGCCCTCCACCGCGCTGTGAAGCACCTGCACTGGAATTGCCAGCAGTGGATGCACCGGCCCACAGCAGCGCGCGACCTCGACCTCATAGCGCGCCCCAATGCCGACCAGATCACGTGCCGAATTTCCGGGGGACAGAGATGCCACATCGGTGTTGGCGTACCAGAAGCTGGCTCCCAGACGCTGCTGAACGGGAGCGCGCATAGCACTGAGGGCCTGCAGATAGCCTACCGCGAGGCTAAATCCACCCGCGCCAAAGATGTGAGCATAGCCCAGTCCTGCCTGCACTTCCTGGGCACCCAAAGGAGCCGCAGAGGATAAGCACAGAATCAGCAGACTCGCCCGGCATCGCCGCATAGTGCACCCCGTTTCTGACGTCTTCGACCTCATGAAGTCCGGCCGGTACCCCCAAGCAATACAGGCGATTCGACGGCTTGAATAACCACGACCTTGAGGCTCAGCTCGTATCGCTTCAGCACTGATTAACGAGCGCGCGGCAAGCCATCCACTCAGCGCCGTTTCCGCTTAGCGACCTTGGCGGCCTGCTTCCCGAGTGCGGTGCGGGTCCGCTTGGGCAGCTTCGAGATGGTCTTCTTCTTTCTAGCCGCTTTCGCCGCCTTTTTGATGTTCTTCCGTGCCGCTGCCTTCTGTCTTGCGGTAGCCACTCTTCCTCCTTTGCGAGCGTTAGCTGTTAGCCGTGAGCTGTAAGCCGCGCTAGCGTGCCGGGGCGGTCGCTTGCTTCCGAGCCTCCGCCACGAGCGCGCTGGCCCGCTGGTCTGCCTCTTTGATGATGCTGGCCGATTTTTCGTCCGACTGCTTCCGCAGCCGGTCGGCAGCCAGGCCGGCCGCAGCCTGCGCGATCGGGCCGTTGCTCTTCGCCACCAGCGAATCGGCCTGCGCGTAACCCGTTCGCTTTACTGTCGCCGCGAGCGACTCGGCTTGCTGACGGATGGCGGCGGCCTTCTGCTCTGCTTCCCCCACCAGCCGAGCGGCGGCAGTGTCGGCCTTCTCCGTGACGGCCTCCTTCACCGCCTGTTCGGCACCTTGCTTCACGGACGAGGCCAGGCTGCCCACGTCTGCCGTGACGGTGGGACTGGTGACCGTGCCGCCGAGCTGGATGCCGAGCGGGATCTCGGGTGCGGCCTTGAGATCGACGCCAACCTTGCCCGCTTTGGATAACAGACCTCCGATGGCTTGATTGGCCGCATCGCCCAGCTGGGAGCGTGGCACCCGGAGGTTGAGGGCGTACTGCAGCGACTGGTCGAACCCGTTGGACCCGGTCACGTTCAGCGTTGTCGGCCCCAGCTTCACCGCGAACGGATCCACGAATAGTCGGCCGTCATGGATCTGGAACGCGGCGCGGAGGGCATCCAGCGTCGGATTGTTGAGGAACTGGAGCTTGGTTACGTCCACGACCTTCTCCAGCGCCGGAAAGTCCTTCAGCACCATCTGCGAAGTCTGGAGTGAGCCCTTCCCGCTCAAGCCAGGGAACAGAGGCATCATGTTCTTGCCCAGCGCGCCGTTCAGATGCACATCGGTGGACACTTTCCCGATGGCGTACTTGGCGACGGGGGCCAGCTTCTGCACCGTGACCAAGGACTGGAAGGCCGAGGGGATGTCGAGCTTGGTCATCTTGAGGCCGACATCGAATGTGGGCTTCGTGGTGTCGGTCGTCTCATAGAACCCGGTCATCCCGATCTCACCGCCGAGCGTGTTCATCCGGAAATCTTCCAGGGTGACCCGCTGGTTCTTGACCCGGACACGCCCACGCGTGTTGGTCATCGTGAGTTTCCCGTAGGTCAGCTCGCCCACGGTCGCGTCCAGGTCGAAGTCGACCTTGGGCGGGACCGGAATGATCTGCAGGTCGCCACCGCCGGATTTCCATTCGTCGAGGTTGAACCGTTTGCTTCGCACGGTGGCGATACCCCGGAGCGTATCATCTCGCATCGCGAAGGCGAGGAGGTTCTCGAGCGAGCCTGACGCCTGGACGTCACTGCTCCCGATCGAGCCCTGGAAATTCCGGAGCTCCGCCTTTTGAGGGGCAAGGCGAAGCGAGGCCTGCTGAATCGCGAGTGGATGTGGCAGGTCCTTGCTCTTCACCGTGAGGCTGCTGACGGCCACGGTTCCGCTCGCATTGACCTTGTCGTACTGCTTCTTATCCAGGAACGACATCCGGGTGCGCACGGCCGCGTCGGCCGCGAGGGTCCCGGCCAGCTCCTGGAGGCCTTCGAGCTTCACGGTGCGGCGCACGTCAGCGAGGTCGAGCCTGCCGGCCACGTGAGCGTCCACGTCGGGATCGGAAATTGGAGTTCTCAACGTCAGCGTCGCATCGACCGGGTTCCGCCCGATCACCAGGTGAAACTTCTGCAGTTTGACCAGGGTGCTGTCGGCGCTGCCTCCGGGGTTGGTGATGGAGAGGTCCATCCCGATATCCCGCGCGGGGAGCGGGAGGTCGGGGTATTGGAAAGCCGCGTTGTCCACTTTGAGGTCGAGAGCCAGCGCGGGAAAGGCGCTGTCGCCGTACTCGCCTTTGATCTTGCCTTTGACCGCGAACGTTCCCGACGTCTTCACCTTATTGAAATCATGGGCATAGACGGCGGGCACCAGCGAGAGGATGCTCAGAAACTTGGTGCTGGGCGCGCTGAAGGCGAGGTCGAGCTTGAGGGCTTTCGCGCCGCTCCCGCCGCTCGTGCCCCCTCGCTCCGCTCGGGGCAAGCTCTGCATTACCGTGCCCCCGACTGCCAACGTCAGATCATTCAGCCGGAGCCCGGTCTCTTTGAAGGTGTAGGCCTTTTTCGCCAGGTCAGCCTGCACGTCGGCGGTGAGAGCGAGCTTGACTCGATTGAGATACGGGATGCCGGCGAAGGTTACGCTGACCGTGTCGGCGTCTGCCTGGGTCTTGATAGCGACCAGGTTCTGGCTGAAGTCCCCTGAAAGGGACTGATCGTAGCCGTTGACTGACGCTTTAAGTCTCGCCCTTCGGTTGTCGAAGGCGGCGGCGGCGTCGCTGATCTCGAATCGGCGAAGGCTGATGGCCATCGGCTTGGCAGCCTTCGCTTCGGGCTGCACCTCCCGAGTCTTTTTGGTGATGTCCCAGTTCGCGGTGCCGTCCTCGAGCTCGATGAGCGACAACCGAGGGCGGTCGACCTCGAGGGCGCGCACCACGATCGGGGCCGAGGAGCCGGTAACGCTCCGGAGCACGCTGGCCAAGTCGAGGACTACCCGGAGCTGCCGGACGGCGGCCAACGTGTCGCCCTCGAACTTCCCTACCCCGACAACCGTGAGATCGTCGAGCCGCAGGGTGAGATTGGGGAAATCCCGGAAGAGCCCGAGGCCTGCAGTCCGCCAATCGACGCGCGCGTCGAGCGTCTGGTTTACTTGGGTCTTTACCCGGTTCGCGATGCGACCGCCGAAGAGTACCGGCAGGAGGACGAGGAGTACGAGGCCGAGAGCGAGAATGGCTCCGACGGCGACCAGAGTTCTTCGCGTCGGTCGTTTCATGGCGGTTCTCCGGGCGCGAGCGGAGTGCCGGCTCGGAGCTAGGGCAGCTCCGCCGCGGGCGACTTCCGCCTATTGAGCGGAAGGTAGTGGGGCCGGCCCGAAGGTGGGTACTCGCGCGGTAGGCGGCCTGGCTTCCCGGTTAGGCAAAGAACGTCCGCCGGCGGGCGTTCTTGGTGTCTCCGAAGAACGGCTCCCACCAGGTGTCCGTGGTGTCGAGAAACTCGTGCTCCGGATGAGTTATCTCCTCCGGATGGGTCGAGACCCATTCCCGAAATGCGAAGTGCCGGTGCAGCCGCATGAACTCGCCCAGGTAGATGTCCGCTACGCGCTTGTTGCCGCGGATCACCATCATGTTCTCGTCGTTGTCAGTGCAGGACGGCTTGCTGAAGTTGGCCGAGCGGGACACCACGATCGGATCATCGCCCAGGGGGTCCACCAGCATGTACTTGGTGTGCAGGTATTTCACATTCGGGTTGAGCCCGGTGAGCTTCTCCTTGAGCCACACGTCGAAGGCGTTGACCGGTATCAGCGCGCCGATGGCGAAGACGTTCTCCACCTTGAACCGGAGTTTGCGGATCTTCTGCCGCTCCTCTTCCTCCTTGATCTTGTCCTTCCTCGGCAGCACCTCCTTCTCCATCAGCGCGTATCGCAGCGGCGCCGTGCCATCGCGGTACACCATTTGGAAGATCTCGTCCATGCCGAAGGCGAAGGTCATGAACAACCCTTTGGTCGCCTTGGCGCCGATTCGGGCATAGTAGTCGAGCGCTGCTGTGCTGGTACGCGGACTGTAGATCAAGGACGTACCCGCCGGGGGCAGTTGCGGGATACTACCCATCGTGTCGAGAGCCGGGGCGAGCGTGCTCGTCTCGGGGTCCGGCAGGAGCGCCTTCCAGTAGTCCAGGTAGGCCTTGGCGACCGTCTTGTCCTGCACAATGTGCACCAGGTTGGAGTGGCCGAAGATTCCGCCCTCGGTGAAGTTGGTCGAGCCCGTCAACACCGCTTCGGGGTTTCCGTTCTTGAGCAGCACGATGAACTTGTTGTGGGAGATGTCGCTCTTGGTCTTGGCTTTCCGTTCCTTGCAGAGGTCCACAATCTTGGCGGCGCGCACCGCGTTTCGGTTCCTGCCGGCCTGCGTGAGGATGACCTGGCCGAACGTGTCGTGCTTGACGTTGCCGTTCTTATCGTGCTCCTCGGAGTCTCGCTCCCGCGCGTGGTAGATGATCCGCACGTCCGCGCCGCTCAGGTGGGGCCTTCCTGAGCGCCTGGAGCACCGGAGGATACGTGAACTCGTACGCCGCGACCCGTAGGCCCCACTCGGATCCGTTCGCCTGGGCGATGAATCCCAACAGTGCCTCGCCTAGCCCGCGCGAAAGCCAGGCCCAGGCGGCCGGGCCCTCCTGGTCGGGAGGATGGTTGTGGAAGGTGCGGGCGTACTGCTGCGATGCAGCCGCACCCCGGTTGAAGTAGACATCGTGATCGCCGCCCTCCGGCGACTCCGTCGTCACCTTCACTGACACCGATTCGGACTCCGTGGGATGCTCGAGATCCCCCCGCATGGCGACGACCCTATAGGTGTACTCAGTGCCCTCCTCCGCGGTGAAAATCGGACCAGAGAAAGTCCTGAATCGGGTGGAGGTTGGTGTCCACCATCGTCCCCGGCTCGACATCATCTGCGGCGTATGGAAAGATCCGGCTGGCTTGCAGCCAGTCCGGAGGGCCGTTCTTGATGGTCTGGTTCCGTGTTCGACCGGTGAGAAGCTGAGAGGGCTTGGGGGGCGGGGAGCTACAGGGGGATCATCAGGCCATTGCGCCATTGAGCATTAGCCCGGGTCGATGAGTCCCAGGGCCTTAGCTGTAGCTAGCGCTACTACCTTGATCCCCTGCCCTTCTAGCGCCTCCTTCCCACCCTCCTCGCGATCGACTACCGCCATTACCCCCAACACCTGCCCTCCTTCCGCCTTGATTGCGCTTGCCGCTCTTTCCGCCGACCCCCCGGTTGTAATCACATCCTCCACCACGACCACAGGATCCCCTGCCCTCAAGTTCCCCTCGATCAACCTTCCCGTCCCGTGACCCTTGGCTTCCTTCCGTACGCTGAACCCATCTATCTCGAGGTCCGTCCCCCGGCTGGCGGCGGCGATGGCGTACGCCACGGGGTCCGCTCCCATGGTGAGACCGCCGACCGCGCGAGGCCGCCAGCCCATCCGCCGAATCGCCTCCCACCCCATGCGGCCGATCAGCACCATCCCTTCGGCTGACATGGTGGTGAGGCGACAGTCTATGTAATAGGAAGAGTGCTGGCCTGAGGAGAGAACGAAATCACCTCGCCGCACCGACCGTTCCAGCAAGAGCCGGCGCAGCGCCTCCGCATCGGTCATCCGCCGCCCCCGCCCCCGCCCCCGCCCCCGCCCTTGCGGAACAGCGAGGCCAGGAAGCCCCCCTTCTTCGGAGCGTCGTCCCGCACCGCCGCGCAGAAGGCAGACGCGAATTCGTCCACCGTCTTGGCCCGCTTGCTGAGGTCCCGGTCCAGCCCGCGCATTACCGCAGCCTCGACCGCCGGTGAGAACTTGAGGCCCTTGACCGCCTGGTTGATCGGGACCGGCTGCTGGGTAAGTAGTTGCTGAAACAACTCTCTCGGGCTCTTACCCGTGAATGGCAGCTCCTGGGTCAACAGATAGTACGTGATCGTCGCCAAGCTGTAGACGTCCGCCTGTTCGTTCACCAGCTCGCCGCTCAGCGTCTCGGGGGCCACATACTGGAGCGTGCCAACGAAGAATCCTGCCCGCGTGAGCCGCTCCTCCGGGCTCAGCTCCGAGTCGCGCGCGATCCCGAAGTCCAACAGTTTGGCGCTCTGGTTGGCGGGGTTGTACATGATGTTGGCCGGCTTGAGGTCGCGGTGAATGATGCCGGCCCGATGGGCTGCCCCCAACGCCGCGCCCAGTTGTTCCACGATGGTTGCCACCAGGGTCGGCGCCAGTTTGCCCGACCGGCTCACAAATTCAGCCAGCGGCTCCCCCTCGGCCCACTCCAGCGCGAGGTAGTGCAACCCGTCGGTCGCGCCGAAATCATAGGTGCGCACGATGTTCGGATGGACCACCCGGGCCCCGTACTCCGCCTCTCGCAGGAAACGCTTGATCGCCACCGGATCCTGCGCCAGGCGGGGACGCAGGATCTTCACCGCGGCCACACCGCGTTCCGGGTGTTCCGCGCGATACACCGTGGCTGTTCCCCCCTCGCCGATGTACTTGGCGAGGTGATAGCCGGCGACGGTACGACCGACCAGATTATCTGAGTTCATGGACTCGCCAAGCTACCTCATGTCCGATTGGGCAGCAAGTTGCGCGATCATCCGGTTGCGCTCGATGCTTGACGCCTCTCATGCCCGGCCACTAACCTTCGCCCACCAGCAATCTTGCGGGTTCCCACGGCTCTGCCGGGAGTGTCCTCGATGTGTCGGCTCCTGATCGCCACGGCGTCCCTCGTCGCCCTTCTGGGCTGCGGCAGCTGGAAGCGCGTTGGCACTCAGGAACAGCCGGCCCCGTCCGAAGCCCTCACCCGGCTGCTCAATACCACTGCCTTTTACCAGCGGTTGGGCCGGCTCTCCGCCGGCGACCCGATGCCGTTCGTGGGCACCGTCGCGTTCGCCGCCGCCCCGGCCGACTCGGTCATCGCGGTGCTGGGTCTTTCTCTGGAGAACCGCGCGTTCGCGTTTCAGCGCGAGGGCAACGTGTTCGTCGCCCGCTACCGGGTGAGCCTGTCATTCCAGCGCGAGGGCGCGCCCTCGATTGACGTGTCTCGAGAAGAGATCGTCCGGGTGCCCACCTTTCAGGAGACCCAGCGGAGCGACGAGAGCGTGCTCTTCCAACAGGTGCTGCGGGTCCTTCCAGGCACCTACAAGGTGAGCGTGACCGTGCGCGACGCGGGGTCCACCTCCGAGAGCCGCGCTCAGGCCGACTTCACCGCGCCGCACTTCGGCCCTGCGAGCTATACCGCGCCGGTTCTGGCCTATCAGGCGACGGGGCGCGGGACCCTCTCGGATCCGCTCTCCATCGTGCTCAATCCCCGTGGGGCGGTGGGCTATGGCAGCGACACCCTCCTCGCCTACATCGAGGGCTACAACTTTCCTGGCCCGACGACCGTTCCCTTCCAGGTCGAGGACGAGCAGAGGAACGTCATCGTCCACGACTCGCTGCATTTCCGCGGGGGAAAGCCGATCGAGAGCCAGGTGATCCGGATCTCGCCCGACAGCGTCTCCCTGGGCGAGCTTAAGCTGGTCGTGGGCACCGAATCCAAGGAGCATACCACCTCGGCGCTGGTTTCTTTTACCCAGGCCTGGGTGGTTACCAACTTCGATGAGATGCTGGATCTGTTGCGCTACTTTGGCCAGGACGAACGCATCGCCGCCATGCGGAAGGCCCCGGCCTCGGAGCGCTCTCGCCTGTGGCGCGAGTTCTATGCGGCGACCGATCCCAACAACTCGACGCCGGAGAATGAGGCGCTGAACCAGTACTTCGGTCGCATCGCCGCGGCCAACCAGCGCTTCACCGACGAGGGTGTGCCTGGGTGGCGGACCGACCGGGGCGAGGTCCTCATCACCCTAGGGCCGCCCGACGAGTCGATCGAGAACACCCCCGGCACTACCGCAAACCGTATCGTGCGTTGGAGCTATCTCACCTACCGGCTCACGATTTTCTTTCAGGACGAGACCGGCTTCGGCCGCCTGCGCCTCACCCCCGGCAGCCGGGCCGAGTACGAGCGGGTGCTGTCGCGAGTGCGGCGGCAGGGCTAGACTGGAGTGAGAAGTGAGAAGTGAGAAGTGAGAAGTGAGAAGTGAGAAGTGAGAAGTGAGAAGTGAGAAGTGAGAAGTGAGAAGGTACAGGTGACAGGTTAGCTGTTAGCTGTTAGCTGTTAGCTGTTAGCTTTCAGCTGTTAGCTTTCAGCTGTCACCTTAAATTCTCGGTGAGCGAAGTGAAGCAGTACGAAGCGAGCATCAGGGCAGGGAAGCGCTAAGCTAGAAAACTCGTTGTCCCCCTGTGACGAGCGAAGCGAACGGGAGGGGCCGGAGCTCGCGGTTGAGTTCCGGCCCTTTCGGCCAACGGTTAACAGCTAACAGCTAACAGTTAACAGCTGACGGCCAACAGCTGACAGCCAACAGCTGACGGCTAACAGCTAACGGCTAACGGCTAACAGCTGACGGCTAACAGTTATCGGCTAACAGCTGACGGCTAACAGCTGACGGCTAACAGCTGACGGCTTGAGGTCAGGTGAGAGGTGACAGGTGGGAATTAGGGCCTTTGCAGTTGGCCTCTAGCCTTTGGCTGTTAGCTGTTAGCTGTTTTCACCTCTCACCTGTCACCTTCTCACTTCTCACTGCTCACCGCTTACCTTTAGCTCCATGCCCAACCACACGCCCCCTCAGCTCTTCCTCATCGACGGCTATGCCCTGATCTACCGGGCGTTCTACGCGATGATTGCCCGGCCGCTGCGCACCACCAAGGGCGAAAACACCTCCGCAGCCTGGGGGGTGGTGAACTTTCTCCTCCGGCTCCGCGAAAAATACCGCCCCGACTACGTCGCCTGGATCAATGACGCCGGTACGTCCTTCCGCGAGGCGCAGTTCTCCGAGTACAAGTCCACCCGGGAGAAGCTGGACGAGTCGCTGCAGGCCGACTTCGACCGTTCCCTCGAACGGATTTGCGACCTGCTCGAGGCCTTTCGGGTGCCGCTGGTGACAGTGCCGGGATACGAGGCTGACGACGTGATCGGCACTCTCGCCACGCTCGCGCCCGCGCGCGGGCTCCGCGCTGTGATCGTCTCCGGAGACAAGGACTTCTACCAGCTCATCGGACCCGGAGTGGCCCTCCTCAACCCTGGACGTGGCGGCGCCGCCGGCGTCGAAGAGACCTGGGTGGACGAGTCCAACGCCAACGAGCGCCTCGGCGTGCCGCCCTCGCAGGTGGTGGACTATCTCGCCCTGGTGGGCGACACCTCCGACAACATTCCCGGCGTCAAGGGGATCGGAGAGAAAGGCGCTGTGAAGTTGCTGGCCGAGTACCGCGATCTGGAGACCATCCTCGCTCGCGCTCCGGAGATCACCGCCAAGCGAACCCGCGAGGCTCTGCTTTCCCAGGCTGACAACGCGCGCCTCTCACGGACGCTGGTAACAATCAAGCGCGATGTGCCGATCGAGCTCAACCTGAGCGCCTACGCCCTCCAGGAGGCCGATCGCGATGGGGTGATCCGGTTGCTCACCGAGTTGGAGTTCTACTCCCTGGTGAAGAAGCTGACCGGACAGGGCGGCGGGCCGGCGGAGCAGCCGGGCGTCACCCCGGAGGGAGGACGCGCAGAGCGAGGACGGGCGGAAGGGGCCAAACAGGCGTTTGCTGACGTGCCGTCGGTCTCTGGCGCCTTGGGCTCCTCCTCTCTGGCCGAGGGTTCGCTTCAGCGTGACGAGGGTGGAGTGCTACAGGCAGAAGCGGTGGCCGAGGATGAAGCTCCCCCCGCCCCCGACTCGCCCTCCCTCACCGCCGAGGACTGGCTCGCCCTCGAGGCCATGCCCTGGCCCAGCGTGACCGTAGTTGATGATCCCGACCAGCTCCCCGCCTTGGCGCAGCGGCTGCGTGCCGCGCCGCTCGTGGGCCTCGATGTCGAAGCCTCCTCGAGCGAGCCGCACGATGCGGAGATGATCGGCCTCTCCTTGGCGGCGAGCCCGACCGAAGTGTGGTATCTCCCTTTCGGGCATCGCTACCCTTCGGCGCTCGGTTCCCTGGGGGCCGGTCTCCCATCGCCGACGGCGGTGAAGAATCTGCCCCCACTCACCGACTTCGCCTGCGCCCCGCTGTTCTCGCTGCTGACTGATCCCTCGGTGCCCAAGGCCGGCCACAACATCAAGTACCACTGGCAGGTGCTCCGAGCGGTAGGAGTGGAGCTCGCCGGAGTGCAGTTCGACACTATGCTCGCGAGCTTCGTCCTCGATCCCGGTCGCCGCTCCCACGCCGTCGATACCCTCTGCCTCGAGCACCTCGGCCGTGCGATGCAGAGCTATGAGGACATAGCAGGGAAGGGGAAGACCGAGATTCCTTTCGCGGAGGTGCCGGTGGAGGCCGCCGCGGCCTATTGCGGGGCCGACAGCGGCACCGTCCTCGCGCTGCACAACTTCTTCGCGCCCTCGCTGGAGGGGATGGCGTTGGAGCCGCTGCTGCGCGACATCGAGATGCCCCTACTAGAAGTGCTGGTGGACATGGAGTGGGAGGGCATCGCGATCGACCGCGCGCTCTTTGCCCGCCTGAGCGACGAGCTGAGCAGTGACCTGCGCCGGCTGGAAGACGAAATCGCCCGGGCTGCTGGAGGAGAGCTCAACATCAATTCTCCCCGCCAGCTTGCCTCGGTGCTGTTCGAAAAGCACAACCTCCCGGTGCTCAAGAAGACCAAGACCGGCCCCTCCACCGATGCCGACGTGCTGGAGCAGCTGGCCGCGATGGGGCATGAGCTTCCTCGCCTCATTCTCGAGTACCGCGAGCTGCAGAAATTGAAGAGCACCTACGTCGATACCTTGCCCACCCGGGTCAATCAGAAGACCGGGCGGATCCACACTTCGTTCAACCAGGCCGGCGCCGCCACCGGACGGCTCAGCTCCTCCGAGCCCAACCTGCAGAATATCCCGGTCCGTACGCCGCGCGGCGAAGAGATTCGTCGGGGCTTCGTTCCCCGCGCCGGCTGGGTCTTCCTGGTGGCCGACTACTCGCAGATTGAGCTTCGGATCAATGCCCACCTCTCCGGCGACCCCGCCTTCATTGAGGCCTTTCGTCAGGGAGGCGACATTCACCGCCAGACTGCGGCGCTCATCTTCAATGTCCCGGCGAGCCAGGTGACCGGCGAGATGCGGGCGCGGGCCAAGACCATCAACTTCGCCACCATCTACGGTCAAGGACCCTTTGCCCTGAGCCGCCAGCTCGGCATCTCTCAGGAAGAGGCGAGGAGCTTCATCACTCGCTACTTCGAGCGCTTCGCCGGCGTGCGGGCCTTTCTGGATCGGCAGATTCAGATGGCTCGCGAGCTGGGCTATGTGGAGACCCTGTTCAAGCGCCGGCGATACATCCCCGAGATCCGCGATCGCAACTTCAACATGCGGGCCTACGGTGAGCGAAACGCGCAGAACTCCCCGCTCCAGGGCTCCGCGGCCGATCTCATCAAGCTCGCCATGATCCGGATCCACGCTGCCATTCGGGAGCGCGGCCTCGCTAGTCGGATGCTGCTCCAGGTGCATGACGAGCTGGTGTTCGATGTGCCGCCGGGCGAGGTGGAGGCGATGACAGAGTTGGTTCGGACCCACATGGAGGGCGTGGCGGAATTGAAGGTGCCGCTGGTCGTGGATATCGGGGTGGGAGCCAATTGGCTGGATGCAAAGCACTAGAAAGTGAGAAGTAAGAAGTGAGGGGTGAGGAGGCGCTTCTGCTCACCCCTCCTTCTCACTGCTCACAGCTCACTACTCACTGTTCACAGCTCACTGCTCACCGCAGTTCTAGATCTCCCCCCGCTTGGCAAACCTGGCAATGTGGTGTGAGGCCCTGAAGGCCAGCGCCTGGATGGTCATCGTCGGCTGACCCCTGCCGGACGTCACGAAGCTGCTCCCGTCACAGATGAACAGGTTGGGCACGTCGTGCGCCCGGTGAAACCGATCCACTACCGACTCGCGCGGATCGTTCCCCATGCGGCAGGTGCCGAGCAGGTGGGCCAGGATCGTGGTCTGGGTGACGGGGTAGGCCCAGCGGCGCTTGGCACCGGCAGCATCCAAAATCTCCATGCTCCGGTCCTGCAGGAACTGCATCATTGCCAGGTCGTTGGGGTGATCCGCGTAGGTGCACCTGAGTGCCGGCCGGCCCCAGACATCCTTCACCTCCGGATCGAGGCTGATGCCGTTGGACTCGAGCGGCAGTGAGGTCGTGTGGCCGTACACGTACATGGTGCGGGTGAAGTACTCCCCCAGCATCCGCTTGTACTCCCGTCCCCAGAGGGGTGCATCCAGTGGCAACCCGCCGCCTGCGATCGAGTAGAAGATCGGGAAATAGCTGAACCGCGCGTCGATCCCGCCCCCGCCGTAGAATCCACGCTTCGGGTCGGCATCATAAAAGTCATGCAGCACCCGGGTGACCTGAACGCTCTTGTACTCGTTGAGTGGCTGGTCCCACAGCCCTCCCGTGAACGAAAGACCGTTCGGCATCAGATACTTGCCGACTTTCCCGCTGGAGTTGGCCAGGCCCTGGGGAAACTGGCTCGACGTCGATAGGAGTAGCAACCGTGCGTCCTCTGCCCCGTTGGCGGAGAGCACTACGGCCTTGGCTCGCTGCGCCTGTTCCTTGCGATCGGCGTTCCAATAGACCACCTGGCTCACCCGTCCCCGCTTGTCCACCTCGATCCGGTGCACCGTGCTGTTGGGACGGATCTCGCACCGGCCGGTCTTCTCCGCCAGCGGGATCACGCTTGCCAGGGTCGACGACTTGGCGCCGTACTCGCATCCGAAGAGAATGCAGAACCCGCAATGATGACAGGCATTCCGGCCGTTGTGTGGGCGGGAGAGGATCGCCATCGGGGCGGGGAAGGGATGCAGTCCCAGCTTCCGGGCGCCCTGCTCCAGCAGCACACCGGACGATTTCACCGGAAGTGGCGGCAATGGGTATGGCTTGGTCCGGGGCGGGTCGAACGGGCTCGCGCCTGCGAGACCGGAGACTCCGATTTCCCATTCGACCTTGGTGTAATACGGCTCGAGCTCCTGGTAGGTGATGGGCCAATCGGCGAACCCGGTTCCCGAGATCGTCCCCCACTTGCTCCGTTCCACGAAATCGATCTCATGGAATCGCCAGTAGTTCGCTGTGAAGTGCACGCTGCTCCCGCCTACCGCATGCATATAAATGATGGGCGGGAAGCCGCGAGCCACCTCGGCCTTCTCCGTCTCGCTCCGCCGAAAGGTTTGCGGGTGTTGCGTCGGACGCCCGATCATCTCCTGCCCGAAGATGTACGCCAGCTCATCGTGCTTGAAATCGCGGGGACGGAGATAGGGACCCTGCTCCAGTACCACGACCTCGAAGCCTGCGCTCGAAAGCTCCTTGGCGATCACCCCGCCGGCGGCGCCTGATCCGATGACCACAAAGTCCACCGGCTTGCTCGTGGGGTACTTGGGAAGGTGGGCCATCATCCCTGGCCATCCGACGCGTGCGCGTCCCGATCGTAATAGCCGAACGGCGGCTGGTAGACGTAGGTGTCCTCGAAGCCGAGCAAGGCCCAGCCCCCCTTCCCCTGGTTGCCGCCATATGAGGGATTGCAGAACATCCCCATTACCGTGAGCAGATGGATCATCCCGAAACCTGGGAGGTGCTCCACCGAACGCAGGGCGGCCTCCTGTCGGTCGAGGGGGATTTTAGCGAATCGGGTCGTACCACCCACGTAATGGGAAACCCCGGCGTTGAGTTCGGCCAACGAGGCGCGGAATGGGTCGGCCAGGTGGGCCAGGAGGGAGTTGGGCGCCAGTACCCGATCAGCGAAATGGACCACGCCGGCTTCTCTCGCGCCGGGCGTTTCATCGGTGGGAATGATCAACGCAGAGATCGCGTCGAAGTCGGCGGCTTCTTCTGGCGTGAGAAATTCAAACTGCTCGCGAGGCCGACCGGACATGCTGGCCGCGTAGCTGCCGGCGGCCTCGAGCGCTGGAAGATTGGCGGCCAGCCACACCGACCCGAAGGCTGCTGCGGCGGAGGAGAGAAACTCCCGCCGGGAGCGTATGTCCCAGGGCATCCAATCGACTCCGGTGGCGAGATGCGTCGTTCATTTATGCAGTGGTAATTGCCCGAACATAACACGACGCGTGCTGACCGAGCCAGACCGGCCAACGAGAAGGGCGCCCACGAAGGCGCCCTTGGAAAACTCGTTGCTTCTAACTGCTTACTTCTTGCCGTTGCTTCCGGCGGCCTGGACTGGGATCTCCCGAGGCCGCGCCTTCTCGGCCTTGGGCAACGTGACCGTCAGCACTCCGTTCTCATAGGTGGCCTGGATCTGATCCGGGTCGATCGTGCTCGGGAGCGCGAAGGTCCGCTCGAAGCTCCCGTAGCTACGCTCGTAGCGGTGCACCCGCTCGTTGCGGTCTTCGGCTTCCTGCCGCTTCTCACCGCGGATGGTGAGCAGGTTGTTCTCCAACGAGAGCTTCACGTCGTCCGAGCGAACGCCCGGAATCTCCGCCACGATCTTCACTGCCTTGTCATCCTCGATGATGTCGCTGGGCGGGAACCAGGCCGAGGTCACCGTGCCACTTTCGGCGCCGAACGGCCATCCCTGGAAGGCTTCGTCCAGCAACCTGCCGAAACCCCGAGAATGGAACAGATCGGCCGCCGTGTTCAGCGGGCGGCGGGTTAGCAGCGCATGCATGTCGTCCTCCTGAATCACGAAGGTTGAATGTTGGGCCGGCCGCTCGGCCGACCACTCGTGCCTGCGCTCAATGCAGCCGGTGTGCCGGAACTAAGCTCAAGATTCTTGTCAAATTGACCGACCTGGCCGAGTGGCCCTGTCGCTTGAGGCGCTGGGCCTGCAAGATTGACGTATCCCATGACCGCACGATATCGCTGCAGCGACCCCCTGGCGGGTGACTTCGAGTTCGACGACGCCGAGTCGGTGCTCGACGCCCTCCAATCCGCCCTGGTGGCGCCGGATACGCCTATGCTGGACACCGTGCGCCAGACCTGGCAGCCGGTCGGCCAGCATC
The DNA here is from genome assembly GCA_044867445.1 of Gemmatimonadales bacterium. Taxonomy (GTDB): domain Bacteria; phylum Gemmatimonadota; class Gemmatimonadetes; order Gemmatimonadales; family GWC2-71-9; genus CAVVWJ01. The sequence continues at coordinate 24,466 of JBIOUY010000320.1, forward strand.
CGGAGATCGTTGCCGCGTGGGCGGCACGAACTCGATACGGGCGATCGGAAACTTCGGGGCTCACCCTTCCGGAACTCCCCAGCCAGCCCGCTGAGACCAAGCCCGACGATGAGTTGAACCAGCGGCGGCTCGCCTTCGCCCGCCTCCGAGCCGGCCTACCCGCGTTGCCTCGAGCAGCGAAACCCCGGGTTCATCGACTTGCAGTGGTGGGTGTGATCTGGGCCGTGCTGACTCTGGCGCTCATTGGATGGGGAGTACTGGCCTTCGCGTCGCGACTCACCCGCTACACCGCGACCCACGCGGCGACCACGGTGAGAAGCAGTGAGAAGGGAAAGTGAGCAGTGAACAGTGAGCAGTAAGGAGTGAGGAGTAAGGAGTGAGGCTACACTCCCTCGAGATGACGGTATTTCGCGTTGCGTCCTCTGCGTCCTCTGCGTCCTCTGCGTCCTCTACCGCCTTACCGCCCTTCCGCCCTTCCGCCCCCCAGGCCACCAGTTCCACCGCCCCATCGCCTGCATGAACGCCGGCACCAACACCATTCGGATCACCGTCGCGTCCAGCAGCACCGCCACCGCCAGGCCGAAGCCAAGGAGCTGCATAGCCAGCACTCGCGCAAACGCGAACAGTCCGAACACCAGAATCATGATCAACGCCGCAGAGGTGATCACCGAGGCCGTCGCGCTCAGGCCTTCCATGGTCGCCACCGAGTTTCGCCCGGTGCGGTCGAAGGCCTCCTTGATTCGGCTCAGCAGGAACACCTCGTAATCCATGCTGAGTCCGAATACCACCGCGAACACCAGCACGGGGACCACCACAAAAATGGCCGAGGTCGGGCCGTCCATGCCGAAGACCTGCGAGCCCACCCCGTACTGGAACACCAGGACGATGAGTCCGAAGGTGGCGCTCACCGAGAGGGTGTTCATGATGATCGCCTTGATCGGCACCAGCACAGAGCGAAAGGCCATCGCGAGCATGATGGCCGTTGCGCCGAGCACCAGGGCCACGAGGGTGGGAAAGCGGGCCAGCAGGTCGTCCTGGAAGTCGAGTGCCGCGGCCGCATAGCCTCCCACGCTCACCTTCATTCCCTTGGTTCCGCGAAGCTTCTCCTGCCCCAGCTGCCGGGCCCGCGCCACCACATCCATCGCCGAGGTAAGCGAGGTGGTGTCGCTCAGGATCACATCCATCAGTGAGAGCCGCTGGTCCTGGCTGAGATAGGCGTCCAGAAAGCCGGAGTACTTGGTCCGCACAGCGTCGAGATCGCTGTACAGCACGGAATAGGTCAGCAGCGAGCCGTGCTGCTCGAGATCCACCAGGCTCCGCACCTCACGCACCCGCGGGTCGGCCCTGAGTGAATCGGAGAGCGTCAGCAGGCCGCGGAGCGAGGTCGCGTCGATCGCGCTCCGTCCTGCCGGCAGCTCCACCATGATGCGGATGGGCTGGACGAAGCCCGCCGCACCCATTCGGGCGAGCGCGTCCAGTCCCTCGCCGCCTTCGGTGCCGGTGGGCCACCAGTGACGTGCGGGTAAGCCGATTCGAATCCAGAAGACCGGCGCGGTGAGGATCGCGATCACCAGTCCGCCATACACCATTGCGCGCAGTGGGTTCCGCGCCAGGGTCCTGGCCCACTTTTCCCAAACTTGAGGAGCGTGGTACCAGGCGAGCCGGCGAGCCATCCACTTGGGCCGGTCAATCTCTCGGCCCAGCACCGCGAGTAAGGCGGGGAGCAGGGTGATCGAGAGCAGCACCGCCACTCCAACGACGATCAGCCCGCCGATGCCCACGCTCCGAGTCTCGATGCTCGGGGTGAAGAACAAGGCACCGAATCCCACGACCACGGTGAGGCCCGACGTAACGACAGCACGACCCGCCGTCAGCATGGTGCTCACCGCCGCATCCCGCCGTCCAAGTCCTCGACCCAGCTCTTCCCGGAATCGGGTCACCACCAACAGAGAGTAGTCGACCCCCACTCCCAAGCCGATCATGGTGGTCATATTGAGCACGAACACCGACATCGGCGTCACCCGCGCCATCAGGCCGATCAGGGTGAGAGAGATCGCAATCGCCAGTACTCCGATGATTAGCGGGAGCAGCGCGGCCACCAGCGCGCCGAACGCGAGGACCAGGATGAGAAGGGTGACCGGGAGCAGCCGGCGCTCTCGTTGCTGACTGTCCTGCGTCACCACCGTGCGTACATCCAGGTCGAGCGGGGCCCGTCCCGTCACCCGCGCCTGGATTCCCCGGGCCTCCGGCATCTGAACGATCAGGTGGTGCACGAGCGAGCGCACCGGCACAACCAGTGCCCCGGCGCTGTCCCCCCGAGCCGCCTCCAGCGCCACGATGAAAAAGGTCGAGCGGTGATCTCGACTGAGAAAGGTGGAATCGTGGGTGCTGGCGTAGGAGACCAGTCCTCGGATGTAAGGCTGGCGGTCGAGCGTGGCGAGGAGGGAATCGAGGACCAGTCGGGGAGCGGGATTGTCGAACGAGGCGGGCGCCTCGAGGGTCACCGCGTAGAATTCGCCGACCGGGCGGCTGAAGCGCTGGTTGAGGAGATCTTCAGCGCGGGACGCCTCGGTCTGCTTCTCGCTTCCGCCCCGAATGTTGAGGAGGGCGGGCGTGGCCGGCGCTCGAATCGCCGCGACCACCGCGACTATCGTCCAAACGACGAGCATCGCCCAGCGCCATCTCACCAGCGCGCGGGCGAACCGTTCCATCAGCTTCAGTCGCTCCCCCTCCCTGACGGGAATGGCGGCCGTTGGCCCCCGATCGCGAGGCCGGGCGGGGGTGGCCAAAGGTTAGACGGCCCCCTTCCCTGGCGCCAGCGCCGCTAGCGGGTTGGCGCGTCCCTTGCCCATATTCCCTCCATGCGCCGTTCCCTCCTTGGGATTCTGACGCTGGCCCTTCTCGTTCTGATTCTTGCCGACCGTGTGTCGCAGCGCTTCCCCCGCCGCGAGATGCGGAGCCAAGTTACGCAAGAAACAAACGATAGCCGCGCCGCGACCCCGCCCGATCACCCCTCCGCAGGGGTCACCCACGGAGCCGATTTGCCCGTGCGGAGTGCCACTCCGACGGTGGATCGCCTCGCCCGCCTGGCGACCCGGCAACAACTGACTCGCGAAGCCGCCACAACTTATCTCGACTCCCTCATGCTGAGCACCGACTCGGTGGTGCGCCGCTGGCCAGACCGCTACGGGTCGCCGCTAAAGGTTGCGCTGGTCGAGGGTGGCGTGAACGGCTATGCGCCCCGGATGGCCGGCTTCATGCGCGACGCGCTCGACCGCTGGGAGAACACTGCCATTGGACTGCGCTTTGTGACCGTGCACGACACGACGGGAGCGGATGTGGTGGTGCACTGGATCGATCACTTCGATATCGATCGAGCCGGGCAGACCGATCTGACCTGGGATCAAGTCGGCCGGGTCCGCCGGGCGACCATCTCACTTGCCCTCCGGACCAACACCGGCGCTGCGCTAGGTGACGCCGCGCTTCTCGCCGTCGCGGTCCACGAGGTCGGCCATGCCCTCGGTCTTCCCCACTCCGGCGACACTGCCGACGTCATGTTCCCCGCCACCCGGACCGGCTCCCTTTCCGAGCGCGACCGCCGCACGGTTGGAGTCCTCTACCGGCTGCCTCCCGGACCGGTTCGCGACCTCCTGGCCGAAGGGCCCTGAGCCAGGGCTACGCTTTCGGGGCATGATCGTTGCCAATCGATTGTAGAATTTGTCGGGTCGTGCCCGTAGCGGGAGGATCTTCATGGTGCGGTTCTGTCGGACTGGTCTTGTGGTCGGGGGTCTTTGTGCGATGACGGTGGCGGCTTCGCCCACGGCGGCCCAGACGTTCGCCGAGGTGGACGCCGCGGTTCGCCAGGGGATCTTCCAAGGCCTTTATCCCGGCGCCGTCGTGGTCATTGGCCGGCGCGACTCGGTCCTCTATGCCCAGGGCTACGGCCACTTCACCTGGGCCCAGAGCTCACCCATCCCCGCGCCCGACTCCACCCTCTGGGACATCGCCTCCATCAGCAAAGTCGTCGGTACGGCCAGCTCGGCGATGCGGTTGGTGGACGCGGGCCGCCTCGATCTGAATGCTCCGGTACGGCAGTATCTGCCCCGTTTTTCCGGCGGACTCAAGAACCAGGTCACCGTGCGGATGCTTCTGGATCACACCAGTGGTCTCAAGAGCTACCTGCCCCTGTATCTCCGATCGCGGGGCAAGCGGAGCCGGATGATCTCCATGCTGTACGCCGAGCGTCTGGTTCGCCGCCCGGGCGAGTCGCCAGAGTACAGCGATCTCAACGCGATGCTGCTGGGGCTCGTCGTGGAAAAGGTGTCCGGCATGCCGCTCGACCGGCTCGCCAAGGCCGAGGTCTTCGGGCCATTGGAGATGCACCAGACCATGTACAAACCGCCTCGATCCTTCCGCCGGCGTATCGTTCCGACCGGGATCTGGCGGGGTCAGCCGGTTCCCGGCGACGTGAACGACCAGAACGCTGCGGCCTTCGGTGGTGCGGCGGGTCACGCGGGAGTGTTCTCCACCGGAATGGATCTGGCGCATTACGCCCAGGCGTGGATGCGTGGTGGAGTGGGGCCGGCCGGGCAGTGGGTCCGCTTTTCCACCATCGCCGCTTTCCTCAGCCGGGGCTCCACGAGCGGTGCTCGGCTGCTCGGCTGGGATACGCCGGAGTTCAATCTCGATGAGCCCAGCGTTTTTGGGACTCTGATCAGCGACGCCGCGTACGGTCATACCGGGTTCACCGGCACCGAGCTCTGGATCGATCCCACCCGCGATCTCTTCTTGGTCTTTCTGACCAACCGCACCTTCGATCCCAAGGTGCCGGACTCGCTGCATGGCCTCAAGCTGGTGCGAGCCCAGCTCTCCGACGCAACCGTCCGGCTGGTGCCGCACGGGTGCAATCAGGAGCTCGTGGCGAAGTGCTGAACGGCGGCCGCGCAGCGGCTCCCGCCTCATTACCTTCCAAGGAGACCTTTTTCGAGCCGAGATCCAATGACCGCCCCGCCCCCCACCCCTGATACCGTCCGCAAGGCCCTCCGAGCCGTCAAGGATCCGGAGCTCAACCTCAACATCATCGATATCGGTCTGGTCTACGATGTCGACGTGAGCGACGCCGGCAAAGTCACTGTCCGGATGACCCTCACATCGCCCGGCTGCCCTGCCGGCACCGAGATCCTGGATGACGTCAAGCGGGTAGTGGCGGACATGGAGGGGGTTCAGGACGTCGAGGTCGAGCTGGTTTGGGATCCCTATTGGACTCCCGAGAAGATGGACCCGCGAGTCAGGGCGTTTCTTGGCTTCTAGCTGGCCGCATCATCGCGACAGTTTCAGGGCATTTGGCCACAAAGGCCCAGTTTTCATTCCCAAGTCCCCAAAACAATTGATCTCTAGGGCAGCCTTTGCGCCGACCTACCCTTGAGCCGTCGCTAAGCCCAGGCCTGTTTTGAGGAGGCTCCGCTGAGGACCGCAGCCCGATTCCCTCATACTGACACTCAGTCGCCAGCACCGAGCCAGTAGCAAAGACAGCTCGACGAATTAGCGCCTT
>JBIOUY010000321.1:0-2665 GCA_044867445.1 Gemmatimonadales bacterium
CCAGATCGGGCTGTCGCCCGGATCGTCCCACGTTCCCCAGGAGCCGGCGAAGATCTCGTAGGTCCGCCGGCCGAACAGGAACGCGTCGGCGCGCGCATAGACCTCGTTCAGGAAGGCCATGGACTCGTTGTCGGCGTACGGCGTGACCCATCCGCCGCGCTCGAATCCGCCCCTGCGGTCCTCGTCCGGACCGCCGAGCCCCTGCATCACTCCGTCGACGGTGACCATCGTGAGGGTCGTCAGTTTCATGGGTTCGTCCTTTCTCTCCTGGTCGTCCTTCTGGTTTGACCGCACCGAGGCGCGGATCTCATCGGTCGAGCGTGACTCCGTGCTGCAAGTTCACTCTGCCTCCTTCCCGAACATACTCCTTGTCCACCGGGACCCACGGCAGGTCGCGGCGTTGGCGTGCCATTTCGTCCCGAGGCGCGTGTGTTCCTTCTCGCGCTCAAGCAGCTGCTCCCGGGCCGCCTGCCACTCCTCGCGCGTCCGATCCGGTGATCAGCGATCGACATCCTGTTTCTCCCTTCTCGGTGCTAAGAGTTCGTTCGCAGCCCGGTCCGAACTCAGCGCCCAGCAACGACCCAGCGGGGCCGCTGCGGAACACCCCGTGCGGGTCGTAGTTGCGCTTGACGACTTGCAGCCGATCGAGATTTGACCCGTAGTAGGCGCGGGCTGGGTCGGAGAGCGCCGGGTCGGGGAAGTTCGCGTAGACCCCTCCCGATCCGTATGGGTGGGTGACATCCCGTGATCGAGCGAGCCACCGTCGCGCCGCCTGCTTCTGCTCCTGCGACGCGTGCGGGCGCAAAGCGACGGTGTGTTTGAGCAGGAAGCGCTCCCGGCGGTGTGGGAAGGCGGTCGCATCGATCGGGAGCCGGTTGTAGGCCCCGCCCAGGGCATGAAGTCGAGCTCGCCGCGTCTCGCCGACACGGCGCCCCCTCACGAGGTTGAGGGCGCCCTGCCGGAAGCGTGCGGCGGAAGAACTCCGACCTGCTGAAGGCGGGCACTGGTTGCGAGCTGGCACGGTCGAGTTCTTCGAACTGATCACCGAGCGCAGTCAGGTAGCGCCTTGCGTGATGATAGGGGCCGTGGGCGACGTGGATGGTCTGGGGGTTGGCGCCGACGCGGCCACTGAACCCCTGAAGCAAAGCGTGCGGGTCTACGTCAGCGCCGAGCATCGCGCCGAAGAGGCCGACGCACGGCGGCTCGTTGATGGCTCCAGGAACCGTGAACAGCAGACTTGCCGTGAGTTCCTCGGGTGCCCTGGCGCCCAGTGCTGCCAGGATTCGGCGACTGCAGCCGCGTGGCGATGGGACCAGGTGAGGTGGAAGGCAGTTGCCGGTGACGCCTCCACGGTGCGAAGGAGCAGCGATGTGACCAACGCGAAGTGGCCGCTGCCGGCGCCTCGCAACGCCCAGAAGTCCTTCAGGTGCGCGAGGGACAGCGTGCCCGGGATGGGCAGCATCGTGGGAGAGCGCGCAAGGAGCCAGGCGAGCGCGATCTTCGCCGGTTTGGCGCCGCGTCGCTTGGCGATCTGGGCAAGCGCGGCGCGGGTGGTTGCCGCCGATTCGCGCTAGCCCCTTGAACCTCCCGGTCAGTGTCCCTCGGCCGCGTACCCGACGAGCATGGCCGCCAGCTCCTTCGGCCGGCTGAGCGCCACGCAGTGGCCGGCGGCTATCTCGTCGGGAGTGATGGCCAGACGCTCCGCGACGATCCGGCGCATGAACTCCGGCGGGAAGAAGCGGTCCTCGGTGCACAGCACGAACCTTGTCCGCACGGTCGGCCACGCGTCGAGGGGCCAAGGGGTCTTTCCCGGGGTCCCCGACTGTCGGCGCCCTCTGCTCAAGGCTTCCTCAGCGAGAGCACGGGGCACGTCGTGGTAGAAGACGACGAAGGGGTCCTCGCTGCCCGTCTTTCCTCCGTCCCGCCGGGCTTGCTCCTGGACGGCTCGCTCCCAGCCGGTGTTGGCGAACCATTCCTCGGCTCTGTCCCCCGGAGCAGGGATCATCCCGCTCACCAATACCAGTACGTCGACCGGAAGCCTCTCGGCCACCAGCGGTGCGGTGAAGCCGCCGAAGGACTGGCCAACCACGACCAGCTCGCGCCGGTCACTGATGGCATCGACCACCGTGTCGGTGTACTCGCGGAGGCCGGCAGAGTCGTCCTCGCACGGGAGGTCGGGCGCGACCACGTCATGGCCCCGCTGGGAGCAGCTCCCTCTCCACCAGGTGCCAGTACCACCCCACGTCGCCGGCACCATGGATCAGTACGAACGTCGCCATCCCGTCGACTCCCTTGATTGTTGGGTCCACTCGACCGTACGAGCCGCCTCGGCGCAGCAACAACCTTTCCTCCAACCGGCGCTTTGCTCCGAAAGGGCTGCCGCATGGGCCCGGGAAATGGCGCGCCCCGGAGCCCCCGGCCACCAAGCCGCCGGTCAGCGCGCGACGCGATATGTGATGTGCGTGGCGAACGGTGACTGGAGCAGGCGCAGGTGCTCCAGGTTCACGGTCTCGTCGAACCCATCGAACAGGCGCTTCCCCCCGCCGAGGATGACCGGTGCGATCGAGATCGACAGCTCGTCAAGGTATCCGGCGCGAAGCGCCTGACGAATGACGTCCGCCCCGCCCCCGACGGCGACGTCCTTGCTGCCCGCCGCCTCCCGCGC
>JBIOUY010000322.1:0-21101 GCA_044867445.1 Gemmatimonadales bacterium
TGCATCTCGGGCGACTGTATCTCCTTCATTTCACTGCAATAGGGAATGATGTACTGAGCGGGGGCGGGATCGCCGGCGCGCAAGGCGGCCCGGACCGCATCTTCATTGGGCAGCTTGGTATAGTCCCGGTTGTGGTATTTGAGCACCATGTGGATGATGCTGCTGGCGATGAAGACGAAGACGGCGGAGAGGAGAATCGGAAGCCAGAGCGCACCAAGGGTCACCATGAGGGCCTCCCATATGGGTGAGCAGCGAGCCCGAGCCGAGGAAGGGGCCAACATCGGCTGCGTTCAACGTACCGTTGGCGCCGCGGCCGTCAAGAATGGGCGAAGGGGAGAATGCTCTCCGCCAGAGCGCGAAACCGATCACCGAGATCCGCCGACAGCGACTCCAGTGGTGGTTGACGAACCAGCCGGAGCGGACCTCGCTTCCGGACGATCTGGGCGTCGATCCGGCCATCGGCGTTGCGATGGAAACGGAGAGTGGCGACCGTCTCTCCCAGGCGTAGCCCTTCGATGGTGACCTCGGGCAACCACTCCGGCAGGATGGGGTCGACGGCCAAGAGGTGCAGCGGCGCGACCGGTTGGAGACCCAGGATGGTCTGCAGCAGGAGCGGGAGCGCGCTCTGGTTCCAGGCTTGCGGCACGTTCGCCTGGGGGTACGCGCCCGGATGGGAAAACTCGGAGCGCGAATAGCCGCCAACGCATTCCGGTACCCGATAGTGATCGTACAGCATCGCCAGATCCACCATGGCCTCGAACAGATCCATCGTTCTGGCATCGAGCCCGTAGCGCCGGAGTCCAAACGCGATGGTCCCATTCTCCACCGGCCACACGCTGCCCAGGTGGTAGCTGATCGGATTGTATAACGGGTGCTCGCTCGAGAGGGTCCGGATGCCCCAGCCGCTGAACATGTCGGGGGCAAAGAGCCGGCCGACGACCGGGCGAATGTATTGGTCCGCGATGATTCCTGAGGCCAGGCAATGGCCCACATTGGAGGTGATGCTCCGTGCCTGCTTCTTATCGGGATCGAGTGCCAGGGCAAAGCAGCGTTCTTCTGGCATCCACCAGTCTCGATTGAAGCGTTCCTTGAGCGCCTGGGACGCTGCCCAGTATGCCTTGGCGTTCTCTATTTCACCCAACGCGGCACAGAGCACGGCGAAGAGTTGCTGCGCCGCGAACCAGTAGCCCTGGATCTCACAGGTGGCGATGGGTGGTGGCACCTGGCGGCCATCTTCGTAAACGATCCCCTCGCCGCTGTCTTTCCAGCCTTGATTCTTGGGACCATGCTCTGATTGGGTGTGGTATTCCAGGTAGCCGTCACCGTCACGGTCACCCCGTTCGCGCGCCCAGTCCAGGACCCGGCGAGCCGCGTCCCAATGCCGCCGGATCAGGCGTTCGTCCCCACTCCAGGCGTAGAGCTGCGCCAGGGAGATGACGAACATGAAGGGGCTGGCGAAATCGGCGTAGTAACGGGCGAACGGGTTGAGACTCAGCCGGGCGAGCGGCCCTCGCCGTACCGAGTGAACTATCCGCCCAGGTTCCTCGTCTCGCTCCGGCACGATCATGGTGCCCTGGAGCCGTGCCAACCGCGTTAGCGTGGCCTCCAGCAGGTCGCCCCGATCGAGCACGGCTGCTTGCCAAGTGGACGTTAACGAGTCCCGGCCGAACAGCGCGGGATACAGCGGCACACCCGCGGCCGGTGCCAGCCAGCCCTCAGGCTCACCTTCGAGCAGCGCGAACGAACCCAAATCGTCCATCGCCTGATCGACCATGCGGCCAAATGGATGCTCACCGTGGCTGCGAACCCGGGCACATCGCGCTCGCCATCGCCCGATCAGCTCGCTCCGAGCAATGAGCTCAGACTGGCTTGGCAGATCCTCTTCGCCGTGCGCGCTGATTTTCAGGTGGAGGCTCTTCGGCTCGCTCGGGCGAAGCACGACAGAGGTCACCAGCCCGCCGGACGCTACGCGCCACTCGGCTCCCTCGGCGCTCACCAATGTCTCGAGAGCGAGCTCGGGATGCTGGTATCTGAACCGAATCCCGCCCGGTTGAACCAGCCGAACGACCGGGCATTCCTGCTGCCTGCTGCCCGCATTCGCCTCGAGCAGGTCGGCATAGTCTGCATCGAGCTTCCAGGTAAGCTCCAGTGCGGCCGGCTCGGAATGACGATTGGTGAGAACGACTGTGATATCGAGCCAGTTGAAGCGGAGCTGGTAGTGAGCCAGGAGATCCAGCGAGCGGCGAGGCAGGCCGTAAGCATCGCGAGGCTGATCCTCCTGTGCGCTGTCGCTGCCGCCCCCGGTGCCGCCACTGAGCTCGGGGTGGCCATAGGTAAATGCCAGCTCATGCTGCCTTCCGCCTCCGGCGGAACACAGCCAGGGGGGTTCCCCGTTCACTTCGAACCGCAGCCGGCTGAGATATCGAGTCTCTCGAAAGTAGAACCCGGAGAGACCGCCGTCCGATCCGCCACATTCTCCCCGCTGGTCCGTAACAATCAGCGTCGGGCCATACCAGGCGTAGATCTGCCTGGGACGGATTCCGACTCGACGCGTGGCCGGGCTGGGCTGCATGGGCTCCTCCTCCATCGACGGGCCTATGACTGAAGCTGCCATCTGCCTCCGCATCGGCGAGTGAGTCGGATCACACTGCGGTAGATGGCAGAGGCCCTACTGTAGGGTATGGCGGAGCCGCGAGTCGTGGTCGTCACCGGCGCTTCGGCCGGATTAGGGCGAGCCATCGCCCGAGCCTTTGGGGCGAGAGGGGCTATCGTGGGCCTGATCGCTCGCGGCAGGGACGGGCTCGCCGCCGCCGAGCGGGAGATTCGGGATGGCGGAGGACGAGCCCTGGCGCTGCCGGCCGATGTGTCCGATGCCGCCGCCATCCAGGCCGCCGCCGATCAGGTGGAGCGGGAGCTCGGTCCCATCGACCTGTGGATCAACAACGCCATGGTGAGCGTCTTCTCGCCAGTGCGAGAGATGCGGCCAGGAGAGTACCGCCGGGTCACCGAGGTCACTTATCTGGGTTATGTCCATGGCACGCTGGCCGCGCTACACCACATGCTGCCTCGGGATCGCGGCACCATCCTTCAGGTGAGCTCGGCACTAGCCTTTCGGGCCATTCCCCTCCAGTCCGCCTATTGTGCGGCCAAGCACGCGATCAAAGGCTTTACCGAATCGCTTCGAACCGAGCTGCTGCACGATGGCAGCAAGGTGCAGGTGGTGATGGTGCACATGCCGGCGCTCAACACTCCACAGTTCGGCTGGGTGCGGAGCCGTCTGGCACATCGGGCACAGCCAGTTCCCCCCGTCTTCCAACCGGAGGTCGGGGCCGAGGCCGTGGTCTATGCCGCGCTTCACCCGGAACGGCGAGACCTCAAGGTCGGCGCCTCCACCATAGAGGCGATCTGGGGCAACCGGGTCGCGCCAGGAGTGCTGGACCGCTATCTCGCCAGGACCGGCTATCGGTCGCAGCAGACCGGTGAGCCGGAGCAGCCTGGCCGTCCGGATAATCTCTGGTCGCCGCTGCCGAGTGATCATGGCGCACACGGAGATTTCGACGAGCGGGCCCGGTCGCGCAGCCCGCAGCTCTGGCTGTCGGAGCATCGCGGACTCGCGCTGCTTGCGGCGGGGTTCACCGGCGCCTTCGCCGCCGTCGCGTGGCGCGCGCGAGACCGGTAGCGCATCTTCCTCCTCCATGACCGATCGAAATCCCTCCTCCAGGGTGATCGACCCTGGGACGGCTGATCGCGCCCCCGCGACTGACCCACTCGAGGCGCTGGTTCAACTCTCCCGCCTCATCGGCCGCGACCCTCGGCTGGTTCAGCCCGGGGGCGGCAATACTTCGATCAAGCTGACGCTGCCGGCTGAAACTGGTGGCACGGTCGAGGCACTGTTGGTCAAAGGCAGCGGCACCGACCTGCGCACCATCGGGGCCGAGGGATTCACCCGGCTGTCACTGGCGCGCCTATCACCCCTCCGCCAAGCCGATACGATGTCCGATGCGGAGATGATGCGGTTCATGGCTGGCTGCATGATGGGCGAGGGGCCGGCGCCGAGCGTCGAGACGCCGCTGCATTCCCTCCTGCCACACCGAGTGATCGCGCACACCCATGACGTCGCCACGATGAGCCTCACCAACGTTCCCGACGGCACGGCGGAGCGGCTGATCAAGGAGCTGTTCCAGGGTGACATCGTGTACGTCCCCTACGTTCCTCCGGGATTTCCGCTGGCGAAAGCGGTCGGCAGACTCGCGGAACGGATTCCGGCCAGTGCTGTCGGACTCGCTCTGGCGCATCATGGCCTGGTGGTCTGGGGAAACGATCCCCGGGAATGCGAGGCGCGGCTGCTCCAGAGCGTCGCTCGAATGGACCAGTATCTCGAGACCCGCCGAAAAGGGGCGCTTCGCGGCCGGGTGTTGGCAACGTCTCGGGGACCGGCCCTGACTGCTGATGAGCGGCGACGTCTGGCGGAGGTGGTCTTGCCCGCGGTGCGAGGCGCGCTGAGCTCGACGGAGCGGGTGATTCTGCATGTCGACGATGACGAGGCGGTGCTCGCAACTTTGGCAGGCGAGGGCGTGCCGGAGCTGGTGCGGCGGGGCATGGCGACGCCGGAACACCTGCTTCGCGCGGGCCGACTTCCAGTTTGGCTCGAGCTCGACCCAAGCGCCCCAACGGCTCAGCTCGTGGCTCAGGTCCGCCGCCAGATCTCTGCTGCGCGAGAGGAATACCAGGAATACCATCGCCGGCATGCCGCGCCGGAAGATCCTCCGCTCGACGATTGGGCCAAGGTGGTGCTGGCTCCTGGGCTCGGCCTGATCACGGCCTTCGCCGATAAGCGAGGCGCGATCACCGCGAACCTCTGCTATCGAGCCGTGTTGCAGTCGATCGAGAATGCCGAGGCGGTCGACCGCTTCGAGTTCATCTCCGAAGAAGAGGTCTTCCGATTCGAACACTGGCCGTTGGAACGACGGAAGGTGGAGGAGCAGCTCGCCAAGGATCGGGCGACCAGGCCGCTTGCCCGGCACGTCGTCGTCGTGATCGGCGGCGGCAGTGGAATCGGCAAGGCTGCCGGGGCGCGGTTCGCGGAAGCCGGCGCACATGTGGTGCTGGCGGATCTGGATGAGGCGGTAGCCAGCGGCGTCGCCGCGGAGATCGCTACCCGCTTTCCGGGAAGAGTCATCGGGGCGGCAGCGGACGTGCGGAGCGATGCGGGACTCGATGAACTCTTCCGCCGAGCGGTGCTGGAGTTCGGCGGGGTGGATTGTCTGTTCTATACCGCAGGGTCGGCACCCCGCTTTGCACCGATTACCGACATCCGGCGAGAGGACCTTCAGCGCCAATTGGAGGTTCACTACCTCGGTGCCATCGCGGCGCTGGGTCGCGCAGCGCGGATCATGCAACGCCAGGGACTCGGCGGGTCCATTGTGGCGTCGGTCTCCAAAGCCGCGCTGGTGCCGGGGCGCGAGGCCGTGGCGTACGGCGGCAGCAAGGCTGCTCTGCTCCAGGCCCTCAGGGTGGCGGCCATGGAACTGGGTGGCGACGGTATCAGAGTGAATGCGATCAACGCCGACCAGGTCGACACGCCGCTGTTCCGCGAGTTCGTCCGGGAACGGGCGGCGTCCCGGGGTGTGACGGTCGAGGAGCAGCTGGAGATCTACCGCAGCCGCAACCTCATGGGTGCGAGCCTGATCCCACCGGAGGCGGTGGCAGACCTGGCCGTGCTGCTGACAAGCGAGCGGTTCCGCTACACCACGGGCGACATTTTGACAGTAGACGGCGGCCTGCCCGAGGCATTTCCTCGATAGGTGAGAAGCGAGAAGTGAGAAGTAAGAAGTTGAGACGGGTGTGCGCCGGACCACATCGGCCCGAGTTGCCGCGCCTTATGGTCGTGAACGTAAGCGGGCTGTAGCCTGGGATCCCTAAGTGAGGGTCTCGCCAATGCCATTCGATCACCTTCGTTATTCCGTGTTGGTTAGCGCACTCCTTTTCTCGTTGCCACCCATGTCTACTCTCAGCGCTCAGAATGCCGCCAAGACGATAACCGTCTCCTCGCCGGCGTTCAAAGACGGCCAGCCCATTCCCGAGGAATACTCCGCATACGGTAAGGGCAAATCGATTCCGCTGAGCTGGTCCAACCTGCCAGCCGGCACCCATTCGGTCGCCGTGGTCATCGACGATCCCGACGCCAAGACGCCTCGCCCCTTCGTGCACTGGCTGATCTACAACATTCCAGCGGATACCAAGTCGCTCGACGCGGGCTTGCCCACCAACCCGACCCTGAGTCGGCCTCATGGGGCCCTTCAGGGGACCACGTCCACCCGATCAGTAGGATACTTCGGACCGAGGCCTCCTAAGGGTGACCCGCCGCATCACTATCACATCAAGGTCTTCGCCCTGGATCAGGAGCTGAAACTCGATGCCGGCGCCGACGAGCCGGCGCTGACCAAGGCGATGGAGGGGCACATCCTGGGGCAGGGAGAGCTGGTGGGGACAGTACAGAAGAAGTGAGAAGAAAGCAGTGAGCAGTAAGCAGTAAGGAGTAAGGAGTAAGGTGTAAGGAGTGAGCAGCCAATGGTCCTCATCCTGAGCCCGAAGGGCTCAGGACAGGCTCCGCGAAGGATCTGCCGTGCCCTGCGTCTGAAGGGAGCGAAGCAGATCCCTCGCTGCGCTCGGGATGAGGACATCTTCCTCCTTCCCCTTCTTACCTCTCACCTCTTACCTCTCACCTCTCACCTCTCACCTGTCACTTCTCACTTCTACAGGTGCCTAAACGGCTCCGGCTCCTCTTCCGCGACCTTGTTCGTCTGTCGCTCGAGCGATCGGCTGACCAGGTCCTTGGAGCCGAGGCCAATGGCGAGCGCCAGAGTGAGCACGATCCCACCGAATAGGATGCCGAACGCGAGCTCGACGATGCGACCGCCGATGCCAAGATGCTCCAGCGCCATGGCCGCCGCCAGGACCAGCACCAGCCAGCGAACCCCCATGCTCAGCAGTCGGGCGTATTGCAGGTTGTGGTTCACCGCGCTGATGAGCACGCCGCGGGCCACGAAGCGGGCCAGCACGGTGCCGACCAGGAACAGCGCCACCGCCGCTATGACGTTGGGCAGATAATGGAACGCCCGCATGGCCAGCTCGGAGGTAAAGGCGGCATTGAAGGCCGCGACCCCGATCAGGAACCCGACCAGAATTACGAGCCAGGCGGCCGTTCGGGCCACTAGCAGCGTCGGGCTCTTGCCGGGGGACAAGTCCGTCAACCCGGAGAGCCCCCAACCCTTCAGGCGCGAGTCGAAGGCAATACTGCGCAAGAACCGCCTGAGCAGCGAGGCGAGCAGCCAGGCGAACACGGAAGACACAGCCAGCGCGACCAGCAGCGCGACGAAGCCAGGCAGCAGGTCTGCCATGCCGGTGATCACCCGGGTGGTCGATTCGTTCAGGGCCTGTTGTACTTGCTCCCACATTGCGCGTCCCTCCGCTGCACCGTCATGGGTTGAAGCGATCCGGCCATCGCCACCGCGACACCAGGTATGGCTTTTGGGCTTCGAACGCAGTGCCCAGTCTCTCGAGTCGCTGCTCGACCGCCGCAGGCACCGCGGTTTCGACCTGGGTGGCGTACGATGCGACCCAAGCCAGATAGAGTGGAGTCATCGCTCTGAGAAGATGGTCCCGGTTCATCACCCGCTGCCGGTGGGCCAGGGCGAAGTCGTAGATGGTCCGGGCCCAGAGCTCGTCCGGCATCCGGAGATCGGCCGGCGCCAGTGAGCTGAGCCGCTTCAGCTCGACCAAAGTCGCCGGCGGCAGCACCGCGCTCCAGACGTCCTGCAGGTTTCGATACCCGAGCCGGAAGGTCTCCACCATCCGGCTCACATCCGCAGCGCTCGCACCGGCCTCGTCGGGCGGAGTTCCCACCGTCCCGAACATGGGGATTGATTGCGAGGCGCGCACCTTCTGCCAGCACGCCGCGTTCCGCTCCATATCGAGGAACAACGGCCCGAGCACCTGGGCCACCGCGGCACTCACATCCGGCGGGTCCTTCTGCGCTGGCATCGGGATACCCAGTTGCGCCTGGCCGATCTTGAAGCCGGTACAAGCCGCATCGCTCGCGAGCCACACCGGAATCCCTTCCCGCCCGGCGGTGGGGAACTGCAGGTGCCGTGCGATCAGCCGGGCAGAGAAAGCGAAATCGGCCCCGATGGGGAACCGAATCCGCTTGCCATACAGCGCGCGGGTGACCGGGGCGACGACCGCGCTGGTGAGCAATCCCTGGAACCGCTGGCGGGCATAACAGGGGGTGACCAGATCGAAGTCCTGCTCCAACACCGGCTGAATCAGCGAGCGAAGAACCCGGGACGAGAGTAGGGAAGGGTCCGATCCCACTACCACACACCCGCGCGCACCCAGCCGATGGCTGGCGTCGAAAACCACTCGATAGGTGTCGGCCACGTTCTGTCCTGCCGGGGGGAGCTGATCGACCGATAAGATGGGAAAGGGCAGGAACGCTGGGCCGTCAGGCTCGACCACACTCGCTGCATCCGGCAAGGCGCCATCAGGATGCATCAATACCGTCTTGGCGCCTGATGCGAGACCATCGAGGGCTTGACGAATGCGCGCCGCCGCGTCGCGCAAGCCGCTGGCCGTCGCGACCGCCGGCATGACCCAGACCAGCTCGGCGCCATTCAGCGTCGCGAGCCGGTCCTTGATGTCGGGAGACAGCGCCTCGAGATCGGGCATGGGATGGTAAGCTAACAGCTAACAGCTAGCAGCTAACGGCCTACAGCTAACGGCCTACAGCCAACGGCCTACAGCCAACGGCCTACAGCTAATGGCCTACAGCTAATGGCCTACAGCTAGCAGCAAGGGCTGAGCACTGGCTGCTTTTAGCTGATAGCTATTAGCTGTTAGCTGTTAGCTGTTAGCTGTTAGCTGCTAGCTGCTAGCTGTTAGCTGTTAGCTGTTAGCTGCTAGCTGTTAGCTGATAGCTGCCTACACCGCTGCCAACCCCCACAATGGTATCCGCACCCAGTTGGGCCGGTTGTTGAATTCATACCGGAGCTCGTACATCGCCTTGTCCATCAGATACGCCCGCAGCAGCGAATCGGCGTCGGTAGGGCTTTCCGGCAGCAGCCGTCCGGTTGCGGCCGTTTCCCGGTAGGCCCGGAGGAACTCGGTGCAGGTCGACCGCTCCCAGAGCTGAGCCCAAGGCTCGAGCTGATCCACCGCTTCGGGTCGACGGGCGGCATAGTTGAACAGGGCGGCGTAGGCCGCGTAGCTGAACGATCGGAGCATGCCCGCCACGTCCTTCAGCGGCGAGTGCTTGGCCCGCCGCTCGGCCAGCGGCCTCGCCGGCTCTCCCTCGAAGTCGAGGATCACGTAGTCGTTCCGGACTCGCAGCACCTGGCCCAGGTGATAGTCGCCGTGAACCCGAATTCGCTGGCCCCCCATGCTCGGGGTGAGCTGATGTAACCGGTTGAGGAGCTCGCGCCGTCGGCGGAGCACCAGGCCGGCCTCCTCCACCGCCTCATCCGGGAGTCGGGGCAGATTGTCTTTCAGGTGATCGAGAGTTCGCGAAGCCCGATCGTGAAATTCTGCCGCCAGCCGGGCCATGTAATCCGGCGTCATCGGTTCGGGTGCGAATGCGGGGTCATCGCTCCCCGCGGCGAGGGCCAGGTGCAGCTGGGCCGTGCGCCGGCCCAGGGTGGCGGCCGCATCGAGATAGATACCGACGTATTCCCTCGGGTCGGCTGTCTTGGTCGGAAAAGGTTTGGGGACCCACGCCTCGTAATACCGGGAGAGCTCCTCCAGCGCCGCGGTCCAACCGTCCCCCTCGCTCGCGACCAATCCCTGGAGCAGCGCCAGCGTCACGTTGGCTCCGTTCCGCTCGTACTCGATCGTGCCGGCAAAGGGCGGGACATGGCCGAAGCCGGCACGCTCGGTGAGGTATCGCCCGATCTCGGAGTCGGGATTGAGCCCGGGCTGTTGGCGGCGGAACAGCTTGAGAATCAGGCGGTCGCCATACATGACCGAGGTGTTGCTCTGTTCGCCGGGGGACCGGTGCAGCGTCAGCATCTCGTGCCGCGGTCCTCGAATGGTATCGAACGCAGCGCCCGGGACCCCGCGCACCAGCCCCTCGTGAGTCCGAAGTCCCTCGGCTGATTCAATGTAGCCGAGCAATGTCATGCAGGCCGAATCGTCGCACAGGGCATCGTAGAGTACGCCGACCCGTTCTCCTACCGTGATCCCCGCCACCACCGCCGCGGGCGTCTGGCTCAGCAGCGTGTCTGCCGCCTCGGCAAAGCTCAGCGCGAGCGGCACGGTGTAGTCCTCAAAGTCGCCTTCATCGAAGACCACCCGCGTCAGTGTCATGACCGCGCCGGAGTCGCCGAGGGGGGCCCAGTCTTCCACTCGGGCCTCCACGATGCGCCGGGTCTTCGATCCGAACCATCGCTGGGCTTGCAGGAAGCGCGGGAGCAGGGCGGTCTGGAGCCGCTCTCGCTGGAAGCCCTCAAACAAGCCCTCCCAGCCGTTCGTCGCGTCGAGTGGCAGCTCGGTTTCCAATGTCAGCGAGGCGCGAGCGGCGACTGCCTGCGGCTGGCCGTGGAACTCGAACCACATGAAGCCATAGGGGCCAAGGGTGATGCGATAGGGCTCCCGCCGGATGACGGGGAACTCGACGTAACCCAACATCTCGACGGGCAGCATCCCCTCGTACGCCGAAAGGTCCAGCTCGACCGGTTGGGCGAAGCGCGACAGGTTGGCGACGCAGAGCACCTGCTCGCCCTCATGCCGGCGCACATAGGCCAGTACCTTGCGGTTGGCCGGATCGAGAAACTCCAGCGTCCCCCGGCCGAACACCCGGAAGAGCTTGCGGAGCGCGATCATGTTCCGGGTCCAATTCAGCAACGAGGATGGGTCGCTCAGCTGGGCTTCGACGTTGACCGCCTCGTAGCCGTAGATCGGATCCATGATCACCGGACTGTACAGCCGGGCCGGCGTGGAGCGGGAGAACCCAGCGTTCCGGTCCGCGTTCCACTGCATCGGAGTGCGCACACCGTTCCGGTCGCCCAGGTAGATGTTGTCTCCCATGCCGATCTCGTCGCCATAGTAGATCACCGGCGTCCCCGGAAGGGAGAGCAACAGGCTGTTCAGCAGCTCGATTCGATGGCGACTGTGATCCAGCAGGGGCGACAGCCGCCGGCGGATGCCGAGATTGAGCCGCATCTGGCGATCGGCGCTGTAGGCGAAGTACATGTAGTCCCGCTCATCGGCCGTCACCATCTCCAGGGTGAGCTCGTCGTGGTTCCGCAGGAACAGCGCCCACTGGCAGGTATCGGGAATGGGCGGGGTCTGCGCCAAGATGTCCACGATGGGAACCCGGTCCTCCAGCCGGAGACCCATGAACATCCGAGGCATGAGCGGAAAGTGGAACGCCATGTGGCATTCGTCGCCGTCGCCGAAGTACGGCCGCACGTCGGTCGGCCACTGGTTGGCCTCGGCGAGAATCATCCGGTTGCTGTGCTTCTGATCCATCTCCTGCCGGATCGCCTTGATGAGCGCGTGGGTCTCGGGAAGGTTTTCGCAGTTGGTCCCGTCCCGCTCGACCAGATAGGGAATGGCGTCCAGCCTGAGCCCGTCCACCCCCATGTCCAGCCAGAAGTGCATCGCCTTCAGTACTTCGCTGACCACCAGGGGATTGTCGTAGTTGAGGTCGGGCTGATGAGCGAAGAACCGGTGCCAGTAGTAGGCCTTGGCCACCGGATCCCAGGTCCAGTTCGACTTTTCGGTATCGGTGAAGATGATCCGCGCCTCTCGATAGATCTGGTCGGTGTCGCTCCAGACGTAGAACTCGCGCTCCGGCGAACCGGGGGGGGCCTGCCGGGCGGCCTGGAACCAGGGATGCTGGTCGGAGGTGTGATTGACCACGAGCTCGATGAGAACCTGGAGACCGCGCTCGTGAGCGGCTCGGAGGAAGACCTGGAAGTCCTCCAGCGTGCCGTAGTTCGGGTGGACGTTGAGATAGTCGGAGATGTCGTAGCCATCGTCCCGGAGCGGGGACGGGAAGAACGGCAGCAGCCAGATGCAGGTGACGCCCAGGTCCTGGAGATAATCCAGCTTCTGCACCAATCCCTGGAAATCGCCGATGCCATCGTTGTTGCTGTCCATGAACGCCTTGACATGCAACTCATAAATGACGGCGTCCTTGTACCAGAGCGGATCAGTCGCGCTGCCGGGTCGCTTGACCATGAAGCGTTCTCCGCCTCAGGCGAAGTAGTCGAAGTCGCGCTCGGTCCGCATCCGGCGGTGCGCCAGCAGAAGCCGCGCCGGCACCGGGGGCGCGACCTCGACATAGTTACGCCGCCCCTGCCAGAGGAACCGGTGGTTCGCCAGCAGATCCTCCACCTCGAAGGCCTGATCCGCCGGTATGCCGAGCGCCTCGTTGTCCAGCTCGAGCCAGCCGGCTTGCGCATGTGACGGGTCCAGGCTCACCACCACGACCACCACGTTGGAGAGGTCGACGCTGGTCTTGCTGTAGCAGAGGAGCATCGGATTGTCGGTCTTGTGGAACCGCAAGGTGTCATTGCGCTGCAAGGCTGGATTGGCGCGCCGGGCCTGGTTCACTCGGGAGATCAGCGCCTGCAGACTCTGCGGAGCGTTCAGGTCCCGGTGCTTGAGCTCATACTTCTCCGAATTGAGGTATTCCTCGCTTCCCGGCTGGTAGGACGTGTTCTCCCCGAGTTCGTACGCCGGACCATAGATGCCGTAGTTGGCGCCGATCGTCGCCGCCAACACCAGGCGAATCGCGAAGGCCGGCCACCCACCGACTTGAAGAAACTCGTGCAGAATGTCGGGCGTGTTGGGCCAGAGGTTGGGGCGGAAGTACTCCCGCACCTCACTCTGGGTGAGCTCGGTGAAATACTCGGTCAGCTCGGCCTTGGTGTTCCGCCAGGTGAAGTAAGTGTAGGACTGGGAGAAACCCAACTTCGCAAGGCGATACATCACTCGAGGACGGGTGAAGGCCTCGGAGAGAAAGAGCACGTCTGGGTACTGGGCCTTGACCTTGTTGAGCGCCCATTCCCAAAAGGAGAACGGCTTCGTGTGGGGATTGTCCACCCGCAGGATTCGGACGCCCTGCTCCACCCAGAAAAGTATGACCTTCAGCAGCTCGTTCCACAGCTCCCGCCATGCCGGGGTCTCGAAGTCGATCGGATAAATGTCCTGGTACTTCTTGGGCGGGTTCTCGGCGTACTGGATGGTGCCGTCCGGGCGGCGGCGAAACCACTCGGGATGATCGCGAACCCAGGGATGGTCGGGAGTGCACTGGAATGCGAGATCGAGCGCGACCTCGAGGCCCGCTGCCTGGGCCTGCTCCACCAGGCGCCGAAAATCGGCCAGCGTTCCGAGCTCGGGATGCACCGCGGTGTGCCCGCCCTCCTTTCCCCCAATGGCCCAGGGACTGCCTACGTCATCGGGGTGAGCTTCGACGGTGTTGTTGCGTCCCTTCCGAAAGCTCCGGCCGATCGGGTGAATTGGTGGCAGATAGAGCACGTCGAACCCCATACCGGCGATGTAGGGGAGCCAGGCCTCGCAGTCCTTAAAGGTGCCATGGCGGCCGGGCTCCGTTGCGCAGGATCGGGGGAACATCTCGTACCATGTGGAATAGCGTGCCCGCACTCGGTCCACCACCACCGGCAGCTCCAGCTCATAGCGAGTGGCCAGCTCCCGGCTGGTGTGCGCCAGCGCCAGCTGACCGAGCGTCTCGTCCATCGCCAGCCCGGCCCTGCCAGCCATCTCGCCCGGCTCTCGCAGCCTGCGGGCCCAGGCTCGCAGCAGTTCCGCTTCCGACGCTGGCGCCTGGCCGGCGGAGGCCTCGATCAGCTCCGCGCCGATGAGCAGGTCGACCTGAACATCCTGCCGCGCCTCGAGCCTCTTGGCGAGTGCTGCCCGCCAGGTGCCGAACCGGCTGATCCATCCTTCCAGAGTGTAGCGGTAGCGGCCCATCTCGGAGACCTGAAACTCAGCGCGCCAGCGGTCGTTGCCGAGGGGGCGCATAGGGGCCTCGCTCCAGTTGACATCGGCCTCGCGACGGAAGAGCAGGCGGCACTCGACCTGATCGTGTCCATCGCCGAAGATGTCCGCTTCCACGACCACCCAATCGCCGATCACCCGCTTGATCGGAAAGCGCCCCCCGTCGATGAGCGGCTGCACGCCCTCGATCACTACCCGCCGGCGACCCTCGGTCAGGTCCACCATTCTATCTCCCACGCCGGATTATCAAGCGAGCCGCAGTTGCGCGAGCGAGGCCCATGCCTCTCCCCGTCCGCGATCTGGTGCGATCGTCAGCTCCACTGTGGTGACTCCCGCGAGGTCGACTCTGAGGTCCTCGACTTCGCTGGTCGCGCCGCCGGGGCTGAAGGTGTACTGCTGCCGCACGATGTCACGATAGCTCTTCCCACTGTCCGCGGACCAGCGCAGCACAAACTCCTGGGTCCGCTCGGCAACGCGCTCCACGAACTGTAGCCAGATGCGTCGGAGCCGCAGCGGCTGGTCGAAGATAATCCGGATGGTCTGTTCCCCCGGGTCTGCCGCACACCAACCGGTCTCGCTTCCGGTTACCAGCGCCGCCTCGAAGGGATGCGCGGCATCTTCGGAGGTGAGCTCGACCCGGGCCACTTGCTCGAGATCCAGCCAGCTTTCCTGTGGCATCCCCTCCGGCGGCGCCGCATGTATCAGCTGCTTTCGCATCGGTATCTCCCGTTCTGCGCCCTTACGGACGCGGGTAGGTAAACAGCTAACAGCTGACAGCTAAAAGCTAAAGGCTAAAAGCAAAGGCGGCATGGCGTCGTCCACCGCCATGCCGCCTCCGACCGTCCTTACGTCCTTACCGCCTTTACCGTCCTTACCGTCCTTACTGTCCTTACCGTCCTTTACTGCCCTACCGCCTCACGCCGTGGTGAGCTCCGTCGGCGTCACCGCCGCCTCGTCCCGCTCGCCGGTGCGGATCCGGTGAACCTGCTTCACATCGATGACGAATACCTTACCGTCTCCTACTTCACCGGTGCGGGCTGACCCGAGAATGGCGTTGACCGTCACCTCGACGAAGGGCTCGGAGACTCCAATCTCCAGCCGGACCTTCTCCTGCAACTCCATCTTGACCGTGGTGCCACGATAGGTCTCGACCCGGTCGGTCTCCCCGCCGTGCCCCATGACGCGGGAGACGGTAAGTCCCCGCACCTCGGCGCGATACAGCGCCTCGAGCACCTCGTTGAGCCGATCCGGGCGGATAATAGCGACGATGAGTTTCATGGGATCCTCCGGCGTCAACGCGCCGCGGTCTGCGGGGTAAGTGCGGGCGCGGGGGCGCTGGCTGCCGCCACCTCGGGCATGACCAGGATCGAACCTTCGCCGCTGGTGTAGGCCTCTTCGCCGTGCTGGCTCACGTCCATACCCACGCCTTCCGTGCGCGGTGCGGCACGCAGAGCCACGACCAGACCAAGGGCCTTGAGAATGACGAACGTCATGAGGCCGGCATACAGCATTGCGCTGAACGCGCCCAAGGCCTGGGTTCCCAGCTGAGCCGGATTGCCGGCCAGGAGGCCATCGTTGCCGGCAGCATTCCACGCCTTCTGCGCGAACACCCCGGTGAGCAACGCCCCGGTCAACCCACCTATGCCGTGGCCGGCGAACACGTCGAGCGAATCGTCCACCCGGGTACGTGACCGGAGTACGATCGCGAAGTAGCTGGGAAACGCCGCGATCGCTCCGAGCAACAAGGCGCCGGTGGGACTCACGAACCCGGCCGCAGGGGTGATGGCGACGAGGCCCACGACGATGCCCGTGGCGCCACCCACGGCCGTAGCGCGCCCGGTGCGGAAGTAGTCCAGCAGCACCCATACGACCATGGTGGTCATGGGGGCGAGGAAGGTGTTAGTGAAGGCGACCGCGGCGAGCTCGTTGGACGCGAGCGCGCTGCCGCCGTTGAAGCCGAACCAGCCGAACCAGAGCAGGCCCGCGCCGAGCAGGACGAAGGGCACGTTGTGGGGCAGGATCGCCTGGCGGGTGTAGTCCTTGCGAGCGCCGAGCACGACCGCGGCGACCAGGGCAGAGATACCGGCGTTGATGTGCACTACCGTTCCACCGGCGAAGTCGAGGATGCCGCGGGTCATCAGCCAGCCGCCGCCCCAGACCCAGTGGGCCACGGGCGCGTACACCAGCAACGACCACAGCACCAGGAAGGCGATGTAAGGACCGAAGCGCATCCGCTCCACCACGGCTCCGGAGATGAGCGCCGCCGTGATGATGGCGAAGGTACCCTGATAGGCCATGAACAGAACGTGGGGAATCGTGCCTTTGGCCTCCGTTCCCACGCCGTTCAGGAGCGCATTCGTCGTGCTGCCGATCCAAGGGCTCCCCTCGCTGAACGAGAGGCTATAGGACAGGAGGGCCCACACCACGCCGACGATGCCGAGCGCGACGTAGCTCATCATCATGGTGTTGAGTGAGTTCTTGGACCGGACCAGCCCGCCGTAGAAGAAGCCAAGCGCCGGGGTCATAAGGAGGACCAGGGCGGTGGAGATGAGCATCCAGGCGGTGTCGGCTGGAACGACGGCCGGCGGAGGAGCCGCGGCGGCCTGCAGGGCAAGGAGCTGGGGGAGTAGGGTCACTGTCGAGGTCCCGGGCTAGGGGGTCAGGTGAACGCGCCGGAGTGCCGCGCCCAACAAGAGTGTAGCTCCTGGGCCCGAATCTCGCAAGCGTGGTGCACCTAAAATTCTGCAAAATTGTCAATATTTGGGATACAGAGATGCATAATGGCGGTCATCCAAGGCAGTTTTGTCATGGTGGTATGCAAAGGACGCTGAAATTGAAGAACAGGATGGAGAAGGCTAACAGGTTGAGCTTCGGCCCCTTCCGGGGCTGCGCCCCTCCAGGGTGACACTGAACCCTACTCCTTACTTCTCACTCTTCACTCCTTACTGCCTTCTCACCTCTCACCTCTCACCTGTCACCTGTCACCTGTCACCTGTCACCTCTCACCTCACTTCTCACTTCTCACTTCTTACTTTTCACCATGCTCGTCCCTGAAGAAGAGCCACCAACTCACTACCTCACCCGCTGGCTCTTCCTGCGGCTCCTCGGTGTGGTCTATTTCGTCGCCTTCGCCTCGCTCGCGGTGCAGATCACCGGGTTGGTGGGTGAGCACGGTCTCCTGCCGGCCGGGGAATTCCTCGCTTGGGCCCATTCCAACTACGGGTCCGAGGCGTATCGGCTCCTGCCGACCGTGTTCTGGATCGGCTCCGGCGACCTCGCCCTCCGGCTGGTCACCTGGAGCGGGATGCTGCTGTCGACGTTGCTCGTCATCGGGGTCGCTCCTTGGGTCATGCTCGCGCTGCTTTGGGCGCTGTATCTCTCGCTCTCCGTGGTGGGCCAGGCCTTTCTCTCGTTCCAATGGGACGCGCTGCTACTCGAGACCGGTCTCCTGGCGCTCCTCTGGGCGCCCATCGAGTGGTGGCCCTCGGTTCGGGAGCGGGCCCCGGCGCTCCTGCCGCGCTGGCTGCTGGTATTTCTCCTGTTCAAGCTGATGCTCCTGTCGGGGCTCACCAAATTGCTGAGCGGCGACCCGACCTGGCGCACCGCGACCGCTCTCGACTACCACTTCCAAACCCAGCCGTTGCCCCCGTGGACGGCCTGGTACGCGCAAAATCTCTCCAGCGAAGTGCATCGAGTCGCGACCTACATCATGTTCGGGATCGAGCTCGGCGCACCCTGGCTGCTCTTCGCGCCTCCTCGGCTCAGGGTGCTCCGCATCGTGGGCGTGTCAGCCCTGGTGTTGCTGCAGGTCGGCATCGCCGCCACGGGGAACTACGGCTTCTTTAATGTGCTCGCGATCGTGCTGTGCGTTCCCCTGCTCGACGACCGGTTACTGCGCGGGGTGCTTCCCTCCGGCCAACGTGCTGGCAAGCCCGAATCGCCGGTGCGCCATGGAATCGTGACCCTGCTCAGCCCAGTGTTCCTGTCCCTCAGCGTTTTGACCCTGATGCGGGAGATCGCCTATACCCTTCCGACGATGTCCGGCGCCGGTCTGCTGCCCCGATGGTCGGAGGAGGTGCTTGCGGTGGTGTCACCGCTCCGATCCTTTAACGGCTACGGTCTGTTTCGAGTGATGACCACGGAGAGGCCGGAGTTGGTGATCGAGGGCAGTAACGACGGCACCAGCTGGATCGAGTACGAGTTCCGCTATAAGCCCGGCTCGGTCTTCCGCAAGCCGGGCTTCGTGGCACCGTATCATCCTCGGCTCGACTGGCAGATGTGGTTCGCCGCGCTCGATCCCAATGGGAGCGCGGAGTGGCTTCAGTCGCTGGTGACGCACCTGCACGCCGGCACGCCCGAGGTGTTGGGCTTACTCGGATGGAATCCTTTCCGCGGGCACCCACCCAGATA
This sequence comes from Gemmatimonadales bacterium, assembly GCA_044867445.1. Classification (GTDB taxonomy): domain Bacteria; phylum Gemmatimonadota; class Gemmatimonadetes; order Gemmatimonadales; family GWC2-71-9; genus CAVVWJ01. Next base: position 18,430 of record JBIOUY010000322.1, read on the forward strand.
CATTCGGGTGGTGCGGTATGACTACCGCTTCACCACCGGAGCGGAGCGCCAGCGCACTCACGCCTGGTGGGTGCGGCAGCTGGTTGGGTACCTTCAGGTGGAACCTCTACCTCCGGCCCGATGAAAATCCCATTTGCAGTGCTGGTGCTCGCTCTGCTGTCAATCGGCTGTGGCGATTCCAGTGGCCCGAGCGATGGCGGCGATCAGGGTGTGACCCCGGCCGCTGGCTGCACCGACGGAACGCAGAGCACCGGCGCGCTCTACCGTATCTGCTTTCCCGCCGATTGGAATGGTGAGCTGGTGATTTACGCGCACGGTTATGTCGACGGGTCTCAGCCCATCGCGATCCACGACGACGTGTTAGGTGGCCAATCGGTCTCCTCCGCTGTCACCGGCCTGGGATACGGCTTTGCGACCACAAGCTATCGAGCGAACGGCCTCGTGGTGCCCGAGGCCGTGGATGACGTGATCGAGCTTCAGAGCACCGTCGTTCGACTCTACCGGCCCGATCCGGCACGGACCTTCATCGTGGGCGCGTCGGAAGGGGGCCTGGTGGCGGCGCTGGCCGCCGAGCGTCATCCGGAGGTGATCGACGGAGCGCTCGCGACCTGCGGACCGGTGGGAGACTTCCAAGCCCAGCTCGACCACTTTGGAGACTTCCGAGTCGTCTTCGACTACTTCTTCCCCGGAATCATTCCAGGAAGTGCGGTGGACATTCCCGACTCGGTGCAGGCAAACTGGCCCAACACCTACGCGCCCGCCGTGGTGAACGCGATCTCCGCTGACCCCGATCGCACCGCACAGCTGCTCACGGTGACCGGGGAGCCGGCCGAAAACGCAGCGCTCACGGTGGTTGGGGTGTTGTGGTATAACATCTATGCGACAGCAGATGCCCGGACCCGCCTGGGTGGACAGCCGTTCGATAATTCCACCCGACTCTATGCCGGATCTGCCGATGACGCCGCACTCAACGCCGGAGTCGCCCGTTTCACGGCCGACGCCGCGGCCCAGTCTCGCGTGGCGAGCGAGTTCGAGACCTCAGGCGCTCTCACCGTGCCCATCGTCACGCTGCACACGACGGGCGATCCGATTGTGCCGTTCGAGCAAGAGGCGCTCTATGGCGCAAAGGTGCAGCAGGCCGGCGCCGCCGGGCTCTTGAGCCAGAGCCAGGCGGACCGGTACGGACACTGTGCGTTCGAGTCGGCGGAGGTGCTTGGGGCGTTCTCGTCGCTGATCGCGAAAGTCGCAGCAGCGGACTCGGTCAGAACCTGAAGCGATCTATTTGCCGGCTGCCTGCTCGGGAGCCACAGCCTGGAAGAGAGGCAGGTACTGGCCGTAACCTTCAGCTTCCAGTTTTGACACCGGCACGAACCTGAGCGCCGCCGAATTCATGCAGTACCGAAGACCGGTCGGCCTGGGGCCGTCATCGAAGACGTGCCCTAGATGCGAGTCGGCGTGAGCCGAGCGAACCTCGGTCCGAGCCACGAACAGATGGTGATCCACCCTGGTGCTGATGTTCTTCGGCTCGAGCGGCTTGGTGAAGCTGGGCCATCCGGTGCCGGACTCGTATTTGTCGAGTGAGCTAAAGAGCGGCTCGCCCGAAACTACGTCCACGTAGATCCCTGCCTCGTGGTTGTCCCAATAGGCATTGTGGAAGGGCGCCTCGGTGGCCTCCTTCTGGGTCACGTTGTACTGCTCCGGCGTAAGCTTCTGGCGTAGCTCGGCGTCAGAGGGGTTGTGGTAGTCGCTCATGTTCCATCCTCTCCTGCTGGTTGCCTCGCTGGTCTGAGCCTGCCTCGTTGGCGCACCCTGGGCCCCGCAACCCACGGCCGGTCCCGCCATCAGGCACAAAGCTATCATCATTGATTTCATGGGCGGCTAAAGGCTAAAGGCTAACGGCTAACGGCTAAAGGCTAAAGGCTAACGGCTAAAGGCTAACGGCTAACGGCTAACGGCTAACGGCTAACGGCTAAGAGCCAACAGCCCGCGAAGGACTCGGGGTCGCTCCAGGGTGACAACCAGTGCGATACAAGTAGAATTGGCTCATGAATAAGAGCCGCCTGGAGGCGTTCAGCGACGGCGTCATCGCCATCATCATCACGATCATGGTCCTGGAGATGAAGGTGCCGCATGGCGCCGCCTTGTCCGACCTTGATCCCATCCTTCCCGTCTTCCTGACCTACGTGCTGAGCTACGTGAACGTCGGGATCTACTGGAACAACCACCACCACCTCCTGCACGCGGCCAGGCAGGTCACCGCCGGGGTGCTGTGGTCCAACCTGCTGCTGCTCTTCTGGCTCTCCCTGATGCCGTTCGCGACCGGGTGGATGGGCGAGAACCACTTCGCGCCGCTGCCCACCGCCGTCTACGGAGTCGTGCTCTTCATGGCGGCGAACAGTTACCTGGTGCTCCAGCGCGCCATCATCCACGCCGACGGCCCCGAGTCGCCCCTGGCCCGCGCGGTCGGCGCCGATCGCAAGGGCCTCGTCTCGCGGATGGCGTATTTCGCCGCCTTGCCCCTGGCCTTTGTGAGTCCCTGGATCGCCGACGCGTTGTATGTGCTGGTGGCGATGATCTGGTTCATCCCCGACCGGAGAATCGAGAGGCAGCTTAGGCCCACGGCTTCAGGGCAAGAGAAGTAGGTCCCTCGCTGCCCCTCGCGGTGCTCGGGG
>JBIOUY010000323.1:0-4696 GCA_044867445.1 Gemmatimonadales bacterium
TGCAGGCCTTCATTGCCGCCGGGTTCATCTTCCTGGGCCAGACGGGTACGACAGTCAAGGGTGCCTACGACGTTCTCGTAAGCATGTCGATCATCTCGTATTTTCTGCCGTATCTCTTGATGTTCGCCTCGATGGCCCGGCTCCAACGGGAAACGCCCGGTCCCGAGGTCATGCGGGTTCCCGGTGGCCGTCCCATCGCGATCACGCTGGCAGTGCTGGGATTCACCACCACGCTCCTGACCATCGGCCTGGCGCTGCTGCCCGCCGACGACGAGCCCAACAAGGTGTTGGCGGTGACCAAGGTGGTCGGGCTGACGCTCGTGTTAGTGCTGGCGGGTGCGCTGGTGTATGCAGCGGGGCAGAGGCGGCGCGCTCTCCTGGCGCTGCAGTGACTGCCACTCATGCGTTCGTGAAATTTACCTGGTTTAGGTGGCATCCAGTGGATTCACCACAGAGGCACCGAGGACACAGAGGCCTCCTCAGTAATTCTGCATCCTCTCATTCCGCTTCCGACGAGTTCCAAGTGGTGGTGGTAATGTGTCGGCTGAGTCTGGAGCCCTTCCGAAGCAGAATGAGACGAATGCCGGGTGATGAGGAGGAGTCCTCTGTGATCTTCGTGCCTCTGTGGTGAATAGTCGCACAAAGCTCGAACGCCGATTGGAGACCTGATGCGGATATCCTCCCTGCTCTCAACGACGCTCGTGTGGCTACTCGGCGCCTCTTCCCTGGCGGCCCAGGCTCCGGCGAATTGGAATGCGATCGACTTCGACAGCCTGCGCCAGGAGGCAGCAGTCCGGCTCTCCGAATACCTCCGGATCAACACCAGCAACCCGCCGGGAAACGAGCTCGCCACCGCCCGCTGGCTCAAGGAAATGCTGGCCCGCGAGGGGATCGAGGGTCAGATCCTGGATACCACCGAGCTTGGCCCGGGGCGGGGGCGGGCCAACTTCTATGCTCGCCTCAAGGGCAGCGGCAAGGGGAAGGCAATCGCGCTGGTCCACCACATGGACGTCGTGCCCGCGGATCCGAAGTTCTGGAGGGAGGATCCCTTCGGTGGTGCGGTAAAGGATGGAGCAGTGTGGGGTCGAGGGGCGCTCGACATGAAGGGGCAGGGCATCATCCAGCTCATGGCCTTCATCGCCCTCAAGCGCGCCGGCATGCCACTGAGCCGGGATGTGGTGCTGATCGCCAATGCCGACGAAGAGGCAGCAAGCCTCGGCGCGCAGATCTTCATCGAACGACATCCTGACCTGCTGAGAGATGTCGAGTACCTGCTGACCGAAAGCGACCAGACCCGGGTAGAGCAAGGGAAGGTGCGCTGGTTCGGCATCGATGTCGGCGAGAAACGGACCTACTGGCAGCGACTGACCGTGCCTGGGGTGGGATCCCACGGGTCGCAGCCTACGCCTTACAACCCGGTGCCTCGGCTCGCCCGAATCATCGCGCGGATCGCCGCGTGGGAAACGCCGCTGCATCTGACCCCCGCGGTCGAACGGTACTTCAAGGCGCAGGCGGGGCAGGCAACCGGTCGCGCCCGGGCCTGGCTGGCTGACCCGGCGGCTGCACTGCGCACCCGCGAGGGTCGCGCATGGCTGTTGAGAGACCCGGAGCGGAATGCGCTGCTCCGCAACACCATCTCACCAACGGTGCTGGTCGGATCAGACAAGATCAACAGCATTCCATCGGAGGCATCGGTCGACCTGGATATTCGCCTGCTTCCGGACCAGGACCCTGACGCGTTCAAGCAGGAGCTTCTCCGGGTGATTGCCGATACTGGCGCCCGGCTCACCCAATTCAAGAGCGGCTTGTCGCCCAGGTACAACGCTCCCCTCAACACGGAGATGGTACGCGCGATCGAGCGGACGGTTGGGCGCTTGCTCCCGGGCGTTCCGATTGCGACACCGATCAACACCGGCGGGTCCGATCGACCGTACTACGCAGACGTGGGCCTCATCTGCTACGGCCTGGCGCCGTATTTGGTCGACCGCGCCGAACAGAACCGAGAGTATCACGGCGTGGACGAGCGGATGCCGATCGCCAGTTTGGAGTTCGGCCTGCGGCTCTACGTGGGGATTCTGCGGGAGATGAACGGAGGCTAACGGCTAACAGCTGACGGCTAACAGCTAACGGCTAACAGCTAACGGCTATCGGCTAACGGCTAACGGCTAACGGCTAACGGCTAACGGCTACAGCTAACAGCTGATGCACCAGATTCCTCATCCCGAGCGCAGCGAGGGACCTTTTGCGCTGCTATCGAAGCTGGTTGAATGGGTCCCTCGCTCGCCTTGCTCACTCGAGATGAGGATAAGCGCGTCAGCTGTTAGCTGTTAGCCGTTAGCTGTTAGCCCGCGCCTAAGGCGCGCAGCACCTCCCGATCGAACTGGACCGAGAGACTCTCCCGCCGAGAGTAGGGGCCTGGCCGGTAGGCGCGCGACTGTACGCCGAGCTGGCTCTGCTCGCAGATGTGCCAATCCTGCCGGTTGGTCATATCCCAGAACTCGATCCCGTCCTCTGGATTGAACGTTGGATCGCTGAGCGTGGCCGGATGGAAGAGCCAGGAGCAGAAGATCTGGCTCCGATCGGTCCCCTTGGGCCAGATGGTGTGGAACATGACGTAATCGGGATGCAGGCTCAGCAGCATGTTGGGGAAGATGGCGTAGTAGTACACCCGGTTCATGTCTTCTTCCGGCAGGTCGCCCACCACCACGCCGCACGACTTCCCGCTCATGGTGAGGCTCTCGTGCCCCCTGTTCATGACCATGAACCCACCGGTGAAGGGCCCCTCGAAGAGATCGTTCTCGCCGCTGGTCGGCGGCGTGATCTTGGCCAGCGGCGGGTGCACCGGGCCGCAGTGGTAGCACTCGGAGTAGTTCTGGAACAGCAGCTTCCAGTTGCAGTGCACGTCGTACTCGATGGTGCGGGCCACCTTGAGATTGGGCAGGTTGAATCGGGCGAAGCGGCCCAGCAGCGGCTCCCAGCAGCGCTCGAACGGCTCCGGATCATCGGCCAGGCTGATGAACAGAAACCCTTCCCAGGTCTTCACCCCGACTGAATAGAGCGGCCAATCGGCCTTGTCGAAATGCTCCAGGTCGTTGGTCGAGGGCGCGCCGATCAGCCGTCCATCGAGCCCGTAGGTCCAGGCGTGATAGGGACACTGAATCGTCTCGGAGAAGTGCCCCACGTGGTCCTCGCAGAGCCGGGTCCCTCGATGACGGCAGACATTGTAGTAGGCCCGCAGTCCTCCCGCCTTGTCGCGCAGCACGATCACGCTCTCGCGGTCGACCTCCTGCACCAAGTAGTCGCCCGGGTTCGGGATCCGCTCCTCCCGGCCGACGCAGATCCAGCGTCGCAGGAAGATCCGCTCCATCTCCTGGGCGAAGATGTCGGGCGAGGTGAAGTACTCCCCCGGCAGCGTCCGGGCGCCGTCGACGGAGATCTGGGTGGTCTTGAGGAAGGTGGCCACGGGGCGCTCCAAGTCAGTTGCGCGGAATATGATCTCGCCAGGAACTCGATGGAAGCCGGGGCCGATTGATGCGGGTTACACCGGGAGCGTGACCTGGATAGCGGACGCTCACCCAGGCTGTCGGGTACTATCCCTCCGCAGTCTTCCTTCCACTGCGGCAAGGAGATGGACTATGACATGGAGATTGGCCCCCATCATCAAAGGGGCGATCATCGTCGCGGCCGTACTGCCCGCGGCCGGTTGCGCGGCAGCGGTAGCCGGAGGCGCCGCCGGAGCAGCGGGCGGGATCTACCTGACCTCTCGAGGGGCGCAATCGCTGGTGCAGGGCTCAGTGGACCAGGTCGCGTCTCGGACCAAGTCCGTCATGAACGAGATGAATATCGTTCAGGAGGCGCAGAGCAGCGAGCAGCAGGGCGCCAAGCGCGAGTTCAAAGGCAAGAAGGGCGATCTGGATGTGGTGGTTCGCCTGGAGAGCAAGAGCGACAAGACCACCAAAGTCGAGGCCACTGCCCGAAAGAATCTGGCGGAATGGGATAAGAAGTTCGCCCAAGAGCTGGTCTCGCGCATCGTGGAAAAGAGCTAGGGCGCCAGTACCTGCTCGGCGCGTTCCAGCACTCGCCGCTCGCTGGCGAAGGCGAGCATCTCCTTTGCCTTGCTGATGTCCACCCAGCGTGCGTCGGCCACTTCAGCGTCGTGGTCCTGCACCTCGCCCGCGATGTAGCTGAGCAGGTAGAAGTGGACAAACTTATGGTAGCGGACCCGGGCGCCCTGCTCGGTTCCGTAATACCAGTATTCGATCCGCTCCAGCGGCTGCACCAGCTTGGCCTCGATCCCGGCCTCTTCTTTCACCTCTCGGCGAGCCGCCTCTTCGGGGGATTCGCCCTTGTCGACCAATCCCTTGGGGAGTTGCCAGCGCAGCTTTTCCCCGACCGCGATGAGGGCGACCTCGATCTGGTCGACCTGTCGTCGGTATGCGACCCCGCCGGCGGAGGTCTGGGTGAGGGTTGGAATCTTGGGCACGTCGGAAAAGTAAGACGTGAGAGGTGAGAAGTGAGCAGTGAGAAGTAAGCAGTGAGCAGGGAAGAGTCCCTGAAAGCTGACCGCGGGCAAGCGAAGAGGGCGATGCTCCCAAAGCGCACATCAGTGCTCGCCAACCGGTCCGACGGGTAGTAGCAGCGTGGCCTGCGGTGGCGTGGACTGCAGTGCGCGGAGGGAGCGTCGCCCTCATCGCGA
>JBIOUY010000324.1:0-5426 GCA_044867445.1 Gemmatimonadales bacterium
GGAACGACCAGTCGAGCAGCTCGCGCCAGTCGCAGTCCTCGTGCGAGAACACCAGACAACGGGGCTCGAAGCGGATCAGCAGCCCGTGATCCTTCACCGCGCGCGTGACCGCATAGTCATCGCTCAGGGCCCCGTCCCAATACTGGGCGATCCGCGTCCACTCGAACGTCTCCCTCCGGAACGCCATCGCCCCGCCCCAGGCAAACGCGGGCGCGCGCTCATCCAAGAGGGTAGCGATCGCTGCGTTCCAGACCGAGCGGAGCACCGACGCGGCGTTGCCGCGCCGTGGGAGGTACCAGCGGTAGCCCGTGGTCACGCCCACCTGAGGATCGGCCAGACCGGCCACCAGATGCTTGAGCCAGTCCTGCGCGGGACGCGCATCCGAGTCGGCGAAGGCCACCACCCGACTCTCTCCGTGCACGTGGCTCAGGGCATGGAGGAGATTGTGCACTTTTTGTCCTCTGCCCGCTGCCCGGCCTGCGAAGAGAAGCGTCGAGTCGATCTGGGGATGCTCGGTCCGGAGCTTCTCGAGTAGCGGCACCGAGGCGTCCGCCGGGTCACCCGTCACCAGCAGGATTTGGAGATCATCGTAGTCGAGCCGGAAGATCGCGCGGAGATTCTCCTCCAGGCCGGGATCCAGCCCGCGGAACGGGACGATCAGGGTGGCCGGGACATCAGGTTGCGCGGTCGGGAGGTCTCGATGCTTCCGGAAGAGCGCGAGCCAGTCGACGCCACGCTTCAGGGAAAGGAGCGCCTCCGCCACGGATACGAAGGCCAGCAAAATGAAGAGATGCAGGATCAGACGGGCTGGCGGCTCAGAGGAATATCGTAGAACCGGGCGCGACGGCTGGATCGGGCGCTGTCGTGGATGAAGCAGACGTGGGTGCACCAGCACTGATCCTTCACGATCTGCTCCGTCTCGCGCCGCAGGCCCTCAGAGTCAAAGATCCGCCGAAAGTCGCAGCCAACATCGCGAAGGTTAGCAATTTTCTTCCGAAGCTCGCAGGCACGAACGTCGCCGTTGTAATCGATGACGAGGATGGACTGCCCCGCCGTGCACGGCATGGGCCAGCGGGACGACCGCTCCAGGTTGGCATGCTGAATGGCGTGATAGAAGTCGAGCGTGCGGGTGTAGTAGAAGCTCTCCAGCCGACCCTTCGCGCCGCCGCCGTGCCGCGCTGACAGCAGGCGACCGTAATGCTGGTGTATAGAGTGCAACCGCCGGTAGAGATCCGCGAGCTCTGCCGAACCGACGCTCTTGAGCGACGGATCCATCGGATCCCCACGGACGATCTGGAAGTACTGGCCGTTGAGCCGCTGGTTCCGTACCAGCCACCAGCCCAGGCTTTCCATTTGGTCGACGTTCTCGGCGGTGATCACCGAGTTCACGTGGATCCGGATGGCGGGATTCCGCTCGCGCACCGGATAGAGTGCCTCGATCGTCTCGATCGCCTTGGCGAAGTTCCCGGGCACACCCCGGATCCGATCGTGGGTCTCGGCGAAGCCGTCGAGCGCGATGTTGACATTCACCTTGAGCCCGGGGAGCTCCCGACTCACAAACTCGAGTAAGCCGACCAGCCGGTCACGGAACAGTCCATTGGTGGGGAGGTTCATCGAGCGCACCCCGTTCCGCTGATGGAACATCCGCACGATCTCATCGAGCGCGGGACGCATCATCGGCTCGCCGCCGGAAAGCCAGAGCTCCCGGAACCGCGGCATGGTGCGGGTGAGCGTATCGATTTCCTCGAAGCTGAGGTCACCGCGCTGGTTCAGCTCCTGCCAGTAAAAGCAGGTGCGGCACTTGGCATTGCAGCGGCTGGTGACGAAGAAGATCAGGGTGCGGAGGCGCATGATGCGGCCAATATTGGGCGGCGATCCGGAATTGGCAACGCGAGGGGCCGGCGGGAGCGGCGCGGCACGCCGCTTCGGGGCGAGGGCGCTTCGGCATCGAGGAAGGTCCCTCCGGGCGCTGCGGTGCGACGCCTGTGCGCTCGAGGCGAGTTCGAAGTCCTATGGCTTGCACCGAGCGCGCCCTGCGGGACCCCCCTCACTGCCTCGCGCCCCGACCATCTGGGAAGGCGCGCGGCCTTCAAAGCTGGCTGCGGGCGAGCGCTGGGGACGATGCTCCCGCAGCGCACGTCAGTGCTCGCCAACCGGCTTAAGGTGTAGTAGCAGCGTGGCCTGAGGTGGCGTGGACTGCAGTGCGCGTAGGGAGCATCGTCCGCGGCGCGAGCCCGCATTACGCGCCATCACCCCGGCCGCTCGCGCCTCTCACCCGAACAGCAACCGCACCGTCCACACGGCAGCGATCATCGCGGTCCCGTCGGCAAGGAGCCCGACCGGCACCGCGTGCCGGGTCTTCCTGATGTTGACCGCCCCGAAGTAGACGGCGATGACGTAGAACGTGGTCTCGGTGGACCCGAACATCACCGCCGCCATCTTCACCAGGATGGAGTCTTCCCCGTACTGCTTGATCATGTCCACCACGATACCCGCGGAGCCGGAGCCGGTGAGAGGACGGATGATGGCCATCGGCAGCACCTCAGGCGGAATGCCGATCAGCCCCAGCGCCGGCGCCAGGGCACGGGCGAGAAAATCCATCGCCCCGCTGGCGCGGAACATCGCAATAGCAAAGAGTATCGCCACCAGATATGGGATGATGCGGACAGCGACGTTGAACCCCTCCTTGGCTCCTTCCACGAAGCTCTCGTAGACCGGCACCCGCTTGTAGAGCCCGTAGAGCGGGAATCCCACCAGGATGATCGGGATGATAAACACCGAAAGAAGATTGATGACTGCGCGCAGCGTATTCATGCCGTCTCCCCCTCCCGGTTGGGATCGGACGCGCGATAGCCGGGGAGCCGGCCCAGCAGCTTGCAGGCCACGATGGCGACGATGAGACCGAGGATCCCGGTTCCAATGATGGGGAGAATGAGCTGGTTGATCTGGAGGCCCAGCAGCCCGAGCAGGAGCACCGGCGGGACCAACTGCACTCCGGCAGTGTTCAAGGCCAGCATCATCACCATGGAGTTGGTGGCGGTGTCGGCCGAGCGGTTCAGCTTCTGCAGCTCTTCCATCGCTTTGATGCCGAAGGGTGTAGCCGCGTTGCCCAGTCCCAACCAGTTGGCGGTGAGATTCAGGGCGATCAGGCCCAGCGCCGGGTGCTCGGGCGGCAGCTCGGGGAAGAGCGGGCGCAGCACTGGTCGCACCAGCTTCACGACCCCGTAGATGATCCCGGCCTGCTCGGCGATCTTGAGCAGGCCGAGGAAGAGCGACAGCACGCCAATCAAACCGAGAGCGATTTCGGCCGCCGTCTTGGCAAAGTCCAGGGCCGCGCCCGCGATGGCGTTGAGCTTGACGAACCGGACCGGTTCGAACACGACGCCGGTGCCGAGCAGACGGCCCTGCAGCTCGTCATCGCGCGACTTGGAGACCTTGCCGATCGTGGCGAGCGGCTCGGGGAACTTGCCCCCGGCATCGAAGCGGAGCTGGGTGCCCTCGCGGCTCTGGAGCAGGTAGCCGGAATAGCTGGGCGCTGGGCTCTGGTCGGTGCGATAGAAGCTCGCGTATTGCGCCGAGTCGATCCGGATCTCGACCGGCACCCGACGGGCCAGGGTGTCGTGGCCCTGAGGGAACGCCAGCGTCACCGGGAGCGGCTGCCCGTTCCGGTAGGTGTCGCGGGTGAGGTCGCGGATGTCATTGCCGAGCGCGAAGGCGAACGCGGAAATGATCAGGCCTGCCCAGATGTAGTTCAGCATGCTCGGGCCTGGGATGTTAGAGGGTGCGTGCTGGGGGTCGCACAAATATGGGTGGATCGGGGCGGTGGGTGCAGGGACGAGGGGGCTGGCGCAACCTGCCTGGGGGCCCTTAGGGGAAGTGTCTATTATCACGCCCCTTATTCGCTTTAGTGGCCGAGTTAATGAACGGTATCTGAGGGACCTCTCTGATCGGGTCGCGGTGCGGGCGTTATGATTCCGCGAACACGCTGATACAGGTCACCTGTGGACTATCGCCTACTGCGCTCGTTTCAATCGTACGCCCTCGTCACGCTATTGGTGCTAGGCCGCGAACCGTCCTACCGGCGAGGAGCCTGGTGGGACCTGGGCCATCGCATCGTCGCGCGCATCGCCGAGCAGCGTCTGACGCCGCACACGCGGGAGGCGGTCCGGGATATTCTCGAAGGTCAGAGCCTGGAGGACGCATCGGTCTGGGCCGATAACATCCGTCAGTATCGCCACGATGCCGACCCACTCCACTACGTCAACATCCCGGTGGCCGCCCCGAGTTACGATCCCAGACGAGACTGTCCCAACGGGCGCTGCATTGTCGCGGCGATCCCAGCCGAGGAGCGGGTGCTGAGCAATCGCGCAACGTCGCCCCTCGACCGTGTCGAGGCGCTCCGGTTTCTAGTCCACTTCATGGGCGACCTCCACCAGCCGCTCCACGTCGCGGACAACCACGACCGCGGAGGGAACCAACGCACGGTCTACCTGGCGGGCGACTCGACCAACCTGCACAAGGTCTGGGACGGGCAGCTCCTCGAGTATCAGGGAGTAACCGAGTCGGACTACCTGGATGTGCTTCGCCGGGAGATGGACACGATGGATCTGGCAGCACTCGAGCGGGGGACGGTGGCGGACTGGGCGATGGAGGGTCATCGGATCGCGGCGGACCATGCCTACCGTCTCCCGCGCGATGGGCGCATCGGCGACGCCTACATCCAGGCGAACCGGCCGATCATCGACCACGCCCTCATCGCCGCCGGCGTCCGGCTGGCCAAGGTGCTGAACGACGTGCTGGCGAACTATCACCCATCAGCCGCCGGCCAATCGCTTGGTCCCGGCGTGTATACCGATCGTGAGGCGGCGGCGCATCTGGGCGAGACGGCGACGGTGGTAGGCACTGTCGCTGCGGTGTTCCGCTCGAAGGGCGGCAACCTGTACCTCAACTTCGGCGCCGACTACCCCCGCCAGACGTTCACCGCCGTGGCCCTCGCTCCGGTGGGGAGCTGGACCAGGGGACTGGACAGCCTGGTAGGAAAGCGGATCGGCGTGCGGGGTGAGATCGTGAGCTACCGAGGGCGGGTGGAGATCGTGCTCAAGGGGAGCGACCAGATCGTGGAAGAAGTGAGCAGTGAGCAGTAAGAAGGAGGGGCCGGAGCCCGGGTTGAGCTTCGGCCGCCTCCAGGGTGACAGGGTCAGTCTCGATCGCGGCCGGGCCGATCACGCCGGCGATCAGGGATCGATCTCCACCCGCATTGGATAGCGCGTAGCACCAAGCGCCCGAATCCATCCGTCCGCCACATTCTGGGTGTTCGCGTGCGAAGTCATGGCCGCAGTCTGCTGCAGCTGGTAGATCCGGTCCATGGTTGCCCGGATCTGGGCGTCCCTCGCAGCCTGATCTTCTGCCGACATGCCCTGTGGGAC
>JBIOUY010000325.1:0-90756 GCA_044867445.1 Gemmatimonadales bacterium
GATCGATCCCGGTGCCGTCAGGGTCAATAGTGACCCAGCCGGAGGCGAAGATCGTGTTGTCGTCCTTGCCGATCCAGGTAGCCGCACCAATGAGGCGCGGCGACCCGTACGGTTCAGCCTCCAAGAACACGGGCACGTTGAGCGACCATCGTGCATCCTTGACGGTGCGACCATCGACGGTCTCGGTGTTGAGGAGGGCAATGACGCCAGCCCAAGGTCTACGCATTGGTTGGTACCCAGTCCAGATAGGGGATGAATGTGAGAGCGTCGTTGGGCGAGTCTGGGATGTAGAGATACCCACCACTGGCCAGCGGGATTGCTCCTTGGTCGAGGTACTGTTCCCGCTGGTCGACGTTCCAGCGCCATTGCAGGATCGCCATCTCCCACCACTCCTCATAGTTGGGGGGGTGGTGGTCGTGGTAGCGCCTACCGTTGTAGGCGCACAGGGCGTCGAACTCGACCTTGGTGAGTCGCACGTCACTCATGGCTTCACCTTCCGCAGTCCACACTCAGCGGCTAGGAACGCGCCGGGTAGCGCCACCCGCCTGATGGCTGAGGTCGATACGTCACCCTCGTTCCACTGGTCGTCGCTATAGGAGGCGATCATGGTGGCGTAACCGTTGAGGATGGTCATCCAGGGTCGTGGCGCATTGGCCAGCGACAGGGCGACCTGGAGTTGGCTTACCACCATGAAGTCGAGCGACCTAGGGTAGACCTGGCCGGTGGCGTTCATATAACGGCCGTTGAACCCGAACTGCATCGACAGATCGTAGTCAAGCTCCTGCAGCAGTCCGTAGGACGAGAGATGGCCCGCGCTTAGGAACAGGTCGTTGAGGTCTTGCTGGGTACCGACCGCTCCCTTCAGTCCTCGGAGTGGGAGGGCATGGAGGGCGCTGATGAGTGGGCCGGCGGGTCCGTCGTCCTCACCGGTCAGCTTCCACAGGTGATTGAGCGACCGGGACATTTTGATCAGTGACACGTTGTCGACTACGTCGGCGGAGGTCAGGCCCCAGTGGATGAGCTGAAGGTCGTCAGGCCCCTTGCCGCTGTGCCGGTAGGCTTGGGACGCGAGGTAGTTGAACTCCTCAATGCGAGCCTTGACGTCATGCCTGGTGGTGAACTCCCGCTGCTGGATGGCCTCCAGGTCGACGTCGCTTTCGACCTTAGCGTAGGCCGCGATCTTGGCGGCCAGGTCGGGGATGTGGTCGTAAACCCTGGTGTGGTCGTACATCCACTGGAGGATGTAGACCCACCACTGGCGCTCCAGGGCGACGTTCCGCTCGGGCGACCACAGGTCGACCATCTCGTCGGTGGCATAGCGGGACAGGGGGTGCTCGGTCATCGGAGGCTCCGGTCAACCCAGAAATCGCCGCCGGTCAGCCGGCACACCAGGACCATCTGCCACAGCTCGAGCTGGGCACCAATCACCTTGCCGCTCATGGCTTCGTCGCAGGCCATGCCATACTCTCGCTTGTTGGGATACTCCCGGATGCGAAATCGGGGCGGTGGGGCGTGGTGGCGTCGAGCCCAGCCGCAGCGGTCACACACTCGGGCGCCCAGGAAGTCGACGTGGTTCTGGGGGCGGTCACACAGACCCGGGAACTGACTCACTGCACGAACCCCGCGAGCAAGACCAGCAGCAGCGCCGTCGCCAGCACCAGCATGACCACATGGAAGGGTGTCAGCTTGGTGGCGTCAGTTGCTGGCCGTCTGGCGTGTTGGAGTAGGCCGCTGATCACCACGTCGTCCTCGTCGTCGACGTAGACGTTTAGGGGCTTGTCGGCCAACGGCTCTCCGTCACCGAACCAGGCGATGATGTATACCTCGCGCTCTCCGGCGGGGTCGGCCTCGATCAGGTGGCGGACTAGCTCTCCGGTCCGCATGGCGTGCGTCGTCATGGACTCTAGTCAACCACATGACTTGACTAGCTGTCAAGTTCCTGGTCCGAGGGCCGGTGGCATCGGCGGCAACCCTCGTGGGTCGGAGTGCCAAGCCGTGTCACGCTTCTCCGGGTCGTCAGGATCGGCCATGTTGATCAGGGCCTCCCACGCTGCCGCGTAGGTGTCGGCCCACGTCATGCGGTAGCCCAATAGGGATGCCTTCAGCTCGACTCGGGAGAACTGGTCGGATGGCCAGTGGGTGCCTACCCCGTCGAGCCGAAAACGGTCCTTTAGGTTGACTTCGATATCGACCTTTGTTACCTTGTTGGATGCAGCCAGTACCGACTTGTTGGCTACCAGATCCCGGTAACCGACGATGATGAAGTCGGGGTCGAGCACGATGCATGGTCTCCGATGCGAACAGGCTGACCAGGTACACCGCGCTGACGCAGGCGACCCAGTATGCGGCGTAGCGGTGAGGGTACCACAGTACGGCGAAGGACGCCCACCACGTGGCGCCCTCCTGCCAGCCGCCGTAGCCTACAGCGGCAGACTTCCGACCACGTCCTCGATGTGCCCTACGATCTCGCTCCGCCACGCTTCTTCATCCCAATCCTCATCAGTGTCGTCGCCGTCCACCAGGTCGCCGGCTGCGGTTTCGAGCTCGTCGGCCCATGCCTCCGCGTCCGCTGCGTTGGACTGGAGTTCCTCGCTTTGGTTGGTGGGGTGACCAAACCCATGCTCGAGGTTGTCGGCCGCTTCGTTGTACATGCTGGCCGCTTCTCGGGCTTGTTCGGCGGCAGTTTCGAGGGCGTCGACCAGGATGGAGGTTGTGAAGTCGCCCGCAGCAACCTCCTGCCACTCCGCCATCGCATCCTCAATGGCTTCCTGCGCGGCGTACAAGGTCTGCAGCTTCTCGTTACTGGTGAGCTCGCTGGGTCGGAACGGCCGGCAGGCGGCGTGGCGACTGCGCTTGGACCCGTGACGGGGCTTGACCCAGTTGTAGGACTGGCCCTTCTCGATCGGGTCGGGGCAGGCATCGCAGGTACCGGGCTTGGCCGCGGCCTGGACGTGGTTAACTCTCATGGCTCCCCCAGAAGGCCTCGAAGGATGTGGACAGCGGTTCGGGGTCGGATCGCCACCAGGCGAGGACCCCGAGCCAGAACCGGTCGATCAGCAGGACGATGACGCAGGCAACAACGATGAGCTTCATGGCCAGGTACGGGTCACTACCGGGGACCAGTTGCCGTGGTGTAGCAGGTAAGCCTTAGCGGCCACGGCATCAGCCAGTCGCCTTCGAGCGGTAGCGGCCTCGGCCAGGTCATCGAATCGGCAGGCCTCGGCCCGGGGCTTGGACCAGGACCACACCGACTTGTAGTTGGTGGCTGGGTCGCCGTCGATGGGGTCGTAGTCCTGGGACATGAGCACCCCCTTGGTGGGGTGCTCGATGATGTAGCCACTCATCGGTCCAGCACCACCCCAGCAAACCAAGCTTGTCCGAGGTACTGGCCGTTGTCGGGGTCGATGCGGTCAGCCAGTCGAACCGTACGACGCTCGAGCCGACTAGCGGGCAGGACGCGGGCTACCTGCAGCGCTCCTCGCTCAGTGGTCGCCCACCCGAGCTGGGTGTGACGGTACATCACCGGGAGCTTCATCACTTCACCCCCGGGAAGCCGGCGAACACCGGATCGAAGGCTGGGCCGTTGCCCTGGCCGACCTGGCGCCCGCCGTGCGGCTGGTTGCCGTGGGTCAGGCGCTGGAAGTTGTCGTCAGCCTTGACCCGGTCCTCCAGCATGCGGATCGCCATCGCCCGGGTGGTGGGGCTGGGCGGGGTCATGCCCACCACGACCTCGTTGTCCCGGTTGGTGAAGGTGACCAGGTTCTCGGCCACGTCGGCCCACTGGGCATCGGTCATGGACTTGGCCAGAGTCCTGGTAGTGCGGATGTCGCCACCGAGGCTGTCGAGGGCGTCGACCAAACGCCGCGCCCGGGTCACCTGGTTGGCGGACTTGTGGGGGTGGTCTGTCGTCATAGGAAAATTAAACCACGCCCGTGACAACGTGTCAAGTAGGCTCGAGTGCGCGACCGTCGCTGTAGGCGTCTGCCAGCGCCCACAGGGCCTGATCGCAGGCGATCCAATCGGGTCGAGGATCGAGCCGCATGACATCGTGCCCGCCGTGTTGTGGGCAGGTCGGGTCTGGGTAGGCGACCGAGTTCATGACTGACGCGGGGGCGTCACCTGGCATCAGGATGTCGGAGCCGTAAACGCACCGACCCATGCAGTGGGCGTCCGGCGGCCAGCGTTCCTCACCGGTCTGGGGGTCGAACCAATGGAGGATAAACGCTGTACCCTCAATCGGTTCGTACGGGTCACCGATCATTGACCCACCTCCGAGTCACTTCGGCCACTAGCAGTCCCGAAAGCAGGGCGACCGCTGCCAATACCACAGCGGTCAAGCCCAGCAAAGGAAGTAGCTCCCGCATCAGGCGGGAATGAGCTGGACGGTGCCAGCCTCGATCTCGTCAGCGAACACGGTCCAGTTGGCGTACGGGTCCTCGTTACCCACGGGGCGGACGTCGAAGTCACCGTCCTCATCCATGGTCGCCACGACCTCGATGGCCTCGCCGTTCCGGTTGTCGATCCAAGTCATCGCCATAACCAAAGTAAACCACATCCGTGACGCTGTGTCAAGTTCCTTCGTCGGATACTAGCCGTAGCTGCCGGCCCGGCGGCGTAAGCTTCCGCTCCTCCCGGCCGGTGTACGTACCCGTAGACTGCCGGAAGCCCTGGCCCCGCAGAATATTCACTTCGAGGTGGTCAGCCCGCCGACCGCCGATGCAGGCTTCGATGTAGGGACAGCGCCACTTACACTGCTGGGTGTCGGGGTGGCGCTCTTGCACCAACTCGGGGTCTCGTGCCCGGCGGATGGTTGCCGCCGCGTCCCGCACCACGGCCTCGAGTTCCTCGTCGGCCCGGTAAACGGTGGCCCGTAGATAGCGCTCTTCATCATCCATGGGACGCTTGAGCTGGTGGGTGCGGGTCGTCGACAGGATCGCCCCTCGGACGTCGTAGCCAGCTTGTCGGAGCGCCCAGATGTAGAGCGGGGTCTGGTCGTCGAGATCGAGCTCCCGGTCATTGGGGAGGTTCTTGCTGGCCTTGTGGTCAACCACCCATAGGTGCTTCCAGGCCACTACCAGGAGATCGATCCGTCCGGTCAGCATGACACCCGTGTCGAGCAGCGGCACCTCGAAAGCGGTCTCGACTTCCACGATCTCAGACCACTTGCGGTCCTCGGTCTTGGCCCACTCCCGGTACCCGTTGTACATCCACAGAGCGGTCGGACCAAACTTGTGCTCAGGGTCGAGGGCGCCGTTGGCGTTGAGGAGGTCGATGATGGCCTCGATCCGGGGCGCACCTTCCTCCTTGATACCTCGGTAGTGCAGGTCCATGGCTTCGTGCCACAGGATGCCGAGCTCGAGCGGGACTGCCGTCTTGGGAGATTTCCACCGGTCAGTGTATTGGAGCTTGTGCTTATGCGGACATTGCCGGTATGTCGATATCTCGGTCCAGCTTGTTGTCAGTCCAGGCATGGTGGCTACAGCCTAGTGCTGGCTGTGCCGACGGGACAAGTGCCGGCCGAATAGCAGGAGACCCCCGGGCACGGGGGGCGTGCGCGGGGGCCTCGACTGCGCCTCGGCTGCCGCTGCCGAAGAGGGATGCCGGCTCAGGCGGTGACGGTCTCGGCCTCGGCCGTCTCGGCCGGCTTGGACTTGCGGGTCTTGACGGCCGGCTGGGGCCACCCGAACTCGTCGAGCTTGGCCACGGCGGCCTCCTTGTCGGCCACGGACACGGCCTCGTCCCGGATCGTGCGGTAGAGCGCGGCCTTCATCTGGGCGTCGTGGCCCGGCATGAAGCGGCTCTTCTTGCGGGTCGGCGTCTTGCCGCAGCCGCACAGACAGGGCTCTCGTGGTGTCTCGGTCTTGGCTGCCTCGGTGGCTGCGTCGGGCATGTGATCGGGCCTCCCTTGGGCTCCACTGAAACCCCCAGCTTAGCATACCCACACTAGCTAGCGCAACCCCCGACGACGATTACCAGTTAGCGCTCCAAAACACCTCGTCGATGTCGCTGTCCCGCACTGGCCAAGGCATCGAGTCGTGGCCGGTACTGACAGGCTGGTTGAGGTCGATCGGCTCGGGAGGACCGCCCCCGAACAGCTTACGCTCCACCAGCGCCACGGCGCCCTCGGTGGTGAGCCCCCGTCGACGGAGCTTCCGGTAGATCTTGTGCGCGGCTGCGCCGTTGATGCGGTGGTCCCCCATGAAGACGATGATCCGCTCCAGGATCGACATCTCCCGCATGACCAGAATCTGATAGCCGCGGCACTCCCGGGTCACGGTGTCGACCGGAACCTCTCGCCACCCATCGGGCACTGGGTTGGCCGGATCGGTAGGGTGGCACGACATGCGCTCACCTCGCCGCATGCCGGCCCACAGGCGCTCGCGGTTGCGCTGAGTGTACCAGCCGCCCGGGTGACGTCTGCCATGGTTGGAGATCCGCCACGGGCAGGCCCCACAAGGGGTCGGGAGCGCAGGGCCGATGGCAGTACGGTTAGTGACAGGCACGACGTCAGGCACGGCCACCCTCGAAGCATGAGCAGACGTCGAGTCCGTGAATCGAGCACGCGGCGAGCGGGGGCGGCGACTTCCAAGGCACGAGCCGCACCTCGTGTTTGTAGCTGTCAGGGTCTCCCCACACTGCCCACAAGCAGGCCGGCTTGACAGCGTCCAGGGTGGGGCACCAGCCCGCTACCGTCTTACCGTTGGGGCTGGTGTGGCGCCACTGCCATCCGCCGGTAACGACTGATCGGTTCTCGATGAGAAGCGGCGGGACATCAATCATCGATCTCGATCGTTTCCATCAGCTCCTGGAGCTCCCGAGCGAGATCTTGGCGACCAACTCTGTAGGCGTGGTCGACGGCGGCGTTCCCGCCGATGTAGGAAGCCGCCAGCATGGCCATCAGCAGCGGAACCGCAAGCCACGGCTCGTAGCCGATCCACCGGTCAAAGTGCCAGCCGAACAGGACGGCGTTACGCGCCAGGTTATCGAAGGTCACCCCAGCCAGCATCACGAAGCCAATAGCGAAGCACAGATGCCAGTTGACCTCCCGCAGCCGAGTCATGCCGCCATCGTCCCTGCGGCGCGCTCGACCGCTGCCTGCTCCCATTCGGTGAACGGTTCCGGCTCGGTTCCGTCGTCCGGGAGCTCGAGCAGGGGGTGCACCCGGTTGGCGATGAGCGCCGCGCCCGCGTGAGTCAGGACGATGTGGTTGCGGTGGCGCTTGTAGTATTGGCCCGTCCACTTAAGGATCTTGGCTGCGGCCTTCATCAGGTAGACGTCGTCCTTGCCGGCGATCTCGTCCTGCGGCTCCTTGCGCTTCTTGGGCGCTCGGGCGTTGGCGAGCACCTCCCGCTTCTTGTCGAGGAACTTGATCCAGCCACGGGAGTCGAGGACCTTCATGGCCTCCGCTACGGCCTCGGGGTTGGTGTTGTCGATCACGGTCTGGATGAGCTGAGACTTGTATCGGGCGTCATGTCCAGGGGCAAACGCTCCGCCCTTAGTCTTGGTCCCGCAGCCACACAGGCAATACGGACGCTCGGTGGTGCCGTCTGTCGTCATGTCACAAGTAAACCACACGAATTGACTGGGTGTCAAGTAGTGGGTCGACGCTCCCGCAGACCGGACATGATAGCAACCTGCCACCGATTGATCTCGTGCAGATCTGCCACCCGACGAGCTACAGCCTTGGGGTCCCGCCAGCAGTCGCGGAAGAACGCCCAAGCCCACTGCTGAGCCTCACGTCGGCGTCGCAGCAGGCTGCGCGGCGAGTACCGGGCAGCGAGTCGCCGCCACTCCCGGCGAGCGAACACGACCCACTCGGGGAGGTAGTCCCAGGACGCGATCATGCTGAGCTGATCGTCGTGCCGGCACCGAGCACAGATGATCGACCCGTCGTCGCACACGTAGAGCGTGACATCCTTGCCCATGAAACGATTGCAGGCTGGGCAGGCGGGCGGGATCTCGAGCTCGTCGGTGTTGAGGCGGGCCTTCAGTTCTTTCGTCGTTGCACTCATCGGAGTTACCTCCCGAGTTTGGCGGTTTCCCTTGCGGCTAAGGGGCACGGTCAGCAGGACTCGAACCTGCAACGACTGGTTTTGGAGACCAGCGCTCTACCAGTTGAGCTATGACCGCATGCTTGGGGAGGGCGGGCGAGGCCACCGCGAGATAAACCGGACCCGCCCTCCCCTAGCGACCGTGGTTCCAGTCCCGCGGCCCGGGGGTCGTAGCCCCCGGGAGCGGTCAGGACTCACAGCAGCTCGAGCTTGTCGCTGTTGCTCTTGAGCGTGGTGCTCACCGTCTTGCCCTTGCCGTTGGTGTAGGCGACGGTCATGGTCTGGGGGTCGCTGGCGGTGTCACCGGCGACCACCTTGGTCACGACCCCGTCCTTCCAGGCCCCGCGGACCTTGACCCGAGCCGGCATGCTCATGCCAGCGGGTTCGGTGACACCGGGCTCGACGTCGGGCTGATCGTCGGCGTGGTCGACACCCGTGTTGTCCTTGCCGTCGGCCTTGGCCTTGCGAGGCTTCCGGGCGGGGGCCGGCTTCATGAACTGGGACCAACCCCGGTCGGCGGCGAGGATGCTGGGCACGGCCTCGGTGCGGGTGCTGCCATCGACGATCACGATGGCGTCGCCGGTCCGGTAGGCCTTGAGCAGCACGGACTTGAGCTTGGCGTCGTGGCCGGGCTTGAAGTCTCGCTTGTCGGGCACCTGCTCGGTGCAGGGCTTGGCGACCAGGGTGTCGCCCTCGCTGTCCCCCGTCAGCACGAGGCACTGGCAGTTCTTCATGGTGGATGGCTCCTTGTCGTCGTCATTGGATCGCTCCACCATTAAAACATCTCCGTGTCTCTCTGTCAAGTGCGGAATCTCGACCGTCCGACTAGGGATCGGTGGCGGCCTGTACTCATCTGGGAACGCGTGGAAGTTGGCAACCAACTTCGCATCCTCCACCTCTCGGCCGGTTTCGCCCACCACTGTCCCATCTGGGGCCTTGACACGCCACCCGCCCCGCACGGTGTCCCAACGAACCACGTACCCGTCGGCTACGTACATCCACCGGGAGACCTTAGTGAATTCAAGCGGCACTGCATTCCTCCTCGAAGTGCAGGCGGGTAGCGTCGTATAGAGCCACGCCGAGGCCGCGACGGTCACTCATCGTAGACCACAGCACACTAACGCGTCCACCGCAGAGGGTGCACACCACGTAGTAGCGCGAGCTGGTGAGGCTGGAGCGGTGAACTCCAGCCTCAACAGTCTCGAAGGCGGCTCGGCGGGCGTCGTGATCAGTCAGCGCCAATGCTCACCCCTTGGCCTGAACCATCGAGGTCTCGTGCAGGCGACGGTGGGCGACCATCTCGCTCCAATCCATAGTGTGGACGCAGGTCCCGCACAGCCAGCCGTCGTGATCCTCGACCTTGGTCCAGCGGCCTCGGCCAACCTGGGTGGGGCAGCCCCAGTGGCTGTGGCTAACCTCGGCCTCGTCCTGGACGACGCCGTGCAGGCTGTCAGCGTGGCGGGTCTCGACCAGGCGTCCATTGTGCCGGCTGCGGACCTTGGTGTTGGCGACAACCTCGGCGGGGAGGAAGTGGCCCCAGCCCATCTCGACCATCTCAACGACGGCCTTTTCCCGAGCGGCCCAGTGGGTGCTCTTGGCGGCCTTGAGCAGGCGACCCTTGAGACGCCCGTCATGGCCGGGACGGAATCGGCGGGAGACCGCCTCGCCGCAGCCGCAACCGCAAGTCTTGGTGCTGGTGGGGGTCGCTGTCGCCATAACCAAATTAAACCACGTGGGCGCGCTGAGGTCAAGGTTAAATCGCGCATCTTAACGTCCTCGTAACGCGGCGAGGTCGATGCCGGTCAGTGCTAGGTCGGTCTGCTCCGCCTTACGCTCGATGAGGGCGCTAAGGTCCTCATCCACCGTGCCTTCGGTAACCAGGTCGATGGACAGGGTGGGTCGATCCTGGCCGAACCGGCGGATGCGACGACGGGCCTGGTCGTTGGTGATAGGCCGCGGTGATCGCTCTACGAAGATGCACGTGTCAGCTCGGGTTAGCGTTATGCCTTCGGACAGCACGCCTACCGTGCCAACCAGGATGTCGGTCTCGCCTCGCTTGAAGGCGTTCACCGCATCGAGCCGGTGAGACGCTGCGTAGGCAGAACTCACGACACCCACTGACCGCCCGTCCTTACGTAGCTGCTCCGCTACCCCCTCCGCCGTGTTGATGAAGGCGCAGAACACGATGGTGGGATGGTGACGCTCAGCCATTAGATCTCGGAGTGTAGCTAGCTTCGCGGACCCAGCCTTCTCTTCCGGGTTGAGAGCGAACAGCCCGGTAGAGCACTGCAGCATCTTCATGTAGATTCCGCCGTCGTTCCAGGACACCACCTCGTGGCCGGTGTCGGGGAGGACGGTGCGCCACTCCTTGTCGAGCTGACGGTAAGCGGTGGCCTGCTTACCGGTCATCCGTACCTTGACTTCCTGGCGAGTCATAGGCGGGAGCTCCGGGAGTACGTCGTCGATCAACCGCCGAAGCCACCGTCCAGGGAGCCCCCACTCCTCAGCTACCTGGTCCCAGGTGAGCCCCCGGTGTAGGCCCTTCACCTCGACGTGATACTTGCCGCCCCACGGTGGGTTCCAGACGCGGAAGTACTCACCCAGCCAATTCTGGTAGTTGGTGAACCGTCGGTCTCCTGGGTACAGGAACCGGAGGAGGGTGAACACCTCGTGCGCCCAGTTGGGCAGCGGTGTCCCGGTAGCAAAATAGAACCGCTCCGACCTCAGCTTGCGGACCACCTTGGTCCAGTTGGTGTTCCGGTTCTTGAGGTAGTGGGCCTCGTCGGCTATGATGGTGTCCCAACGCTCGTCCATATCCGGACGGGGGGCGGCTACCACCATGGCTGCCGGCTTCCCGGGCTCCTTAGGGATGCGCCTGCAGATGCCGCTGTAGGACATCCAGTGCAGGTCGCAGCTAGGGTCGAGCTGGTCTTGCCACAGCTCAATCCCCTCGCGCCACACGTCGGCCAAACCGGCGGGCGATAGAATAAGCGTCTTCCCTCGGGCGGCTAGGAGTAGCTGGTTCGTCTTCCCGCAGCCGGCTTCATCCGCGAGGACGGCGCGGCCGGCGTTGAGTAGGAACTCGCTACCCTGCCGCTGGTAGGGTCGCTGGGTTGGTTGCTCGTTCGAAGACGTGCGCACGTAGCCATCGGCCGGAGTCGGACGGTCCCGCACTGATGGCATCGAGCCATTCGGTGACCTCGTCACCTGTGAGCTCGAAGGCGCGCATCGTGCGGATGACCGTGGCCAGTCCCGGTCGCCGCTCCCCGTTCCGGAGACGTGAGGCCATGGTGTAGTGGATTCCCACTCGGTCAGCAAATTCGAAGTTGGTGACAGTCATTGGCGGATCAGGCTGAAGCGTACCACGTGGTTTGTGGACGAGTCAAGGACTGGTCTGCCTCATAAGCCGCGGTCCACGCATCCCACCAGGCGTCGGCGTGGTGACTGAGAGCGAACGCCTTGGCGTTCTCACGTACGGCAGCACTCGTCTCGGCGTAGAGCACGTCGTCGGTGAGAAGCTTGCGAACGGCGGAAGTCCACACTGCTGGCTTGTTCTTGACGGCGTTTCCGCCGAGAGTGTCAGCGAGGAGCTGGTACTCGGGGGTATTGGTAACCACGAAGGGAATCCCCAGGGCGGCAAACTCGAGCGGCTTGAGCCAGGACTTGGCTCGGTTGAATCGGGTGTCCGCGAGGGGCGCCACCCCGACGTCGAGTGTGGCGGCGATGGCGTGCGGCCAGTCCTCGAGGCTCTGCCGACCGGTCGACTCGGGGTCGGCTGCCAACCCCAACGCTCGTCCTACGCCGTCGGGGTCGCCTACGATCCGGATCGGGTAGCCGGCTCGTGCGAGGTCGTTGGCGGTGCGACCCAGAATCGGGACGTCGTCAGGGTGGGAGAACAACGCCCCAGCCCAGCCCCAGCGTCGGGGTTCGCCCACGATCCGTTCGATGTCGAAGTAGTGGTCGGGGACGCAATTGCGGAGGACGGCGTGGTTAGTGTGGGACGCATAGCGCGAAACGAGCTGTGGCGTCGACAGGGTGACCATCGAGGCGGCTTTGCACCCGTCAATGGCATTCTGCCAGTTGCCTTGGGGGTTCCGGGGGTGCAGCATCTGAAACGCCAGGTTGGCGGGGTGGATACACGACAGGTCGTCATCCATGTCGACCACTACCGTCTTGCCCTCACGGCGGAGGTGGCGAATGAGGTCTACCAACAGGATGTTGGTCGGCCGCTGGAACACAAACACGTCGCCGTCGGGGACCATGGCGGTGGTGAGACGCCCACCGGAGATGATGCCGCCGATGGCAGAATCATCGCCAGGCTGGATGATGGTGATGTCGTGTCCGCGGCGCTGGAGCTCCTGGGCGGGCCAGATCAAGCGGAAATAGCCGCACCCCCACTGGTCAGCCGGGTGGATACGCACCTTCATCTCAGCCTCTGGATCGTCAGGTACCGGAACTTGTGGTACGACCCGCCGAACACGTGACCCACCCATACGCCGTTCCACCCGTCGGCTTTGGGCATGCGGTCGTCGGTAAAGGTGACATCCTTGTCCCAGGTTCTCGGCTCGATCTCGCCGTACACCCATTGCCTTACGCGCAGCCGTGCGCCGTCGACCCGGCTTCGCACCCAGTAGGGCATCAGGTTCTTGGCGGTGTTGTTGGTGTCGACCCAGGAGACATCGCCACCCGCCTGCCCGTCGGTCTCGTTGGTGCCGGTGAAGGTGAGGCGGAAGTAGCCCTGGTCTGGTACTGAGTTGGTGACAGGCAACCCGGTGGCGGGTGTGTTGAACCCCGTCACTGCCATGTTCTGGACGCGTACGATGTCGCCGTCCTCGACGAGTCGCATGCTTCGAGGCTCCGACAGGTACTCAGCAAGCTGGACACCGAAGCTAAACCGCCTTGCCCACCACACCCGTAGGATCTTGGCCAGTCCCGACTTGGTGAGCGGCGAGTCCTGAATCTGGCCCAGCGTCAATCCGTCGAAGGTGATGACCTCACAGTGAAGCTGATGCGGCTGACCGAGGAAGGCATCGTGGAATACAACGATGGCCTGGTAGGTACGGCCGTCGGGCATCAGGTTTACCCGATGTAGGTGGCCCACCTGCGGCTTGGCGGATGACGAGAACGTGGAGGGCGGTCCCCACAGGCTGAGGATCTCCGAGTCGGCTGCTCGCCATTGCGTTAGGAAGGCTTGACGCTGGTTGCCGAAGTTACCGGTCTGGGAGGCTCGAAGCTCGCCGTTGACCTCGGAGGTCTCGATGGTGCCTGTCTGGTCCTGGGTGATGACCAGCACTCGGGGTAGCTGACTCCACGCCTCGATGTTCTCCCCAGCGGGGGAGGAAAGAGGCGGGGTCAGCGACATCAGAGCTCGCCGTCTGCCTTCATCTCTCGGATGGCCTCCTTGAACACGTCCTTGAGCGGGCCGCGTAGACCACCACGGTCCGGGCGGGCCTCGGACGGTTCGCGCATGCCGTCAAGCACGGCACCAAAGGCGATGGTCTTGATGTGCTGGCGGGATTCACCGTCCTTCAGCTCCTTGCGGAGTTCGGCAGGTGTCATATCGTCCTCCTCGGCTGAGCGGCCGATCCAGTAGGCGACCCGCTGTCGGAAGGTGTGGACCGTCCAAGGAGCGAGGTCGAAGAAGTCGATCTTACGGGGCGTCCATTCCGAGTGCTGGCAACAGAAGGCTGCGTCTCGGGTGGAGCCGGGAGCCTCAAGCAGAGCGGCCTGGATTCGGGCCGATACCTCGAGTCTAGCCAGCGGGACGGCACTAAGCCCGGTGTGCTCGACTTCGAGACCGGACACCGACCCATTGCCAGACAGGCCCAGCCATCCCCCGGAGCCGGCGTGGTTGGCACGGCCTCCGGCGATGATGTAAGCCTGATCGGGGCGCCCAGTCTCCCTCGACTGGAGCACTTGACACAGTGGTCCAGGAAGTGGGTTGGGCTCGCCACGCCCGTAGGTGCACACGGCGAGACTGGGTACCTTGCCGGTCGGGCTTCCGGCGGTGTGGTGATTGACCGTTCCCCGAGGGTTGTAGGTTCCGTCCGCCGTGCGGGTCTGCCAGCCGGCAACCTCAACCACCGCCACGCCCTTGCGGCGGATGCGGGTAGGCAGCAGGAGGTCAATCACTGAACAGCTCCGCCCACTCGGCCTTTCGTCGCTCGACGGCCTCGGGGTCGTCCCAGCAGTCAGCAAACAACACCAGGGCGTCGATGTCGCCATCGGTGGTGACGTGGGCTGGGTCGGTCATGTCGATGTCGCATCCGTCTTCCATTGGCTGCCCTCCTCCTGGATTTTAACACGGGGGAAAGTTTCGCTACTAGAGGTGCGCTACAGCTCGTTGAATGTGACAGGCGCGCCGAACTGAATCATGTCACCAAGGCTGACGTGAGCAGACAGAACGCCAGCCCGACCGTAGCCGGGGTGGGCGAAGCTGCCACCGTCGGTCCAGGTCAACGACCAATCGGGGTCGCCGTACGCTGGTTCGTCATACCCGGGCGGCCATGCCTTGACGTCCATTACGGCTGGTGACACGCCCCGGATACGGCTTCGCACGTGGTAGGGGAAGCACCGTCCGTAGTTGCCGTAGGTGCCGTCACCGCCCGACACTGTGTCAGCTCCGGCGTCTGCCAGGGTGAAGGTGTTCTCGGTGACGGTGAGCACGGTCTCGTCCGCGTTCATGGTGGGGTCCGTCATGTCGGTGACGTTGATCAGGTCGCCTACTTGCACCTTGTGACCTAGGGGGATTTGGTAGGTGGCAATCCCACCGCTACGACTCGAGGCCAGCACCAAACCGCCGGAGGCTAGGCGCAGCCCCGGGATGGTGCCGCCCACTAGGCCGTTCAGGGTCAGGCTCGCGTCGACGCCCAGCAACGGTCCGGTCCACACCGCAAGGTTGATGATCCACGGAATGGAGAAGAAGATATTCTGCCACGCCATGGGAATGCGATACGTGCCAGCGCCCTCGTCAATCACCGCCCGCATAGCGTGGCCTTGCTGACCACCGATGGCGGTGTCAGCTGAGTACCAGGTGCTGAACACCTCAGCATCAACAGCGCTGAATTCCTCGGTCGGCAGGAGCAGGGCTCGACGGTCGTTGCCGTCGGTGCCGGCGATGCCGGTAATCACACCGCGTCGACCCCGGTTCCCTACGGTAGTGGTCTTGTCGTACTGGTTCGGGCTGCCACTGGCTGAGGTGGTGAGGATGTACTCATCGAGTCGGCCCCAGTCGGTTGGCTCCCACTGCAGGAAGGTGCTCTCCTTGGTGCGGGTGGTTTCGAGGATGAAGAACCCGACCTGGTCTGGTGGGGTGTTGACTGTCTGGGCGTGGTTGAGACCGTCGAGCTCGTGGTACTCGGCGCCCACCAGCTCAGCGAACGCTTGCACTTCGGCGGTGGGGATGAATTCGTCGGCGGTGCCGATCCAGCATTGGATGCGATGGCCGAATGGCCGGATCAGATCGAGGTTTTCCATCGGGTCATGGGTGGCTAGCGCAGCTTCGTACCCAGGCGACCCGCCGTAAGCGGCTTCGATGATGGCGCCGAACACACCCGAGTTGCGGTCGTGGAAGGCATCCAAGGCCACCACCGGGGCTCGCAGCACGATGGCCTCGACCTTGCCGGGGTTGCGCCAAGCCCAATTGAGAGCGTTCAGGCATCCCATCGACTCAGCAAACAGCACCACCTTGTCGGTGCGGGTACCGAACACGGGAGCTCCAGTCACCACGGCATCGGGGGCGGTGGCGGGGTTGTTGGCCCAGGCAATCAGGTCATCGATGGCTCCGCCTGTGGCCACAACCGAGTCGTTGCCCCAGGTGCTTGGACCGCCTAGGTCCGAGGCGATGACGGGGAGTCGTGCTCCGCCACAAATGGCTTGCATGTCGTCGATGTAGCTAGCCGACAAGATACCGTCGACAGCGTATTGTTGGGAGATGGCCAGCAGGTACCCGTGACAGAAGATTACAGGGGTTTGGTCGGTGGAGTTCTGGCTCCTGCCGACGTAGACGAGGTGGCCCTCGCCCGATCGGTATGAGGGCGACCCCCGAGAGGTCCACACCGTGAAGTTTGTGGGTACAACCCCTGTCATCGCGTCACCCCATACAGGTGACTCTTGGACAACGCCGAGCTGAGCACCCGAACGTTGAAGGGCGAAGTCACCCGGGAAGCTCCGATGACGTAGGCGCCTGCTGAGTGTGCCGGCAGTCGGGCGAACAAGGACACGTCAGTTGGGATGGCGTCGTCATCTGTGCCCTCGAAGAACACGGCGTCGAGCACGGTGAGGGCGTTGATCTGACCGCCGGTCACCGATGTGGCGTTGGCGATGCAAGCCTGGACGTCTTGGGCACCAGCACCAGACACAGTCGCCAGGAATAGGCGACCGTGCAGGTATACCGGCCGGTTGAGGTCCGGCACCACGATCTGTACGCCCGTGACCTGAGCGATGGTGAAAGCCGCTCCAGTGATCGTCATGGAGGTGGTCAGATCGCTGTGCTGAACCTCGATGCCGCCCCCGTGAAGCGCGAGGTCGGCGGCGTGCTGGCTCAGGACCGAAGGCTCGATGCTGTTCAACGGATCATCCTCAATGGTCGACGCCTCGAATGGCCCTCCAGAGGCTGGCACGGACACGAATATCTGCGGGATGTCGCAGCCGACTTCCCGCTCGATCAGGTAGGTGGTGTTGGGGGGAAGGATGTCGGTGTTGGCAACCAGGTCGGCCGACCAGATACCAGCGCTGTTGATGCCACCATTGTTGTAGGTGAGCACCGTGGTGCCCACGATGGTCTTACCTGTCGACTGGACGCGGCCGGCGATAGGGCGTCCGCCTGCGCCGACCAGAGTGATGCGAACCTCAGCGTTGGGAGCTCCGCCTGCCGGTAGATCAAGGTCCTCGTAAACGATAGGCATGTGTCGTCACTCCGGTGGCGGGTCGGTCGAGAACAGGATGCCGTCGAAGCTTGCAAACCCGCTGGCACCGTCGACGGAGCTGGTTGGCCCATTCAGCACCTCGACGTTACCGGCAGCCCGCACCACCACAAACCCGTAGTCCAGGATGGCACCGAACGTCTGCAGAAAGGTCAGGTCGTTTTGTGGGCGATACTCCTGCGGAAGCTGGTACACCACGTTGTTCGCGGCTACCGACGGGCGGTAGCCGCGCCCTCGCAGCTCGATGAGTCGGCCCCGGCGGCGGAACGACACCCGAGCGAAAGTGCCAGCCTCGTTGAGTGCGCCCGTGCCCACAGCGTTCGCCCAGTTGGTGCCAAAGGGAGGCTGGTCAGTCGTGCCCACGAAGTGCCAGTCATCAAAGTCACCGTTCTTGCGACCAATGATCGCAGCACCCTGCGGAGGGCTGAACAGCACCAGAACCCGGTCACCAGCCATAAGGCCGATAGGCGCCACGACCTTCGCTCCGCTGACGTCCTCGTCGCCGTCAATCACGACCTCGGCCAGCGAATTGGTGGGGTCGATATCGATAACGGTTGCGGGCCGCACCAACGGTACGCTGGCCCGACGGTCCGCCTCCCGAACAGCGGCGTCGACAGCAGCCTCGAGGAGTTCCATCTCGTTCATACGGGCACCTCCTCGGCGAAGATGCGTCGCAGCTCGTGGCGCTGTTTACCGTTGGCGCTTAGGTCGAAGGACCAAGCCTGCTCACGGTGCTTGACGCCCCGCCAACCGACGATGTTGTAGGTGTCGTGGTTGGGGTTGATCACGGTGTCGAAGTTGGCCCAGGCGTATGTCGAGTAGTCGGCCTGGCCGGCAGCCTTAGCCATAGCGGTGGCGTCGTCGTTAGACTCGACGCCCTGAGCGTCGATCACCTTGGCCACAACGAAGCCGCGGTTGGCGATCGAGTTGGGAGAGGTGCTTGGGATGTCCCAGCGACCCGACACAGACTCGTCGGTCATGCTGTTGTTGATCACGATGTAGCGATTCGGCGCCTGGAGGATGTCGTCGGTCTCGCTGATCGAGTTGGCAAATACGGTACTGCCTTCGCTGTACGCGAAGTCGACGTCGCTAGACGCGAGGTCAGGCACCTGTATCAGGCGCCCAATACCGGAGTTGTCGAAGAACAGCGAGTAATAGCCCCCGAGCTCGGCCAGGGCGTTGATAACTTCGAGTAGCGAGGTGCCAGCGGGCTTGACGAACCACTCCGAGCCACGAATGCTGGCGGTTGACGGATCAATCGTCCACTCGATAGCGGACGATCTTTCCATCTGCTCCTGTAGGGCGACAGCGACCGAGTAGCCGGGTGGGTAGGAGGTGGTCTTCTCGGTTGCCTGGTCGATGGTGCATAGCTGGTCAAGCAGCGATCCCGTAAGCGACAGTTGCGATCCCACCGACGCAAATTGGACGGAGGAGTAGGTGCGCCGGTCTCGCGTTGCGTCCGCAAACAGAAAGATACCGAGGGGCCGTTGGACTCCGGCCTGATCTACGTGCCAAGGACGAACCCGGTCGGTCAGGGTGTTCACTGCTGCGGTATCGGTTGGCGGTAGCACCAGCCCACCAAGCTGACGCTTCACCGTACGGTTGATGTTGTTACTGATGCTGGCACTCGAGCTCGACAGGGCGTTGAGTCGCCCAATCGGGTTGTGCGAGATGTCGAGCAGCTCGAACCAGTAGCTGGTGGCGATCTGCCCGCCCGGGAGAGTCTGGATGCTCACAGATCCGTTCCCAATGTCACTGGACCTGTTACCTGGGCTACCGAGGTGTCTAGGATCGACGGAGAGTCCTGGACCTCTCGCAACCCAACCTCAGCCAGCCACCGCTCTCCGGGCCGAATACCCGTACCGTCAGGCACTTGCAGCCCAGCAAACCACCGATTGCCTTCGCCGTCTCGTACGCACACGTAGGGAATCGGTGCCCACGCCAAATCTCGGATGGCTTGGAACAGGTCGAGGGTGGGGAGCGCTACTGTGCACCCGGCGTTAAGCAGCACGGTGCGGGTGAACACCACGCCCTGGCGCTCGATGGGACGGAGCGCGATCGGCCGGTTTCGAGCGTAGACGGTCTCGTACGACACGTCATCAAACTCGGTGAAGGCGAAGCTCCTATCCGCCTCCTTGGTGGTCCACACCTCAGGGTAGGTGACACCCATGCCGGTAGCCGCGTTGCTGGTGAACGACAACGCTATCTGACCAGTTGGCTGGGTAGCAGACACCGTAGCAGACCAGTCGCCAGTAATGCCGCTGGTGAGCACAGCTCGTACTCGATAACTTGAGGCCACGCCGATGCGGGCCTCGTGATCCTCCCAACCCGTGGTCAGGCGTCCGCTTGCGAACGCCACCCGCTCCCAGTCGGGAGACAGCGTGTCCAGGCGATCGATGTCGTAGCCGGCAACGTCAGGGCTTCCGGTTGGCGCGGCTGACCACGACAACGAAATGAACGGTGAGGTCTGGTCGGCGCACCCGTTGCAGCCGCCGGTCCGAGTGCACACCTCGGCGTGGTGGGCGGTGACGGTTCCTACCGCGGCGGCCAGTCCCGTGACTGCGGCAGGGACGGCGGCCAGCGTGGTGAGCAGGTCCGAGCTCACGGTCACGCCGTCCGTGAGAGCTCGTTCCGTCGTGCCGGATACCCAGGTCCCGGTGGCGGCGTTGGACCCTCCCGAGATGCCAGCAACGGACCACGTCTGATCGGGGCTGCCGATGGAGTCCGCCACGAGGGCGCCGACTCGCCACGCCTTGGCCTCGGTGGTGGCGGGAGACTGGAATAGGATGCGGTAGGTGCCGGCGGCCAGTACCGTCGACTCTGGGAACCGGAATTGCAGGATCTTGTACTGGGTGCCCTGGTCGTCGACGTTGTTGGTGGGGGACTCGATGGGTAGCCGCTCGACGTCGGCTGCCGAGATCTCGACTGGCGAGAATACGCGCACTCCATCCGCTGCTCGGATGACCTCGCAGCGGAGCGGACCCTCAGGTCGACCGTTGGCCGGGTTCCAGCCAGCCAGCGCGTATGCCTGCCCGTACGTGATCGAGGTCGCGGAGCCGGTGATAGTGATGGTCTGAAAGGCGGTGTCGACCGACCCCCATACGCGGGCGTTGCGCGAGTAGTTGTAGGGTTGCGAGTCGGCTGTGAACGCTGACCCGGTTACCATCTTGGCAGTTGCGATACCCTCGACGGGGTCACTTAGGCTGAGGATGGCCAGCGAGTTTTGCGTGACATCCCGGGCCTTCCAGTTCGGGTCCTGTGGGAAGCCTCGCAGGTGCCGCCACGGGAGCACCGCTGTATCGACGCTGTCCACCGAATAGGGCGTGATCCGGCGAACCATCAAGGTGTAGTCGTTGCCGTTGGTTAGCGATGGACTCCCCGTTGCAGGTGGGGTGGCCATGGCGAACCTGGTCCAGGCGAAGGATGTGGTAGGTGACCCGATCCCGACTGCGGTTCGCCGCTCGGGGGCCCAGATCACGTACATCTTCATCTCATCAATGCGCCAGGCCCCGGGACCTGCGCGGCACCGAACTCGCCAGTATCGGGTGCCGCCCGCACTCGAGGCTCGGAAGTCTCGCACCTGCTGTGCTGTCCAGTGAGACCAGGCTGACCCGCCCTGGTCGAGCTTCACCTCGCCGGTCTGCACCTCGGAGGGGACGGTGCGGGGAGCCAACACCGGGATGTCCTTGAACCACTGGAGTCCCTGGGTAGTCGGCGGAAACCCCGGATCACCCCGACTCAGGCGATACGTGATGTTGACATGCGACATAACGACGATGCCCAGCACGTGGCGATCAAGTGGGAATGCGGCGGTATCGAACTGGACGTCAATATAGTCGTTGATCGAGGGCGCGGCTATGAACAGGCCGTCGTCGTTCGTGAGGATGCGGGAGACTGTGACGGGGGTGGTCAGGTTTTCGTTGACCATGCCGGAACCGGTGATCGCGGTGGGGTTGAAGGTGTCCACCGACACCGCCATCGGCTCGCTACCCGCGGGGACGATCTCGGCGTACATTGGTCGAGCTAGGCTGCCGTATCGAGTGTCGAGCGTAGGAGCTGAGGCACCATTGTCAGCGAACAAATCGACGCCGCTGATCGCGCCAGTCTGTCGACTGCGGAAGGTAAGCGCACCGGAGAAGAAGGTGGGCTTGTTGATGGACACGACCTTCTGCCCGGCGTCAACGTGCTCGTTGCCGATTTCACCAGGAGCGTGGGTGTTCCATTCGATGCCGGCCATTTAGGCTGTCCTCGCTGCGACTCGAAGGGAGCGACGCTCCAGGGTGTCGGCTACGGCGTTCCCGATCTCGTCACCAACCGCCCTGGCCTCGTCCGTGGTGGGGACAGCCGATCCAGTGAACCGCACTTGAACGGCTCCGGCTGCAATGGTGATGTTGGTGCTGGTAGCGCCCGCTGCGGTAGAGCTGCCACCAGCAAGATCAATGCTGGTGTTTAGGGCGCGGGCCTGCCGCACGAAGGCAGCCTCATTGGCAGCCACGCTAGCTGCGGCCGTAACCAGGTCGGCAGATGCGTCGGCCACGTCTCGGGTTGTACCCTCGAGTCCCACCACCACACCCATACCCATGTCGTCACCGAGCTCAGCAAACAGCTTGGACGGCGACCCTGTCCTGGCCTTCGACCGTGCCGCGGCTATGGCGGCCTCTACCAGCGCTGCCGCGCCCGCGGCCACCGCGGCGGCCACGGAGTTGATTCCGGACTGCATGCCCTGGCCCAGGGCCGCACCCAGGCCAAATCCTGCGTTTGACGCCCCGGACTGCTTGGCGATGACCTTGTCGATGGCACTCTGGGCAGCGCTGGACGCTGCGCCCGGCATGCCGGCAGCACCGGTTCGAGTACCACCTGTGAAGCCGATACCAAATATTGAACCAGCGACCGTGGCCGACGGCCCCTTATTCTTTACCCCAGTAATGGTGGCGTTGCTGGCACTGATACCGATGCCTGGCATGGGCGCGATCCCACCCGAGAAGCCAGAAGTGGTAGACCCGCCGAACAGTGCACCAGCGAGGATGGCGGCGTTGTTGCGAGCCTTGATCTCGTCGACGGTGAGATCGGCCTCGCCCGCGCCCTCGATGGACATGTCGCTGATACCGTCTCGGAAGCCATCTGTGCCGGAGGTGCCGAGACCCTGCCCGGCCGCGGTCATGTTGGCGTCCTCTTGCTCAATGGAGGCGATGGTGCCGTGGGTAGCCACCGTGGCAGGGACTTCCGGGTGGAAGGCGTCTCCGAATGCGGCTGTTGCTAGGTCTCCTGCTCCGGCGATCGCGGCAGCCAGGTTCGGCCCCAGCTGGGTGTTGACGATCTCAGTGGTGTCGGCGGTTGTACCCTCAAGCCCGGCCAGCAACAACTCGATCTGGTCGATCACATCACCACGGCCGTCCCGGATTCCTTCCGCGATCACCTGTGCGTAGCCGGGCCCTAGCTGCGCTGCGGCGGCTGCGACGCGCGGACCGCCCTCCTCAGAGATTGTAGCCAGGTTGGTGTTGAAGTTCTGGGCAGCCTCAAGCGCCTCAGCGAGGCTGTCACGGAATCCCTCGATAGTGAACTGGTCGAACTCGCCAGCCAGGTCCTGGATCGACGGCAGCGTCGACAGGGTGGCGCTGGTAAGCTCGTTGGTGATGTCGACTACCGTACCAATGAAGCCCTGCAGATCCTCCATGGACACCCCGAGGGTGTCAGCAACAGCCTGCAGGTCCTCCTCAGCAATCCTAGCATCGCTGGCAGCAATCGCCAGACGCACCAGCTCGGTGTTGGTGTCGCCACCGGCCGTGGTGACTCCGTCGAGGGTGAGCTGTAGCCGTTCCGCGGCGTCGGCCGCTGGGCCGGTAGCCTCAACCAGGGCGCCAGTCTCGTCGACGGTTACGCCGATTTGCGCAGCTAGCCTAGCCTGCTCATCAGTGAGGGTTCCCAGTACCTCCACGTAGTCGACAGTGGCAACTACGTTGTCGCCGAACTGCTCCTTGGTGGTGGCAGCCTTAACGGCCTGGTCAACGAAGGATTCAGACAGTTCACCCGAAGCTCGGATAGCCTCGACCTGCTGTCGGGTGGCCTGATTCAGCTGCTCATTGAATTCACCAACGAAGGCGTTGAGGATGCCCAACTCCTCGCTGGTAAACCCTAGCGCCTCGGTAAGGTCCTGAGTGCTGCCGCTGCTGCTGCTGACCGCGGCGCCGAACTCCTCAGCGGTGACACCCATTCCTGCTAGCAGGCTTGCAGCGGTCCCGCCCTGGTCGACCAGGTTCTCGAATACCTTGGTGAATCCGTCGACAGTGCTGATGCCGGGTTCGAAGGACGCGTCGATCGCACCCTTGATGGTAGCAACCTGGCGGGCGAACTCGGCAGCTTCCCGCGCGTTCTCCTCGAAGGCGAGAGCCACTACGCCTAGGCCCAGCGACAGTCCGACACTGGCCGCGTTAGCGGCAACCATCGACCCGATGCTGCCCTTGAGCGAGGTGGTGAATCCGCCAGGCCCGGTGGCGGGATTAGCCAGGTTCTTAAACCCGCTGACCAGACCCGACACCAGGTCGCTTCCGCCAATCTTGCGGAAGGCGACTAGGAGACCGATCAGGGTGATGAGCTCGGGCGGAACCGACGAGATGGCACTCGCCACGGCGGTGAGTGCTGGAGCCATCGCAACTAGAAGGTTAGTGAACCCGCCAGCCACGGGGAGCAACGACACGAAGATGTCGGCTAGTGCCGGTAGGACGCTCTCACCGAACTCCTGGAAGGCAGGGATGAGCTGGTCCCGAGCTACGCCCACACCTTCGAGGAGGGCCGGCAGCAGGGCCTGGCCCAGCGCCGTGACGCTGTTCTGGAACTCAGCAGAGAGGATTCGCTGCTGGTTGGCGAGCCCATCCGATGTCCGGGCGAAGTCACCCTGGGCGGTTGTGGACTGTTCGAGGATGAGCGCCCATCGAGCCTGAAGCTTGGCGCCTTCCGACACCGCGCCGTTAGCGTCGGCCAGACCCAACTCCATGGCCTTGGCCTCGACCTGGGCGGCGTTGAACGAGATACCCAGGGACCGCAGCGGTTCAATCTCACCGACCAGACCCGACCGCAGCTTCTCAAGGGTCTCGTCGACACCCAGGTTGTTGAACGAAGCTAGGTCAGACGCGAGGGTAACGACCTCGGGGGCGAGGTCGGTAGCCTGATCCTTGGTGGCACCCATGGCCACAAACAAGTTACCGAAGGTGCCGGTAGCCTCGAGAGCTGCCTGCTCGGATAGGCCCAGTGCCGTGGCGGAGGTGCTGGCAAAGGCCTGAATCTCATCGATGCCGGCACCGAACACCACCGTGGCTTTCGAGGTGGATTCGGCTAGATCGGACGCGGCCTGAGCGGCTTGGAATAGGCCAGTAGCCACACCCGCAACCGACAGCGTCTTAAAGACCGTGCGGAACCTGAGACCCGAATTGGTGGCGGCTATTGTGCCGAGGTTCAGGTTGTTAAGGGAGTTGGTTAGGCTGTCAACGCTGCCGTCATCGTCAGCGGTGATGGTGACGCTGGTGTCGGCGGCTTGAACTGCGCCATCGATGGAGCCAGTAACCTCAGCAGCGTCACCCGTAACGACCACGTGCGCGTCAGCGGCGTCAACCGCTCCGTCGATCGACCCTGTAACCTCGGTGGCGTCGCCCGTGACCTCAACCGCAGCGTCAGCGGCATCAACCGCTCCGTTGATGGAGCCGGTTACGTCCTGGGCGTCGCCAACGACTGTGACCTCGCTGTCGGCCGCGTCGATCGCGCCCTCTACTGCGGGCGCGACATTCGACACGTTAACTGCTAGTGTGACGGTCGCGTTCGAGCTGGCGATCGTCGACAGGAGGCTTTGAAGCTGTGATACAGCCCGTTTGGCGTCGAGCTCGACGTCTACCGACGCGGTTCCGAAACTCACGTCGTCATCCCCACCACGAAGCCCATCTGGCGAGCAGCCTCAATACTCGACTGCGCGGCTTCGTCGCCGCCGCTCCACCACGGCGGAGGCTTGAGACCATCTACACTACCGTTGTCGCTTACGGGGGCGCGCCGTTCGGGCCGCACCCCCAGCAGCGTCGCAACGGCGGTAAGGTCCATGTGGTCGGCCTCGTTCGGTCGAATTCCCCTGGTGAGCAGCGCCTGGTATAGTGGAGTGTAGGAGTCGATCACCGTCCCGGTTTGCCAGTCCGCTGACTCAGAGCTAGGCGGCTCGTCTCCCTTCAGCCGCCACGGCCCAAAGGGGCGGACTGCCAGTGGGCGATGGCTCGCTGCTGTAGGTCGATGTTGGCCACCCAACTCGGGACTTGATCGGCGGGAGGCGGGTCCTGCGGATGGGGGGTGAGGAGCTTGAACACCTGAGCCCACCACTCGGCCCGTAGATCCTGGGCCTTGCGCTGGAGCTTCCGGCTCTCGGCTGACGCCTTCAACGCCAGATGGCTGGCCTCGATGTCGAGCTCGATCTTGCGTCGAGTCTGACCCTCGATCTCAGCGGCCTCTGCCTCGAGCTTGGCAGCCTCGTCGAGCAGCTCCTGTGAGTCGAGCTTGAGTTGGTTGTGCCCCATGGTGAGGGCCTCTTGGTCGGTCTCCCACGCGACTTCGAGGTCTCGCAGTTCGCCCAGGAAGGGGCGGCGGAGCTTGTAGGGCTTGCCGGCGATGGTGAAGCGAATCCAGCCGTTGCGGACGAACACCAGGCTGTCGCCCTCATCCTCCTCCGGCTCAGCCAGGTCGTCACCAAGCTTCCGACCCAAGGCTTGCAGCGCTGCCTTGGCCTCCTCCGATGCCGCGGCGACGCGAGCGGCGCGCTCCTCGGTGCTGATGTCAGCGTCAGTCATCGTGTCTCGATTCTGGTAGGATTGGCTGCCTGTAGTGCGTCTCGCAGGAATGGCCGGGGCCTGGGTCCGCGTCCGCCGCTCCACGACGGAGGGCCAGAACCCTCGTGAATCGCTGCGGCGTACACCACCGGGCTGCCGACTCCCTGCGCTAGTCCTGTTGCTGTGGTTCGGACGGTACCTCGAATGATAGAGCTTCGAAGCCGGCCGGTGTCGACTGGGCACAGGACCTTAGCCCGATTCTCGACACGTAGGGTTCGGCGTAGGAGCTCTTGGGCGCCCGGCCCGGAGGGGGATCGGAACATCAGGCTGACGCCGCCGTTGTTGATCTTGAAGCTGCCCATCAACACTCCCTACAGGGAGACATGCCGACAAGCACCGTGGTGTTGGAGCCTGCACAACCACCGTCGGGACCGATCGACTCCTGACCCTGTAGAAGCCACGAATAGGGCTGCCGGATCAACACCGTGATGTCGTCCTCGTTATCGAGACAGCAGCCTAGGGCGAGGTGCACTGTCGCCATGTCTCGCATGATGAGCTGGGCGTTCTCGTCGAGCTGGTCACACGTGGGCGGATTCTTGGGGTCTCCGGATGCCGTGACGGGGGTACACCGCATCAAGGCGATGTCGTACTGGACGACCCAGTATGGTGACACGCAGTTGGCTTGCTGTCCTCGACTAGGGTCGGGGAAGGTGTCCGACGGGTAGGTGCGAACGGCGTTGACGGTAAGCTGTCCGCCGGTTGGCCCCGAGCAGCAGTTCTCGAAGCTGGGCGCCCGTCCAGGCGCTACGCAGCTACGAGTGGGGCACTCAGCACCAAGCTGCGTACACACACATTCGAGCAGGTGGTGTGCGAGGTCGTACACCCTCTCGAGCAGGACAGCCATGGGGTCACTGCATCCGAGGCAAGAAGTCGTCGGGGTTCCAGGCGCGCGCCCGGTCCTGGATACCCGCTGGGTTGTACGTACGAATGAACCGATCGGGAATGTACAAACCGGTCAACCCGTTGTCGAGGAACTCCTTTGGATCGTTCACCGTGAAGCTGACGCCTTGTCGAGTGATTGACGTCACTCGCTCAGGAAGGTCGCAGTCCTGACCCGCACAGGACTTGGCGATTTCGCAGGCGAGAACCCCGACCGCCATCGGACCGCCAGGTGGAACCGGTCCACCAATTTGGGCCTCGATGATCCACGTACCTGGTCCGCCCGTTACGGTCCAGTCCTGGCACCTCGGCCACTCGCCGCCCACCCGAACGAACTCGCGGTTGTCGTAGGTTACGTAGTCGACGCCTGGCGTCAACGCTGCCCCGTCAACCGTGATGGAGACTACCTCCACCACCGGCTCGGGGAGGGTGATCGACGAGTAGCCTGAGCATGTGCACGAGTCGCCGCACATTCCGCAGGCGAGGTTGAACCACACACCGTCAATCAAGCTGGGATATGGCCAGCCCCACGCGGTGGTGGAGCTGACCGAATCCCACCAGGGCAGCCAACCCGGGAACGTTTGACAGTCCTTGCGACAGCCCCGTAGGGTGACGGGGCAGTTACCGAACTGCCGTCCTGTTGCTTCCCAAAGGATCGCTGACGCGAACATGAGGGCCTCGCCGGTCACAGCCGGCGAGATCCCCAATGCGGCTAGGTCACAGCACCATGTAACCGGCCACGGTTCGCACAGGTCCCCGAACACGCTCGATCAGGAGAGCGTGACCGCTCCGCAGCCGGTCTCGGCCGGCAGGGGCAGGGCCGCGATGTTGAAGCCGAAGTGCGCGTTGGCGGGGACCGCCGAGATCCAGTCGGGCGCGGCCCCTGGCCCTGTTCCCCACAGCGGGGACGCGATGTTCGACTTGGCCGACAACGACCAATCCAGCGCTGCGTCGCTGATGGTGAAGTCGTTGAACCGTCCGGCGGACAGGTGCGGGAAGGCCCAGTACACGAAGTACGGGAGACCGGTCTCGCTACAGACCTGGTTGGCGACGGCCTGCCACACCTCCAGGCTGAACTTCTGGGTGACCGATCCCTCGGTGACCCAGAAGCCGGTACCCGTGGCGGGGGCGCCGGTCGTGATCACGGTCGACCCGGTGATGAGGTTCACCACGTCCGGGTCGATGGAGCAGAACTGGATCTGTGCGTCGACCCGCCGGAACTGGTCCGGCCCGGTCTCGTTGACGCAGAACTCGCCCTGGGCGTTGCGGAGCTGGTAGTCCGTGCCATCCTCGTACTGCTGCGTGAGCTGCACTTGGACGAAGCCCTTGGTGACGATCTGGCTGCCTGCACCCGTCACCGGGATTCCGCAGGCGTCCTCCTTGATGATGCGCATCCGGGTGCCCTTGATGGGCGATGCGCAGAGTGCGGGAGCGGTCATGGTTCCTTCTACCCTCCGTCAGGTGGGGAGTCCAACGGACCCGGTGATCTCGCCGCCTAGCCGCACCAAAGCAGCAAAGTGGCAGCATTCCCACCCGATCACGTACGTTCGGTAGGCGACCTGGACGACGTCGTTCTTGTTCCGGTCGATGACCTGAACCTGCTGGGGCGAGGGCAACACGATGCCGGATCGGCGCACCGTCACCGCGCCAGTTGCG
Source organism: Gemmatimonadales bacterium (assembly GCA_044867445.1). GTDB lineage: Bacteria > Gemmatimonadota > Gemmatimonadetes > Gemmatimonadales > GWC2-71-9 > CAVVWJ01. The sequence continues at coordinate 28,366 of JBIOUY010000325.1, forward strand.
TACATCCACGCGTGCCCGCCCGCCGGGGCAGTCCCGTCAGGTCCGGTCCCGGGGTAGCCTGACCCAGCCGCCACGAGGTGGCCGTTGGGGCTTCGGAGTCTCGCTCCGTCTCGGTAGACCACGCTGAGGTTGAACAGGTGGGTGAGGGTGGCAGGCGTGACGTGAATCACGCCCTCGTTGCCGTAGCAGGAACCTAGAGCATCCTCAAGGACGCCCAGGGCCTCGACCGCATCGAGAGCGGCACCGGTAACCACGACAGCCGCGGTCTGCTCGAGTGTGCCATCCGACCCGGTGACTGCGGCATTCGCCGCCAGGTGAGGCTGGGTGCCAAATTCGCCGGTCCAGAACTCTCGCTCGACTGCACGCCCTTCGCCGGAGGTAAGGGCCGCGCTGGCAAGCTGTTGAGCCTCCTCGATGTGCCCCACCGTGGAACAGTCGATGTACGCGTATGGCGAGAACGCCGAGGTACCTCGGGTCTCCATACCAAACGCCGTGGGCGCCATGTTGGGACCGCCGGTTACGCTGGGACACGGCTCCAGCGTGATGCCGGCAGGGCCGCAAGGAACAGGCTGGAAGCGGACCCCGTTCGCCCAATGGGGGTCCACTTCCTCCTGCGGCTGCGCTGCATTCAGCAACCCGTAAGGGAGGGGTTTGCGCGTCGGCGGTGCTACGAGCATCCGTGCCGAGCTCATTGCCATCCGAGCGCTCCTCTCCCTGTCGGGTTGCCTACGTTGACTTGACCCTCGCTAGGAGGATCAGACCATCGCCAGGCCGTCGAGGTTGGCAGCGCCGGTGTTGCCGTCGACGGCGTAGTCGAGGCTGACGACCCGACTCTCATGGCCGATCTTGGCCACCAGCTTGCACTCCTCGGTCCAGGCCGCGGTGTGGTCGTTCTTGGCGTTGAGCGTCGAGTCCCGGACAACGCCGAGGTCGAGGTCCAGGCCGTTGCCCACCACGAACGTGCCGGCGGCGTAGATGAGGAACTGGAGGGTTGCAGGCCACGACGTGCGAGCCGTGGTCTGGCCGGGGAAGTCGCCGGAGCCGACCTGCCAGTCGGAGACGAACTGGACCCGCACGTTGCGGAGGTCGAACCACTCCATCATCTGGGAGTCGCTGACCGCCAGCAGGTCGGTGCCGGTCCGCTTGGCGATGTCGGACCGGACGGCCTCCTTGGCCCACCGCGGCAGGACGACCTCGAGCACGTCGTCGTCGCACATGCGGAACTTCTCCCGGTAGTCCGCGGCCTGCAGGCCGATGGCACCCAGGAGATGGGTTGTGAGCGGCATGTCGGTGCCGGTCACGGAGACCGCCGTCGACTGGGCCACGACATCAGCGATGATGCGCTGGTTGATGACGTGGCGGTGAGCCGCCATGACGAGCCGGAGGTAGTTCTGGATCAGCTCGGGGTATGCCGACTCGGTCAGGTTGCCGGCGGTGATGCACAGGCCGTGGCAGTCCAGCCGCTCCTCGTTGAACGTGGGGCAGGGGACCCGGACGCAGGGCTTGGTGCCCGAACCGGTCGCGGCGGCGATGTCGTCGCCCTCGGTCCACAGCCAGATGTCGTCGAGGGCGTCGGCGATGGAGGGCGACGTGGGGAAGCGGATGCCGCCACGGGTCACGCCAACCGTCGGCACGTCGAAGATGCCGTCGTCGCAGGCGATGTTGAAGAAGTCGTAGATGATCGAGCTGGGGGCACACCAGCCGCCTGCAGCCACAAGGTGCTGCGGGTCGGCGGCACGCCGCATGATGTCCCAGATCTTGTCGGGTGCCGCCTCGCGGTCGAGTACGATGTCGTACTCGCGCCGGATGGTGGCGACGGTGATCGCACCGCTGGGGTTGGCCAGGGTCTTGGCCCGACGGTGCACGGCGTCGGTCAGGATCTCGAGGTTGTCGAGGTGCGAACCGGCGACGATCGAGGGGACGTCGGGGGCGGCGATGACGAGAGCCTCGGTGCGAGGGTTGAGCTCGGGGTCGGGTGCCCGACGTCGGACCTCCGACAGCGGGACGTTCAGCCGGGGCCGCTTGATGACGAGCGGGGCAGGCGCGGCGGCGGTGACCGTGTCGGCTTCGGCGGGGGCCGGCGTCTCGGCCGCTGGGGTCTCCTCCGCGGGAGCCTCTTGTGCCGGCGTCTCCGCGGCGGTGGAGTCACCCTCGGTGCTTGCGGCCAGGATGTCGACCTCGAGCTGGTCGGCCTCGGCCACGATGGCAGCAGCTTCGGTGGCGCGGCGGCTGATCTCCTCGCGCACCCGCTTGACGGATGCGCTGATGGTGCGCAGCTCCGACAGGTCATCGGACGACAGCGACTCGCTGCTGCGGATGGCCTGGAAGGTGGCGACGAGCTCGGTCTCGTAGCGGGTGAGATCGGTGTCGCTGACGGTGTTGCGGTCGCTGAGGTCGGCTGGGATCTCGAGAGTCTCGAGCTCCTCCTCCTCACCAGCCGCGTCGTCAGCCGGCGTGTCAGCGAAGAAGTAGATCCAGCTTGCGGGCCGACGGGTCATCGGTATCCCTCCGGTCGGTGTGAGTGGCCCTTACACACTCGGACTGGAGGGAGCTTCGCACCTCACCTTTACCGGATGTCTTTGACACCGGGCGGGCTTCCGAACCCGCAGGCTACGCTCCGCGCAAACCTGGCGTGAGTTTAGCACGCCCGTCAACGGGCGTCAAGCGCCGCACTTGCCAAGTTAGTGACCGAGCGGGTAGACTGCCGCGACGATGCTAGAGGTTCTGCTAACCCCCACCGAGGCACTAGTCAGCCGTCAAGTGTTCGACCGCATGCGTGAATACTCCACAAGCATGCCAACTGCACCCTCAGTAGGACGCTATTGGAAGCGCCAGGTCCACGACACCGAAGAGGGCTGGGTTGACGAGTGGTTAATGGGGGTAGTGGAACCAGGACCGCCCGAAGCCGACTACAACCTAGTGAGGTGGCGTAAGCTGTGGGTAGTGTAGGCGTCCATCCCTCTCGGTTCTCCCCTGAGGTCCTAGCGGTAATGGCACCCATCCTCACCAAGTGGGGCTGGCCTGTCCACGACCCCTTTGCTGGTACCGGGGAGCGCATGGGGGCGCTTTGCGACTCCCTCGGACTAGCCTTTACGGGAACCGAGATCGAGGAGCCTTACATCATAGACCCCCGGGTTCGGCTTGGTAACAGCCGCTACTCGGAGTCCTACCCCGAGGGTCGGTACTGTATCGGCACCTCGCCGGTATACCCCAACGGCCTAACCGACCACTTCCGCGCCACCAACCCGAAGGGGCGTCGCACCTATCGCCTAGCGCGAGCACAGATGGTCGGACATGACGAACCGCTCGACCCTGACAACATGGGGCGCCACGGGCCTCGGCAGGGGAAGCTGTCGGAGTCGCGCTACTGGGCCATTGCCGAAGCTGCCACCATGTGGTGGCCGCCTCGGGTGCTGATCAACATGTCAGACTGCATCATCGACGACGAGGTGTACCCAGCAGTCGCCAAGTGGGCAGCCATTCTAGAGGGGCGAGGGTTTGCTGTGTATACCCATGAGGTGGGGACACCCCGCTACGGGTTTGGTGCCAACGCAAAGGCCAGGGTCGACCACGAGGTGGTACTTGAGTGCTATTGGCGCGGCAGCATCAGCACGTGAGCGTCATGGACGAAATCCGAGATCCGGGGCTACCGTTCAGCGTGGCGATGGTGGCCGTAGGGGCGATGCCAGCCTGGATTCGGAATCTGGTAGAAGCCGAGGAGCGCCGACAGCAGGAGCGGCAACTCGCCTTGCACGCTGAGGAGCTTGCGGCTGTGATGCGTACGGACACCCCGGGTGCCCTCGCCACAATGCGGCGGGTAGTCAGCGCTACCACAACCTTCTTCGACGAGTTCGCTGACGTCTATGAGAGAGCCAGTGAGCTCGACCCCAAGAACGCTACGTCAGTGCTAGCCTGGCGAGCTGACCAGGTCTCAGCACAACAGGCAGGGCTTGACCGGGTGGCGAGTCGAGCCGGCCGGCTATCCGGCCCCGCCCCGCTACGACCTACGACCATGCGGTTCAGGGGCCGGCCACGGCGGGGCCGGCGGTAGCTCTACTCCGGCGGCAGTCCGACTACCTCCACTGGCACCTCGTCGAGCAGGCCCTCTTCGATTACCCGCCACCGGGCCTGGTCTGAGGTGGGCGCGATGCCGTAACGGCGGTCGACGCCGTCATCGAAACCGAGCTCGAACGCTGCGGTGCCGATGTGGTAGTCGGCGGGCCATCCAGGGTCGATCGCTTGCTGGTAACCGTCGACGTAAGCGTTGATCGGGTGCGGTCCTTGGTCCATGTCGAATCCGCCTGGGAAGTGGCGGTCCTCGTATGGGTATTCGTCAGTCGTCATGTCGCCAGTGTACCATCGCCGGACGGGTTGGGGCAAGAGGCCTCGGTGGCGCTGCCATAGACATTTGATCCGTAACGGAGGACGGCGTGCCCGCAGTCACAAGTCCAGCGCTTCGCGGCGGTCATCGCTGCGGGCGGGTCCCACACGGGGCAATGCCCCAGCCGAGTCGCCTCGACTGGGGCTTCCGGGATCAGCCCCACGGCAGATCGTGCTTCTTGGCGCAGACCGGGCCGTAGCCAACGGCAGTTGACTCGGGGGTGTCGAGCTGGTGGCTGCAGAAGCAACACCGGCTGAACATCTCGCCGAAGGCGGCGGCCTGCTCGGCAGTGATCTTATTCCCGTCGTTGAGCTTGCCGATCATGCCGGCGGCGTACTCGAAGCTCTCGGTGGCGGCGTCCCAGACGCAGGCGTAGAGCCGGCCGCTGTTCTGGGCCACGTGCACTCGGTAGTACTGGCCGTCGATGACGTGGACGTCGCCACGCCGCTCGAGCTCAACCTCGACCTCGGCGGCAGGCTTGGCAGCATTGGGGGCGGCCTTGAGGGCATCGATCAGAGCGCTGGCGACCTTGCGGGGCTCGCTGGCCTCGACGATCGTCTTGACGATCTCCTCGACGTCAGCGTCGGGGGTCTTGCGAGCGACCAGGCCCCGCAGGAACTTCTCCTGAGCTTCGCTCATCGGGGCGCCACCCGGCTTGCGGGCCTGCGCGGCCTCAGCAGCCTCGTCACGACTCATCATGCCGTTGCACTGACCGATCTTGTGCTCGACACCCCAGGGCGAGCCGCCGGTCCTGCTGTTGTCCTTAACCAGGTGGCCGGCCTCGGCCTCGACTCGACCGCCACACTTGACGCAGTTGCCGGGGTAGCGGTTGCTCCGCCTGCTGGGGGTGTGGCTGCCGGTGCCACCGCTGGTCCGCTCGGGGGCGGGGCTGTCGTAGTTGGCGGTGGGGGTGTAGCCGGCGTGCCCGAAGGGGTCCCTCGTGGTGGCGCTGTTGTCGTAGAAGTCGCAGACGTGGCGCTGGGTGTAGAAGAACCGGGCGCCGCAGGAGCACTTAACCGTGCCGTTCTCGGATGGCGTGATCTCGGTCGTCGTCATATCAAAATTAAACCACGACCGTGCCGACGTGTCAAGTACCCTGGCACACCTCGTGCTCAGGGTATTCGTCACACAGGATGTCCCGACTGTCGAACACAGCCCGGAATACAGGCTGAAGGTCGATCGGAGGAGCCGCCTCCAGCTCGTCGACGTAGTTGCTGATGTGGTTCGAGTCCTGCCGGATCTCGTCCAACGCCCGGTTTCCACGCGTTAGCTGTATCTGCATCACCACCGAGTGCACCAACAGCACGCCCACCACGAAAGCAAGCAGCCACGCCACCCGCTGCACCCGATGGATCGTGAGGTCGCCGTTCTTGGATGAGTCAGGCATGTTCCTCTTCCTCTGCCGGCTGCTGCTCCCGCTCCTTGCTGTCACGCCGCAGCAAACTGCCGAACAGCGCGCCTGACATCGACATCATGACCGCCTGAACGCCAGGGGACATGGTGAACGTGTGCATGAAGGCGTCAGCGCAGGCGCTAAAGGCCCATACTACGGCGATGAGGACAGCAATGAAAGCGACAACACGATGATCAATGGTCACGTAGCCGTTGAACCGCCGCACGCACGGACGCACCACCAAAGGCGCCTACAGTCCAGAAGGTAGCACCCTGCACCAGCCGCTCCACAAGGTACTGGGCAGTGCCAGCGTCGGTCACCAACGACGACACTGTTATGAGCGTCGCGGCGAGCCAGCTCACGATGCAACCCACCGGAGACTCATCTGCGACCCTAGCGGCAAAGAGGCCACTCGAGCCTCCATGGCGGCCACCGTCGGAAACCCGATGGGAGCCATGCCGGGGATGAGCATCTGCACCGAGTCGTCGAAGTCGATGTACCCAGTGGCCTGAACGACGTCGCCTAGCACCCACTCAAAGTTCCGCATTGAGTTGTTCCTTCCAGGGGAGTCCGGCCGTTCCATCACCGTGGTGGAGTCGCCACGTCCGGTGCGGTACGTGATGGAACCTGGCGCCCGCATCGAGCATGTGGTTCAGCAGTGCCCAGTCTTCACACTGATTGTATCGGACGGCCTCTGCTGAGCCGGGAGCCGGGTAGCCTCCCACCCGCTCCAGCATCGATCGACGCACCACGATCGTCGCCGGAATCCACGCGTATTGACGCAGGTGCCGGGCCTGCTCAGACCCAAATGGGACACCGAGCGGGTGCACCAGCTCACCGTTGTGCCTGGTGGCGAGGGGGTCAGGCCGTTCGGGGGTTGCCTCCGGCCACCCCACGAGCTCGAACCACGGGTATACCACGTCTGCGCCTGTTGCCTTCGCCGCCGACATGCATAGCGCGAGGTGGTTGGGCAGGAACTCGTCGTCGTCGTCTAGGAACGCCACGTAGTCCGTGTCGGCCAACCGCCACGCCCGATTCCGATTCGGGCCTGCGCCAGCACCCTCCTCGTCGAGGGCTACCAGGACGTAGTCAGCCTTCCTAGTTTGGGCTCGTACTGATTCGAGCGCTCGCTCAAGCAGGCGCGCCCGCGGCGGGATGGTGGGCACAACCACGGTGACCGTGAGCGGCTTGCGATTCTTGGCTTGTCCCATCAGAAGAGTCCTAGCTGCTCGGGCTTTGGAGGCTTCGGAGGAGTGTAGCTGGGATCGGGTCGAGCCGTCCAGACGAGCTCCGCTACTGGCCCAACCTGCTTACGTGCCCGGTGCTGCATTAGGGCGAAGAACTCGAGCCTGGTCATCGGATGAAAGGACACGAACTGGTCAGGCACCGCTACCGACAGGGTGCGCACCTTGCCGCCGCTCACACACGTGACATCGACGATGTGAGTGCTGGCTACCATCGATTCGGCATCCCGCTCGTGTTATTGGAGTCATGGTGCCAGCACCACGTGATCTCGGGGGTATGGATGAACTTGGCGCCAGCGTCGCGCATGGCCAGCCAGAACGGGAAGTCTTCACCGCTGATCTGGCCTGATGGGTGGATAGGTGGGGAGAACCCGATGTCCTGCGCCATCTCGGTCCGCACCAGCGCCGTGATCGGGAACATGTGCGGATCTTGAGGGTTCCACTGTCGACCGCGAAACTGGCGCAGCGGATCGGTTCCGCCCACCACCTCGAACCACGACCACGCCACGTCGGCCTCGAACTCCCGCAGGAGGTTCATCAGGGTTTCGAGGTGGCAGCCTAGCATCTCGTCGTCGTCATCGAGGAAGGCGGTCCATTCGGTACGAGACCCCCCAAGCGCTCGAGTGCGGGTAGGTCCCGCACCCTCCCGGTCGACGTCGATAGCAATCGAGACCGCCGCAGGCTTGAGCGTCTGAGCCGCACAGGTCGACACCGCTCGGGCAAGCAGCCCAGACCGAGGTGGTATTGACGGAATTGCTACGGTTATCCCTGGCCGGAGGCTACCCATCGGGCGTGATCCCTTGCAACAGCCTCGTTAGTCCAAGGCAATTGGCGAGTGGTGCATGACGTGTCATGGCCGACACCAGTCCATCGCTGATACCCGACATCCCAGCCGGCGGCCTCAACCTTGGCTATGAGGTCGTCGTCGCCGTACCAAACCTCGTAGTCTCCGATCATCTGCCAAGCAGCCGGACGAGCGATGAACGCCCACGCGGCGAAGGCCCGGCGTGCCCCGAGCCGGAACCCCGCCGGATGTAGCTCGGCACCTATCGTCGACTGGGGAAACGGATGCCCAGCGTCCGCGCTAATCAACCCGTAGCTACCGTGCTCGTCAAGCGCAGTCCCCAGGGCGGTGCTGAGGTGGCGAGCCGGGTCGATGTCATCGTTCAATACTAGCAGGTGGGCGTCGAGGGAGCAAGCCCACTCAGCCGCCTCATTCCATTCCTGGTAGATGGTCTGGCCGGGTCGATGCTCGACTGATCCCCACCCAACGTCAGCTTGTGCTTGTCGCACCGATTGCGGCAGCTCGTCACTGTTCACCGCGAGTAGGGTGGGGACGCCGTCGTCTCGCATGGCGTCAAGCAACTTGGGAAGGTGCGGCGACATTCCGATGGTAGGGATGACCGCCACGACCGGAGTCACAGGCCGCTGTTGTGGGGTGCCCACCCCACCAGGTCGTTTGCCCACAGATTCCCAGGTAGGACTGACGGACGCAGCCCGTGCCGCTGCAACACCACCGCCTCCGACACCTGGTCTTGGATGGTCCATCGGAGCTGCTCGATGAGCCACGATTGACCAAACCGGATGAGCAGCTCGATGCCGTGCGTGAAATTCCACACGATCACGCCAGTCGCCCACAAGCCCCAGTGCGCCCGGTATCCATCGGCTTGGTAATGGGCCATCTGCTCAGGGATCGGCGTGGCGATGTACTTGGGCAACAGTGCCGAGAACGCGCCCTCCTCGAAGCTGCAATCCCGATCGGGGTGGGCGAATTGAGATAGGTGCGCAAGCGGGTTCGCCATGACGAGCCGGCGAAGGGTGTCGGCTTCCTTCATGCGACACGAACCATCGACCCACACCACGACGTCAGCGCTGGTGTAAAGGCGGGGCAGACACTTCGGGATCTTGGCTGCCAGGCGAGGGTGCACCGCCTCAGCCTTGGGCTCGTAGACTACCTTCCACGCGCCCTGGCCGTCGAGATCGGGTCGGTCGGTCACACACAACCACTCCGCCTCCAGGTCCTGAGGCGGAGGGGCCGCGAGCTGGTCATAGCCTCCGTAGATGGAGGTTATGACCGCGACGGTGGGATCGGTCACAACGGGGGCTCCGAGTCCAAAGTAACCGCGGCGTCGGAGTTGTAGCTGTTGACCGCCTCCCGGAACCTCTCGGGGTCGAACACCGGACGCCACCCGCCCAGCCGATCCCAACCCTCGCCCTGCGCGACATCGGCCTCAGTCGACTTCCGACGCTCGCCCTTCCGGGGCGGCAAGTGATCGATGCCACCTACGTTGCCGGTGAGGTCGTTGACGGCTCGTGCCACGGCGAGCACGGTCTGGGGGTAGCCCGACCCCGCGTCGTAGACCTGCCCATCGCCGGGTTGGGCCGTGGCCTCTACCAGCATCCTGGCAACGTCGTCCACGTGGACGAGGTCGACCCACAGGCTGCCGTCACCCCACACGGGCAGAGCCTTACCGGCCCAGGCGTGAGAGGCGAAGGTAGGGAGGATCTTCTGGGGGTGGTCGCCGCCATAGGCTTGACCGGGTCCGTACGCGTTGTAGGCTCGCACGAAGTTGGCCCGAAGCTGGCCGGCGTCGAGGAATGCCCTTGCCAAGTCCATGGCGCAGGCCTTGGTGGCGGCGTAGATGCTGGGGTTGACCCGAGGCATGGTGATCTCGGTCAGGGACACGTCGTGGTGCACACACGAGGTGACGACGTTCAATCCGCCGATGACATTGACGCTGACGGCCTGGAGGGGTGTGTTGAGCAGCTCATGGGTGCCGAGCATGCCGGCGAGGTGGATCACATGGTCGACTTGCCTCACGGCGTCGTCGAGCTTCGGGACGTCCAGCACGTTCATCCCGTTGCGACGGTCGAAGGGGATCGGCTCGTGGCCCCGCAGTCGGAGTTCCTTGGCGGTAGCGCGACCGATCCAACCCGAGCCACCCGTGATCAGTACCTTCATGGGACCCTCACGATCGTCAGTCCGTACGAGTCGGGGTAGAACGCCTCGAGCACCGCGAGGGCGTCGTTGTTGAGCCACTCCTCGATGGCGGTCCGAACAGGGAAGGCGGGTTGTGGGGTGGTGTGGTGGTCGAACCGCTCGAGGTTGGTGTCGTGGAACACCATACGCCCACCGGGCTTGAGGTGGGGCGCCCAGGCTTCGATCTCGGCTCGGGTCAGCTCGTAGGTGTGGTCTGTGTCGACGAACACGATGTCGAACGGGTCGGTTCCTGCCGACGCTTGCACGGCCGCTACGTCGATGCTCTTGCCGAGCACGAACGTCCATGGCCCTTCGAGGTGGGGCGGAGGGGCGAGGTCGACGGACCACAGATGCCCGCCGTTGTTCTCGAGTGCCGCGAGGAACGCGGTGGTTGACACCCCCGATCGGACGCCCAGCTCAAGGACCCGAGTGGCGGCGTTGTCGATCACCAGATCGAACAGTCGCGGCAGGTGGCTCTGGATGTCGGACCACACCGCCCGGTTGGCTTCATAGGCTGCCCTGGTGGCGCTCATGCCGTGGTCGTGGTGAGGGTGCCGTTGGAGGTGCGCCGGAACACGACCGCGTCGATGTAGCGGTCGAACTCCTCGACATCACCCGTGGGGGTGGTGACCACGTACTTCGCACGTGGCTTGCCCGCGGCTATTGACGCCGCAGTGGACTGGTCAACAACCTCTCGCCGTTGACCACAGGTACCGCATGCCATGGACGCTCCTCTCAGCGCTTGCGGATGACAACAACACCGCTCTCGAGCTCTTCCACTCGAGGCAGCTTGTAGCGAGCGACCCGCTCCTCGGTGACCACACCGGAGGCCACCATGCTGATCGGCTCCTCAGCAGCGAACCGAGCGCGGGTCAGGGGGATCGGGTAGCCGGGGACGTTGACAGCAAGCACGGCTACGAGCCGGAGCTTGCCGCCGATACGACGCCAGTCGCCCGACAGCGAAGCCGCACGAAGCTCCCGGAGCTTGGCACCTTCGACCTGGGGTCGGAGAGCTCCCGCCACCCAGATGCCCCACTTGTCGGTTCCGACCGCGCAGTCGACCAGTGCCGAACCGGTGTTGTCGTAGTGCTCAGCAGCAGGCCGCGAGTCGAGACCCAGGCCGGCGTGGCCAGTCCCCATCGTGATCTGACCGACACCGACCATCTTGCCATCGTCGGTCTCGATCTCCCGCTTCATGAAGAACGGGAAGTCACGCTCACGGGGCGGCGTGACACACCGATCCGCGAACGAGGTGTGGCAGGAGTTCCACAGCGCGAGGTGACCCCACACGCGGCCCTCGTCGTCGACCGTCCAGGGAGTAGGACCATCGAGACCAGGGTTGGAGAACCAACGGCTGGGCGGGTAGAGCGGACCACCGGACGCCACGAGCCCTGCGTCCGGCTCAGGCATGTCGATCGACTCGTCCGCGAGTGCCGCGAGCATCTCGTCGGTCTCGGTGTCGGACATGAGCCGCAGGCGTGCCTCGACGAAGGCGGGAAGCGCGACCAGGGTGGCACCCCGGACCCTCCCGCGGTGGAACAGCACCTTCTCGGGCGGCGGACCGAACAGCATGACGACGTCGTCATCCCTGCCGACATCCTCCTGGCCCGGGTCGTCGCCGTAGATGAGCTCGACGTCGGCATCCTTGACGGAGTCGACGTCGACGGACACACCGCCTGCCACGTCGAGGCCCATCTGCCGCGCCACCTCGGCGCCGTCCTCCGAACCGAGGTCGATGACACCCCAACCCAAGATCTCGGCACCGCGCCGCTCGACGCGGTCGATGCGGCCAACCACGACCGATCGGTTGTGCTGAGGCTCGGACTGCCGCTGCCACATCAGCGGGAGCGGCGGATTGGCCCACTCGAGCGAATCGGGAGCGAACTCCCGCCCGTCACCGGTCTCGAGGCCCTCGACCGCGAGCACGCCGTGCCAGCCCCTGAACGGGCCAGCCATCTCGGGCATCTCCTCGACCTCATACTGGCGAGGTGTACGATCCCGGTTACGCTTGAGCCGGCGGTCGGCGGGCGTACCGGGGTTGGGCTTGGGCGGCTTCTTCTTGGTGGCCAGCGCAGCGGTGGCCGGCTTGGTGGTCGTGTCGGCCATGACCTCACCTTCCGATCGGATCAGGTTGATGAGCCCCAACGCGAGCTCGTCGAGCTCCTGGTCGGGTTCGGACGCGTATAGCGCCGCGAGTTGACGGTCGGCTGCCTCTTCGGTGTCATGGCATCCCTCAACCTCCCCATCAGCGTCCTTAACGACAGCCCAGGGTCGACTTGCGGGACATTCGCTATGCTGGTAGACTGTGTGCCAAGGCATTACTCGCCCCCCAGCGGGATGTCGGTCACGTCGGGTCCGAACGCCACCCGGACGTGGCTATACGGGACCAAGCCCATCCGATGCTCTAGCGCCTCGGGGATCGCGTCAATCAACGACTGGACGTCGTCGGCGTACGCGGCACAGATGTGCGGAACCCACGGCACGTGCTGCTCAGGCATCGACCAATCCGGTCGCTCACCGTCCACGTTGTCGGGTGCGTTGATAATAGCTTGTCGCATGTCGTCCCGGAACGGGGTGAGCTCGGGTCCTCCTACCGACCACACCAGTGAAGGCTCGTCACCCTCGGGGTTCCAGATCGCAACCCCGAAGGTAGTACCAGTGATCTGCTCATAGGTGGACGCTCGTTGTCGCACCTCCGCCACGATAGCGGCTTGGAGCTCGGGCGGGATGTCGGCCGCGTCGCCCAAATAGAACATCGTGGTATGTAGTTCGTCAGCCGACTCGCCACCCTCAATGGCGATATGAACGGCGTTGTCGGGGATGAGGGCGATCATTGCCCCGGTGTGCTCGCCTTCCGAACCAGGCGACAAGGCTGCTGTGACGCTTCGGTCTGGGGAGCCCAGCTCGATGTGATCGCCCACCTCAAGGTCGCCTGGTAGGGTAACGAATCGCGTGGCGGCGGTCATAGCCCCAGCACCACCTCGGTGTCAGTAACGGACTTTACCTGGTAGCCAATGCTACGGGGCAGCAGGTACTCGTTCAGTCCGCTGGGAACCGGCAACGCCTCAAACCCCTTGGGTAGCTCCAAGCGAATCACCTTTCCCACCTTTTCGCCGGGTAGGAGTGACTGAGCGAATCGTTCGGCTACGGCGCGGTCAGTGGAGGTCGACAAGAACGCGTTGTCTCGCACCCTATCCCCCACCTTAAGTGAATGAGCATAGTCGCCGCTTATTCCTCGGTACACCGTCGCCTTCTCAGCAAGGCGGTTCTTCGACAGCGCGCTGTCAAGCAGTTCGACCTTGTCTTGGATCCCCCTTTGGGATTTCGCCCGCAGCCGGGCGTTAATCAGCTCGCTACCGTTCTCGGGGTCGCCCCAATAGGTATCCAGCGCAGCGGCTTCCTTCCGCGTGAGCGCCTTTGACGTATTTAGTGCGAGCTGACGGTCAGCGATGTTCTCGGAGCAGGCACAGTTCGAATTGGCAGCAGCGGCCAGCGACTCGCCAGACTCGGTCTGCGCCCACCCCGGAACACACATGCACGCGCCATGGTCGTCGTACAGCATCGTGCAACGGCAGTTGACGGTTTCCTTGGCTGGGCCGGTCGGGTCGTGGGGAAAACGCAGCAGCGCCTCACCGACCTGGAACGGCTCGTCCATTCCGACCTCTTGGCCCTCAGCGGTGGCGTGGGTAGGGCGGGTCCTGCGGTCGGTGGTGGCGAGCCAGGTCTTGGTCGACACGCCCAGCGCCTTAGCCTCGAAGTAGGAGCCGGCGTTGGTGGCGCCAATCACCTCGGTACGGGCGATAGTGCGCGCCCGCTTCTCCGAGGCAAACATCGATTGCCGCACCCGTCGCTTGAGTTGGTCGATGGACTCACCTTCGAGCATGCCAGCAGTGAGCTCCTCGCGCACTGTTGACCACACCTCGTCCGACACCCGAGCCAGGCGGTTCTCTGCACTCTGTAGCCAGTCCACGGCCTGGTCGCTGACGAACTCCGGGATCTCAGGAGACCCCGCCACGGCCAGGCCAGCAGATTGCGCGCCCGCGGCGTAGGAGTCGGCCAGAGCCGGCAGCAGCTCCTCGCTTACCTCCTCGGACCAACCAGCGTTGATTGCCGCGAGGTCATCGAAGGAAGCCCACGCCTCGCCACTGGGATCGTCCTCACCCGCGGCTACGACAGCGCCGAACGAGCTCGACACCGCCTTGAGCACCCGTCGCAGGGAACGTACGGCTCGCTCCTCAAACGCAGCCTCGAGGATCATGATACCGCGCACGTGCAGCGTGCGTACGGCCTCGTGGTCTACCTTCTTCGGAGGTCGGAGGTCGAGGACGTCAGTCATGAGGCCAGCGCCGCCTCTGCAACTACGTACTCCCGAACGTGCAGCTCCCGTTCGAGTCGCTCGATCGAGTGCTCAGTCCCCAGCTCAATCAAACCTGTGCAGTATTCATCGAGGAACTGGATGAGCGCGCCCGGCTCCAGCCCCAGCGCAGGTGCGACCTGACGCACCCGTCCCCAATCGTGCTGGTACACGTTCCTGGGGACGCCCTCCTTACCGCGCACCCCGCCAAGGCACACGTGGATTCGGGCAGCGTCGTCATCGCAATCCTGGTAGTCGGCCTTACCGAAGGACCTACAGTTGCGGAGCCGGTTGCCTGCCTTCTCCAGAGCACGAGTTACGTGAGCATCCAGCGCGATCACGGTCGCCACCCGTACGTTGAACTCGTCATCCTCTCGGGTGGAGGGGACGCCCCGCTCGTCGTCGCCTTCCTCCTCAGGCTCATCCTCGACAATGTCGCCGCCATCGCCGGGTGGAGGAGGAGGCTGTGCAGCCATCTCGGCGGCAGTCGCGGCTGCGTCCAGCGCGGTCTGCAGCGCTTCCGGGATCGGAATCCCGAGCCCCTGAAGCGCGGCAGGGATGGTCGACTCGTGCTTCATCATCTGCAGGTAGGCCCACCGAGCCAGCTCCTCGTCGGTCGGCTTATCAGCCTCCGACAAGCCAGCTTCCCGCCGGGCCGTCTCGCCACCGGCCTCGCCCTTGTCGTAGAGCGACATCGCGTCGTCGGACCGGTCGGGCTTGGCTGTCAACTCGCTAGTGTCGGCCCAGATGACAAGGCCATCGGGGTCGATGCCCTGAGCTTCGAGAACGGGGCGCAGGTAGCCGCGAGTAAGTGCCGCGGTGATGAGTTCGAGCAGCGGCTCGGCAAACACCTTGACGGCGGATTCCTCGATCTGCCACGATCCCCAGTGGTTGACCTCGCCCATGCCGGTGAGAACCTCGGCCGGTACGTCGAGGGCGATGGCGCACTGCTGGAGCGCCGACTCCCGCATCGCCAAGATCTTGTCCGACAGCTCCGTAGCGAAGCTGATGTGCTTGATCTTGTCGATCAGCTCGGGGGGGACTTCGAGGGGGATGGGGACGATGGCGGAGGCGGTGCCAGGCTGCTTGACCGCCGTCATCATCACCTCCATCACCTCACTGATGAAGGGGTGCTTGGCGGTGTCCTTCTGGCCAGGCGCGGTAGGGTATGTCGTACCCTGGGGCAGCAGGAGAACGCCTGCGCCCGCCAGCCTCGACACCAACACAGCGTCGATGTAGAGGCTGATCCGCTTCAGCTCTCGCAGCGAAGATAGCGCGGCTCGAGCCGGCGAGTCAGCCTCCCAGAAGATCCGCTCGTGAGGGCGCCAGATCTTGATGACCAAGCTATTATCGGGCAGCGGCTCCCACTTCCGGTCACCCTTGAGCAGCTCGTAGACTGCGGTTTGGGTGGGCGATGCCGGAGACTTGAGCCGCAGGACGTCCTGGCTGTAGATCCGCCAGGTACTATCCTCATCCTCGGTCTTGGTCTGGCCAACCAGGTAGCAAATGCCAGGCACCGTGAGCTCGATGGCGCACGACCGCAGCATTTGGGCCTGGCCGTCAGGCCCTCCGGCGAGAGCCGCCACGGCGTCTGCGGCTGGTCCCGCTTCGAGGGGTTCCGGCTCGTCGCCGCCAGGCGGAAGGATCGCGGCCTGCAGCCGCGCCTTCGAGATCAGGTTGGCTAGCCAGGAGGTGGCGTAGCGAAGCGGACCGGATTCGTCGTAGAACGCCCACGCCTCTTCCTGCCACGAGCGCTTGATCCGGGTAGGGTCCGATTCCCTGCCGCCGTCGAGGATCTCAGCCGCGGCAACTAGTGACGTGGGCAGGACTACGGATCGGCTCGTAGTCATCGTCGTCACTTGTTCGCCCCTCGATGACGTGCGGCCCACGCGTCAGCCATAGCCCCCAGCTTCTCCACCAGACCTAGCATAGCGTGAGCAGCCCCGGAACTGAAGGCCACGGCCAACCAAAGCGTAACCGGTTGCTTGAGGTCGACCAGTATCTCCGACCCGCCCACAACCGCAGCAGACGCGTAAGCGGACACGCACCAGGCACAGGTTGCAAGGTAGGCAGGAGCGCTGCCCTCGCCCCACTTCTCAAACACCTTGACTCGCAGCCATTCGACCGGCGGGAAGTCGCTCTTGGCCACTACGTAGGTTAGATACGAAGTAGCCAGTGCCAGTGTCAGGAATGTCACACCGGCCTCCCAGCCATGACCATCCGCATCACTTCTTCCTCGGCTTCACGGTCGGGGGAGGCCCCGGTGGTGTTCGGGCGCGACATCTCCGCCGCCGACACCGGCAGCGTGATCGTAGACGTGTCGCCCTCCCAATACGCCATCAGCAAAGCGTCCGATCGGTCTGGGCTGCGCTCTAGCCTCGCCTTAATGTCCGCCTTGGGTTCCACCCGAATTCTACCATGGCTGTCAACAATTAAGTACTCCGCCTCAGTCAGCTCCGCGATCGTATCGTCGTCAACAGCCCCCAGGTCCCAGGTTCGCAGCCTCGACAGCTCTCGCCCAACCTCCCAATGCAGCTCCGCCCGCTTGTTCCAGAACCGCTTGGGCTGGTTGGACTGCTCCGCCGCGTTGAACCCCACCACCTCGGCCCCGTGGGAGTTCTCGTCGGTTGGGATACCGCGAGTATGGATTCGGGATAGCTCCTTGAGCCGGCCACCCACGCCCCAGCCGAGCCCAATGATGTCGACCACGACCCGCCTAATACCCCACTCCTCCAATTTGAGGACGATCTCACCGACAAGCTTCATCGGGTCGTCCTCGTCCCAGATCGCCTCGCGACCGACTCGCATGCCGACCCGCTCACGCAGGACGGTACGATCGCCCCCACCTCCGATATCTAGGCCGGCGTAGTGCTCGTCCGTCTCACTGGTGGGAAAGTCGAGGTATCGGCAGGCTGAGGCCCACGAGAACGGGATAACGCCCTTATCGGAGTCGGATGGGAACAGGCCCTTAATCTTGGAACAGTACAGACTGGATCTGACACCCCAGGACTTGGCCTTAGCCGCGGCCCAGTCCTTCGAGATCAGCGAGCGCTTGACTGTGTCGGACACGGCCTCACCGGTCCAGTTCGGCGTATCTTCAGCACCGATGTGTATAACCCTCCAACCAGTGTTGGGCTTGCAGTTCTTGGCGAACTGGCTGTGGGGGTCATCCGGGTTGCCGATAGCCAGAGTCCGGGAGGTCGAGTTAGACGTGAGCGTCGACGCCGCGTCCCACAGGGTCTTCGGAATACCGCACGCCTCGTCAAGCACAACCAGCACGTACTCGGCGTGGATACCCTGGAACGCTGTCGGCTCGTGCTCGCTGGGCTTCCGCCCGTACGCCACGAGCTCGCCGCCGATATACCACTCGGTAAGATTGGTCCGGCCCTCCAAGCCCGCGGCCTTGTGGAGCCGGCCGATCTCCCGCCACAGGATGGCCTTCACCTGGGCGCCTGTGGGCGCGGTGGTTACCACAAACGCCGAACCGGGCGGGTGGACGTCGAGCCACCAGCAGCAGGTAAGCGACGCCGTGAACGACTTGCCCACGTTATGGCAACTGTGGACCGCGGTCTCGGGGTTATCCCGTACCGAGTATAGGATGTCGCGCTGCTTGGACCACGGGTCCACCTTCGCCCGCTCAAGCGCCCACTCCACAGGCTCCTGCACCCACCGCTCAGCGTTCGGGAACGCGTAGTCCGCGGCACGAAGCCAAATCGAGGTCACGCGTTACGCACCCGATCGATCCGCCACTCAATACCAGGAATCCACTGCGGGTCGAGCTCGATTCCGGTACAGTTCCTGCCCTCGAGCCCCGCAGCCTCGACGGTGGTGCCCGACCCGGCAAACGGCTCAAGCACCCACCCGCTCTCAGGAGTGACCAGCCGCACAAGCCAGCGCATCAGCGGCAACGGCTTGGGGGTGGAGTGCTTGGGGCCAGGCGGCAATTCGTCGGTGCGCTTCGGCATCTCCACGCAGTTGACTGGCCACCTGCCGTCCTCGGACCTACAACCGTCGATGTTGAGCAGGGCCGTACCGAGCTCAAGATGCGTGTTGGTCATGGTGCGGCCGTGACCCTTGTAGGGACGCCGTGCCAGGATGATAGGGGCGCCCACTGGCCGGAGCCGGGTCGACCACCCGTCGATCTGGATGTGCGTCCCGAAGAATGGACCCGACCCGCGGTGCAGCCAAAACAGCTGGTCCATGATCTCCCAGCCAGCGTCCTCGATGCCTGCGGCTTGGCGGTGTATGGTGCGGGCCGCGCCCATCGCCACCAACCAGCCACCAGGCAGAACCCTGTCGAAGGCTGCCTTAGCCCAGCGCTCCGTAAATTCCTGGTAGGGCTTGGGCTTGTACATCACCTCCCAGCCGGCAGTCGACTGGCCGCCAACTCCCAGAGCGGTGGGCACGCCCCAATCCGGGTCTGACACCACCGAGTGATACGTCCGGTCGAGCTTAGGTATCTCCTCGATGGCATCGCCGCAGATCACCTCAAGGGTGATCATCGCGGCAGCGCTCCCATCACCTCTCGCACCACGATCGGCGCCCGGGTCCGCTGCTCGGGGGATAGGTTGAGCTGGTCGAGCACGGAGCGGACGGCCTGACCCAGTACCCGAGCCTGGTCCTCGATGATCTTGACATGCCGCTCAGCGATGCCAGCGTCGATCATCATCTTGGCCACGGCCACCATGTGCTTCCGCTCAGCCAGCATCACAGCCTGCCAGTCGGGCCACATCGCGGCCTCCACCTCGGTTTGGGATTCGAGGTAGTTAACCACGGCGTAGGACCGAGCAAGCTCCTCCATCATTACCTGCTCGGGGCTGACGTCGTCAGGGTTGACGCCGCGGTCCTCACAGATCTTGTAGGCTTCGCCTCGGATCATCAGGCGTGCGCCGTGCGTGCGCATCGCCTTGGTATTGCCGTAGTGCCACTTGCAGTGCCCGTACCCCGGGTGGGTGGTGCCGTAGCCGGCAGGCAGCCGGCAGGGTCGCCACGCGCCGTCGCCTCGCTCGGGGTCGTGCCCCTCCAGCTCCGAATCCCACACCCGGGACGGACACTTTGGGTTGTCAACCAGTGCAGGGGATCGCGCGAGCTCGGCTGCCATACCGAGCAGTATAGCAAACCTCGGCTCTCCTGAAAAGTGCGAGGCCCTCCAGCCTGAGCTGGAGGGCCATCGTCGGGACTGTCAGCGTGCCTTGACCTTCGAGGGAACGACGCCGCTGGTGCGGTGGCCGCTGTCCAGGCGGACGGTGTAGCGGGTCCACGGGTTGCTGCCGTGGCTCTCGACGTCGGTCACCACGCCCGCCTGGCCGGCGGGGAGGTCGACCAGGAAGTCCTGGTAGTTGGGGTCGCTCCAACCGGGGAAGTCGGGGGTGCGGAACCGCATTGCGGCGGTGATGGTGATCTTGGTGCCCTTGGTAATCTCGCTCGTCGTCATAAGAAAATTAAACCACGTTGGGGGCTACGTGTCAACCCCCAACGCGGCATCGAGCTACCGGTCGCCCTTGGTCGCCCGCCGGACGATGGCCTCGGCGCTCGTGAGGGCGTAACCCTCGCCGCTCTCGTAGTAGGCGACCATGCTGCCCTCCTGGAACCGAGACTCGGCCCAGTCGGCATCGTTGTGCCCGCCCCCAATCCCGATCACCTGGTGGTTCCAGGGTCGGTCCGTGCGGTTGTCGGTCACGATCGCCGCGCCGTAGCGCTCGACGGTGCGGACCCATTCCGCCACCGCTTCGGTGGTGCGCTCGGGGGTGTCGACCCCGAAGGGGGAGATGCCGCTACGGCCGGCGTAGCCATCGGGCAGGCCCACGCACGGGACCGGACGCCCAACGTTGTTGTGGCTGATGGTGAGGATGGGGGTTGTCGTCATGTCTTAAGTATAGCACATTCCACCGAAGCAAGTCAAGTGCTTGACACGTTGTCACGGTTGTGGTTTAATTTCCCTATGACGACGATCTACCAACTCACCGAGATCGAACTCGCTGAGGGCATCACCCTCACTGACGAGCTGTTCTCCACCATCGAGCCCGCGCTGGCAGCCGGCACCGAGCTGATCCACGAGTTCTTCGAGGACGACACCATCGACGTCACCTGGAAGCTCGAGGATGGCACCTACACCTGGACCGAGGACGACATGGTTGTCCAGATCCAGCCCCGTCAGGTCCGCTAGCGCCCCACCAGGAGACACACACCATGGCACAACCCAACCGACGGTGGTTCGAGGACAAGGTCGGCCAGGCCAAGAACCGGCTGGCCATCCTCAAAGCCAACTTGAAGGGCACCGAGGGCGACGTCCGCCGCGAGATCGAGGCCCAGATCCACAAGGCCGAGCTCGCCGTGCGAGACGCCCAGGACGACCTCGACGAGTTCAGCAGCAACCCCGACAACAAGTAGCCGTCACCCCGAATACGGATAGTCCCCGGGCCTTCCCAGTCCCGGGGACTTTCCGTATTTAGACGCACCCGTGACGTTCGAATTCCACATGGCGTCACTGGCCGGGGCAAACCCTGTAACCCTGAAAACCCCGACCGGCAGCAGCTCCCTCGTTTCCGGCAGTAGTCAATCCCTGGGGCGAGACCGACCGCGGTACCGGCAGCCTTGAGCCGCCTTTCCCTACAGCGCTAACCTCCGATCAGCCTCGCCACTGCGGCGAACACCTGATCCGACAAGCCGGCAACCGTGATGTTCTGGGCTGCGCCGTGCTTGCCCCACGTGGCGTGCGACTCGTAGCCCTCGCAGTTGAAGGTCACGAGCTGCGGGACGTGCGAGATG
Organism: Gemmatimonadales bacterium; assembly: GCA_044867445.1. Lineage (GTDB taxonomy): Bacteria > Gemmatimonadota > Gemmatimonadetes > Gemmatimonadales > GWC2-71-9 > CAVVWJ01. Next base: position 49,486 of record JBIOUY010000325.1, read on the forward strand.
TCGACCTGGCCGCTGTCGTGCATCTGGTCGTCTGTGAACAGCAGCACCCGGTCGTGCCGCTTCGAGTCGAAGAAGTCGTTGATGGCCGAATGCCCGTAGGTAGCCGACCCGAGGGCGTTGGAAGCGCAGATGCTCTCGATCTGCTCGGCCACAGTCAACACCGACCGGTGCTGCCAGTCGTCGACCACAGCGTGGTTGGTGCCGAACAGAGCCAGGGTCGAGTTGGGCGAGTTGCGCACCACTGAGGCTGCCATGAGAGCCGCCACCGTGATCCGCTCTGCCTGCGACTTGGCCGACAGCGGCTTACGCATCGACATCGAGCAGTCGACCACGATCAGCGACCGGGGCAGGCTCGGGACGTTCCGAGTCGCCAGGTCAGCGGTGCGGTTGAGCGCCCGCTTCCAGTTGTCGCTGAGGGTGTTGCGGTAGGCCAGCAGGACGGTGTAAGGCAAGATCCGCGACTCGACCACATCGGTCTCGCTCGTGATCTTGTCGATCACCCGGTCGACCCAGACGTCACTGATGTTGGCCTTGTCGAAGTTGCGGAGGTTCTTGACCAGCGCGCCGACGCCCATCTGCGGGATCGCCCACTGCCAAGCCTCGGCGTCCATCCCGCCCGGGAGCCACGACGAAAGCGCTTCCCAGGTCATGCCGGCGTTGCGCAGGATGTCAAGCCCATCGTTGCGCAGGGTGCGCCGACGGTCGGCCTCGGGGATCGCCATCGCGAACTGCCGAGCCTGGTGCATCGGCAGGTGGTTGGGGTCGAACGGCCACAGGCCCGGCGCCACAGACCGGCGGTGAACGTCCTCTTCGGAGGCAGTCTCAGCGTCCTCGGGGGCGGTCTCGATGTCCCAGGCGTCGCGCCCGCGGTGTCGCAGGTCGAGCAGGTACCGGTAGAGCGTAGCCTGCTCCGGGGTCTCCGGCTTGACGTGGGCCATCTCGAGGACGTCGCCCATGCGGACGGCTCGCTCCTTCGAGTCCCACTTGAGGGCGGTGCGCTCGGTGTAGAGCGACCGCACAGCGTCACCGAGACCGAGCTTGACCGCCCGCGGCATCGTGCGACCGGCGAACTGGAGCCAGTAGGCCAGGAACTCGGCCGGCTCGTCGGCGCGCCAGCAGGCGTTCGCCACGGCCTCCCGGACCCGGGTGGGGTTGCCGGTGGCGCAGGAGGCGATCGCGTACTCGGCGGCGAGCATGACCGACACCGAACGCACGCCGAAGTCGTGACGCAGGGTGCGGATGAGATCGACGACGCCGTTCGGGTCGCTGACGGCGAGCCGCTGCACGAGGTCGACCATGCGGGTCTTCCGAGCCTTGGCGCTCTCGTGGAACGAGTCCTCAAGGAACGAGCAGGCTGCGGTGAAGGCGAGCTCCTGGAGCGGGCCGGCGGTCCAGCCGCTTCCGCCTGTGGCGGTGGGCTTGGGCTTCGGGGCGTTGGGCCGCGGGGCGGGTGCGTTGTGTCGGGCCATGTGAGGTAAAGCCTCCTGGCTAGTAGGGGTTGGCTGCCTGTGCGGCGGGAGGGGTCCCGCCCTCCCGCGTCCTTACTTGGTGTCGGGGATTCCCGCCTAGGCTTATCAGGCCGTGGGGCGACACTTCCGCAGGTCTCGTAGTCAAACCGATCAGTAGGACGATGGCGAAGAGGGGGCCACCCCGGGACCAGCGCACCCAGTCCGGGGGTGACTCCCTCCTCTATTCGTGTGTGACGGGGTTCTCACCCGCAACGCGGCCGACAAACCCTCCGAGCGATCACGGTCCGGCGTTACCCGGCGAGCGCATCCACTCGGTTTGGCAGGGCGAAGGCTTGGCTCTGCAACTTGGCCTACACACACGCGTTGGCGGTTGCCCAGGTACTAAAGTGGTCGAGGTCGAAGGCCGACGGGCCATCTTGTAAGGGTGGTGTCGAAGGAACCCCGATCCAGCGCAAGGGCACCATGGATCTACCGGGACACCAGCGGTCTCGCCTCCCGGCTTGGCCTCATCACGTGGCTGGTTCACGCCTGCTCCCTATCCCGTATTGAAAGCAGGTGGTACTCATTTGGCTGCTGACGCAGCTAAGGGACGGGAAGTACCGAATGTCGGTCCTAGGTACTAAGCGGATGAGGAGACTGGGCCGAAGCCCATGCATGACTGGCGCTCTAGCCAACTGAGCTACCACCCGCACGGTAGGCGGGTGAGCCGGATTCGAACCAGCGACTTCCAGTTCCAGGAGCGAAGTAACCCCATTCCTGCGCAAAGGACCGCTATAGACTGGCACCGTTCGCTATGCAGCGAGCCACCGCAGGCCGTCGACTGCGCACGGGTCTCACTTCCACATAACTCAGCGGGGAGCCTCGGCACCGGAGTATGTGAGCGGGACCCCCGCTCACCTTATCCTAAGCTGTACTCCGAATGACGGCACGGTCGAGCTTACACCGTCTCCGCTGCCTACATGCCGGCTCAGCCGAGCCACCCCACCTGGGTATGGCTCATCGAGCGTACGCCACCTCGGCATGCAGGCTGGGTACCCGTGGCGATAGGTCGAGCCTAGGTACTGGGCGGATGAGGGTGTGTTCCCTTAGGCCGCTCGGGCACCGCCCGATTGCTCGGGCAACTGGGATTTGAACCCAGGCTTCGCTACACGAAGTACCCCCATATCTATCGCAAAGGCTCGCAATGCTCGAGTCCAGGTACTGAATGGGCGAAGCGTCTAGGTGTGGTGACGGCGGGATTCTAACCCAGCTACATGCCTCAAGCACGCCATCGGCAGCGAAGTAGCTCCGCTCCGTCGCAAGGACTCGCAGTAGGTCGGGTCTAGGTACTGAGACGGGCGAGGAGACGTAAGCGTTTTACCAGTTAAACTACCGCCCCCGAGAGGGCGACCCGGACTTGAACCGAGATGACTCGCTTAAGAGGCGAAGTACCCCCACTCTATCGCAAAGACCCTACAAATTGATCCAGCCTAGGTACTGAGCGGTCGAGGTTTTGGCCTCCTATGCCAAAGCCGACGGCGGACCGTCGGACCGGATTCGAACCAGCGAAGTAGCCCCGATCAATCGCAAAGGCTGGACATTCGTGTTCGGCACCGTCCCCCGCAGCCGGCGGTCCGCTACCAGTGGCCGGGGGTTTGGCCCCATCGGGGACGACCTGACGACGTGTGGCGCGGCGGGACGGTGCACGAATGTGACTGGCCCAGGTACTAAATCACCGAGGTGTCTTGGACGTTCCGCAAACGAAGGAACCCCGATTGGGCGCAAGGGCCAGCCAGTAAATGGGTCGATCCGAGGTACTGTGTGGAGGAAGGCACGTGCTTGCGCACAGTCCCCAGGCTACCGGGTTAGCTGCCCGGCTCTGAGGGCATCGGAGGTTCCGACGAAGTAACTCCCAGTCCATCGCAACGGATCGACCAGCGTCCTACTATTCGGTTGTCAAGTAGCTTGGTGGCGGTGATCGGATTTGAACCGACGGCCTTCGGGATATGAGCCCGACGCGCTACCAGACTGCGCTACACCGCATCGACGCCTTAGAGGAGGCCCGGGGAGGGAGCGGCGGTTCTCCCTCCCCGGGGTGGCAGGGGCTGGCGGTTGTGCCCCCGAACAACGAACAGACTAGCACACACATTGACCGGCTGTCAAGTACCCGCTGTCGCCCCCGGGAGCCGGTTACCATGCCGCGCGATCGCGGCGTTCGCGTGGGCCATCACCTCGTCGGTGAGCTTGAACAGCGCGGCTTCGAGTTCGACCCCCTCCGGGCAGGTGTCGATCAGCACCTGGCCGAACACCACGGTGGCCGCCCGCACGGCCTGGTGCGCGTCGATCGCGGCCTGGGACGCGGGCGGGTAGTGCTTCACCCTCTCCCGGAGGTGGTCACTCGCTCGCTGGCGCCAGTGCGCCCGTGCGTCCTCGGGCATGCGGTAATCGTCGGACATCGGTCTCCTCAGCGCGGCATGCCCAGTTGGCGCAAGCGGTGGTAGTTGACAGGCAGCTCCTCCTCGTGGAGGGCGCAATTGTTGTCCGGGTTGTAGACGCTGAGCCTGGTCTCACAGCCCGGGGAGTTACACACCCGGCCCTGGGGGTGCCGGGGTGTGGCCGTACCCGCGGCCGGAAGTCCGTAGCCTACGATGGGGCTACGGCGGCGGTTCTCAGCCATCGCTGGAGAACTCCCGCAGCGACTCCCGCCGCGGCACCATCGGATGGGCAACCGGCTCAGGCGTCGACCGGTTGACCAGGGTCTTCCACCAGGTGACCACCCGGTTGCCCTCGACGTCGATGCGGAACAGCTCCGCGTACGGGAACTGGACCGGTCCCGAGATCTGCATCTCGTGCGCCGACCCGTCGTCGGGGAAGTCCGTCACCCCGCGGAAGATGTGCACGTCCTTCGGGCCATCCTGCATGGCTGCCTCCTGGTTAGCGACCCGAAGATCCGAAGCCGTTGGCTCCTCGATCTGACGGGTCGAGTTGATCCACTTCCTGCATCTCGATCCTTCTAGCCAGCAACGGCATCGGGACGATCTGGGCGATCCGGTCACCGGGGTTGATCTCAACCACGACGGTCGATACGTTCCTGACGTTGGCGAAAAGGTCGCCTCTGAAGCCGGCATCGATCACAGTCGGGTTGACGAGCAGGCCTTTCTCGAACGAGCTCGAGCGGCCGATCATGAGACCCCACATGTCGTCACCTGGCCACTGGATCGCCACGTGGCTCGGCACGTGGGCCACGAACCCTGGCATGATCACCTGGGGCATCGACCCCGAGTAGAACAGGTCGAAACCGGCGTCGCCGCTGTAGGCGCGGGTGGGGATCTTCGCTTGGGGCGTGATCCGCAGCACCTTCGCCACCAACCGTGCGAGAGCGTCAGACAAGGCGCGGCACCTCCGCCCCGTACACCTGGCACCGGTCAGCACATCGCTCGTCCGGGCCGTGCATGTGCAAGACCTGGAACTTGCGGGTGCTGCGGTAAGCCTTCTCGGCCATCCGCTTGCTGTCGACCACCTGGCCGTTCGAGTAGACGTAGTTCACCGCCCCACAGGTGTCGGGCCGGTACTCGCCCAACAACCATGGCTCCCAGTCCGGGTCACCCTGCATGGGTCACCCTTGCTTCGTAGGCGTCGGGCTTGGCCACCACCCCGACAGCCTCCGCGATATCGACCATCGCCTGGGCGACCACCAGGGTGCGACCCAACCCGGCCGGCACCAGGCCGTCGATCACCTGGCGGATGCGTCGTAGGTCGACCTCGCCAGGACTGTTGCGCTTCGCCCGCACCGTCACCTTCGCCCGCAGGGTACCGGGGTCGCCCTTGGCGTGGCGGATCGTCGCCCACAGCACATTCTCGGGGCTGGCCTCGGGCATCTGGTCGAATAGCCGCATAGCTTCCAACACCAGGTCGTGCGGAAGCGTGAATCCGTCGAGGTCGCGGTATCCCAACAGAAGCTGCCGGAGTTCGACCTTCTCCCGCGGCCTCGCCTCGTCCCTGGTCAGGGCCATTGTCCGTGCTCCTGCACGTAGCTGCCCATCATGGCGTACACCTCGGCGTCGAGCCACGAGTCGGTGGGCGCGGGCTTGCCTTCGGCCAGCGCTGAGATCACCCTCGATACCTTGCCGAGCAGGTAGAAGGCGATCGCGGCCTGGAGCTTCGCCGCGGGTGGGGCGCCGTCGCCGCCCAGCTCGGACAGCACCTCGGCCAGGCTAGCTCCCATGACCTTCAGGTCGAGTGCGCCGTACTCGTGCGCCTTGGCAAGGGTCTGGGTCTCGAGTGCGGCGTGGTGCTCAGCCATCCACTTCGACAGTTGGTCCACCGAATCCGGGTGCTCCGGCTCGGTGAACTCGCCGCGGGAGTTGCGAGTCAGCACCACGTCCGGCGGCTTCACCGGCTGCAGGGGAAAGGGCGCTTCGGTGCTCATCGCGTCTCCCACAAGTCGATGATCGTGTTGGGACCAGTGGCGACCAGCGCGATGGTGGAGTCGAGCTCCTGCGACCGAGTCTCCAGGAACTCCCAGGCGGGGTGACCGTCCGGGATCTCGGCCTTGTTGGCCAGGTCCGGGAACTCGTAGTCGAGGAACGTCAACACCGGCTTGACGCTGTCGCTGGGTGCGCCATTGGCGATCATCGCCGCCCTGGCCAAGACCGGGTCCCACTCACCGATCCGTCGTACGAGCTGGGTGACGGTGGTCCGCTCGGGCTGGGCGTGGCCGTTCGTGCGTTCGGCCATCTCTTCCCACGTGAGCTCACCGGACAGCGGACCGCTGTTGCCGGCGACCCGGATCGGGTAGGTGCGGAACACCGGCCACACCAGGAGCTGGGTTGCGCCTCGGTATTCGAGCCTGGACCACGGCGACACACCCACCATGGCCAGGAAATCGATCGCGCGGCAATCGCTCGAAGTGCAGAACGGGTAGTAGCCCGCGTGCAACCCTAGGCCGTAGCCTTGGGTGCCTTCGATCACCACGTCCTCCTGGCGGCTTATGTGCGCACGCACACCAGCTGCTACGTCAGCCACTGGGTAGTTGGCTCTCAGGGAAGTGTCTGCCGTCTCCGCCTCGCGCATCACCCGAGCGGCTCGAGCGGCTCCGATTCCCTTCGCGGTCGACCCTACCCGACGAGTCAACCCCCGCCAGCGCTCCGTCTCCTTGTGCTCAGGACCAATGACCGTGGCCTGGGGGTCGATCACTAGCCGATCCCGGATCTCGAAGCCGACCCTTTCGAGCTCGTCCACCTCGTAGCCCAGCACATCCGGGTCAATCTCCGACCCAGCAGCAAGCATCAACTCACATTCCGGGTTGGTGACCGCCGCGACTGGGATCTGACGAAGCGCCCAGGCCGTCCCGTCCTTGTCGTACGCGGTGTGACCCGCGTTCGGGCCAGCGACCCGCACCACCGCCCCCACCCGCTCGTCCTTGGCCAGGTGGCCGGCAACGTGCCCCTTCGCCTCAGAACCGAATTGACCCCCGACCACCACATGCAGTCGACTCACTCACGGCCTCCGTTTGTCGTCACAACCGCCCTACCACTACGCGTGCGTAGAGTACCGCCGTATTTGCCTAGGCGTCAAGCCCGCCACCGTCCTCCCCGAGCATCGGTGTGCCACATCCCGTTCACACCGTCCCGATACTTATGCATTGAGTGCATCTTGCACTTCCTACCTGTCTTGGGGTTGATCGCCCCGCAATCCTTGGTCTGACCAAACGACCCCAGCAACAGGAACAGCACTACTCCCACCACCACGAGGGCGACGGGGTTGATTGCGGCTATGATCACAAGCGGCAGCCTCGCTTCCGGATGCACGGCACCAGGTTGTGCACTGTTACCCCGTTTCAACCGCGGCCGCTCGGAAAGCGGTCTTTGGTGGTCACGATGGTGTTGCCGTGCTGCTCATTTTTCGTGTCCCTGGCGAGGCCGTCGCCCGGTTGTGTCCTAACGGCCAACGCTTTGAAACCGCCAGGACCACTATCGTACCTGACGGCTTGCCGAGGGTGCTAGCCCCAGCTCACACAGCCGCCATCCCCCATGCACCCAGGCGTTCTCGGCGTGGACACGGATCTTAGCGGGGATCTCGTCAAGCATCCCAGGCGGCTCCTGGTGGTGGGCGCGCATCCGAGCCCTGCCCGGCCGCAGGATCATCGCCGGCTGAGTCACAAATGGGACACAAGCCCGTCGACACAGATTGCGGAACCACCCAACCTCCTCCGCCGTCCGCGCCTCTGACCACGCAGCTTCCTCGCCGTAGTTGCGCCACGCCTCGCACGCAACCTGCTGATAGTGGCCAGCTACGATGCGCGTCGTAAGCAGGTCGATCGCGTTGTCCTGGCCGTCTACGGTATCGAGGTGGACACACTCGAATCCGTGGAACTCGGCATAGCCGGTGTAGCGCTCCCCGGGGTCAATCGCCAGAAGGCGGATGGGGTCAACCACTCGGCGGGGTGTGCGTGCAGCAGTACTGGCCCGCCTCGTTGCGCAAGACCAGCTCCGGCGGATCGGGCAGCGACGGATGAACCCGAGCGGCCAGCAGGAGCACCAGGTACTTCACAGCAAACCATGCGGTCTTCATGGGACGCATTCTAGCACCGCGGGCACGCCACCACAAGTCAACGTGACTGGGGGTCAAATACAGCGATGCCACCCCAATCCTGGGGCGGCATGACAGCTGCAGTCAGTCGTTGAACAGCGTGACCGAGACGTCAAGGTGACGATCGACCGGCTTGAGCGTCCAGAACCGGACGTCCCCCTCCGAGTCGACGTCGACGTCGGCCACCACGAACACCTGCTCGTTACCGGTTCGGGCAGACACCAGGGTGAGACCCTCGTCGCAGGCGTCGTCGTAGACCCGGCCGAACCCGTTGGTGCTGGAGATCTCGCCCACGTACCGACGCTCGTCGGCAAACCAAGAGAGCTGGCGGGTGCTGACGGGGGCGGGCTTCAGTGTCTTCGTCATATCCAAATTAAACCATGTCGACGTGTCACTGTCAAGCACCTCAGCGGCGTGGATCTCGACAACGCCTACACTAGCGCCAATACAGCAGTGCCGCCTCCCGGAGGAGGCGGCAGTTGCCAAGGGATGCTACCGATTGTCCTGCTCGCGCTCGATGTAGGTGTCGGCTTCCTCGTAGCCAACCAACTCCACCAGGGCCGCGTAGGGAGCGAATCGGTTCAATTCTTCGGCGTCCCAGTCGGGGTCGGCCATAGTGGCGGCCTCCATGTGATCAACGACCAGGATGGCCAGATCGGCGGCTGCGTTGTCGAGCTTGCTGGTGTTGGGTTCCGTCGTCATATCCAAATTAAACCACATCGAAGTGTCCGTGTCAACCCCAACGCGCATCTCAGCAGCGTGGATTCGAGCCAGGATCACTTGCCGACGGTCGACGTGCTTGCACTGGTAGTGGTCGTTGTAGCCGCACTGCATCTGCCGCTTACGCCGACGGTTACCGCGACGGGAGGTGTAGGCGCTGCACAGGAAGTGCCACTCGGCATCGGTGTAGGGTCGAGTCATCTAACGCACTGCCGGCTCCTCCCAGCGCCACCACCACAACCAAGGCTCGCTGTGTGTAGACGGGGGCGGGAACAGCTCCCGAGTGGGATCGAGCTCAACGCTCGCACGCTCGATCTTGATCACTACAGCCGACCGCCCCTCCTTCACAATGCTGCGCCCAACCCACGTCTCCATGGACGATTTAGGCGTCGACCACACCACGTTACAGTGCAGACCGCCCTCACACCATGCGTTACACACGTGGCGCCCACGACTGACGTGGTCAGCCACTGGGAGTCCAGTCGCAGTAGCCCCGGTCCGCCCACTCTTCCCACGACAACCACGGCGGCTTACCCCACCGAGTGACCGTCACCTTCCCCGTATCGAACACCTTGATCTCTCGTTCACGGGGTAGAGCCTGCCCATCCCGGAGCGCCCAGCAGAACCACGACGTCCACTCCTGCGCCACCGTACCGCCCGATCGAGCAACCTGGTAGCTACGACCTCGGTAAGTGAACTGGACACCGGGGCGCCACCCATCGTGCTGGGTGGCATCCCGACCGGTGAGGGTGATAGGGTTCATCACCGCAGCCCCGCGGCCTCCATGGCCGCCCGGACCTCGGCGGACGACCCGTGGAAGAACCGCCGCGGGACGCACGGCAGCTCGCCGTTGCGGTGGGCGCAGCCCCGCTCCGGGTCAACCGGCTTGGTGGCGCCACAGTAGTAGCACTCGTCCGGCGAGGGGAAGGTCTCGGTGGGCTTGGGGGCGGGGTTCGTCGTCATAACCCAAGTAAACCACACCAACACCGACCTGTCAAGTTAGCCCTCGCAAGCTACCCCGTCATCATCCCGATCCAGCTCCGGTCGGTAACCGGGATCGCCCTCGGACAGCGGACCCGGCGCCTCCGAACAGCGGCTATAGTGCGTTGACGCCTCAGTCGGGGGCGGGACGACGGGCAGCAGCGGTGACGAGGTCACCGTAGTGGACGGAACCACCGTGGTGGTCGTAGATGCTGTCGTGGTAGTGGGCAGTACACCCGGGTTGATCTCACCCGAGCACGCACCCAACACTAGCACAGCGAATACGAAAGCCGCCAGTTGCCTCATCAGACTCCTACTGCCTCGCGGGTGGATTCAGATCCGGCGGTGTCTCACCAGCCTGCTGACGAGCGAACGCCAGCGCCAACGTCAGGAACGGCAGCACCAGCGGCACCCACTCGGCCCCCACATCCGCCACCTGGGTGCCCAGGTAACCGAGCGCACCCGCGATCCCGGTCCACAGCGTCTTGAACAGGAGATCCTTGACGTTGACCTTGCCGATCATGTCGCACCCCTCCTAATCGACTGGGAGCGTAGCACGACCGTCAGCCCCGAGTCAAGATCAGCGCCAAGCCGCCTCTAGCCGCCTCACCGCAACCACGACCTCCTTGATCCGAGCTGCCGCAGCCTCCGCCAACACCTCATCCCGCTCGATCCCCACAAACCGCCTTCCCTCCAACACCGCGGCGATACCCGTCGACCCCGAACCCATGAACGGGTCGAGCACCAGCTCGCCCCGATTCGACGACATCTCGATCAGGATGCGCAGCAGCTCCACAGGCTTCTGTGTGGGGTGGATGCGGCTGGTCTCGCCAGCCCGGTTCACGCGTAGCACAGTGCCGCGTCGCAACCTGGCTGGTGCCGACCCTGTAGACGCTGACCGCTTACCGGGGTACCGCTTGACCCCGAACCAGATCGACTCGTGGGACACACCCCACGACAGCGACACGTCACCACCAGACATGGCACTCTTATCCCACACCAAATCCGCTGTAGCTCCCACCCGATCGGGCACTACGTCCTTAGGCGTAAGCGACCCAAACACGTAGCCATGGCGGTTGATGCGGAGCCGCTCCCAAGCCAGTCCCAACACCTTAGCTACAGCTCCTGGGTCGGTGTCGCCGCCCACGGCCTCAAACTGTCCCAACACCTCCCGGCTGTTGGACTGGTAGCCGTTGCAGTAGGGAGGGTCGGTCACCAGCTCGTCGACTGTGTCCAACGTTGGCAGCACATCCGCCGAGTCACCCTGGATGACCTGAGCCTCTGGGACGTCGAGTAGCACTCTCAACAGTCAAACGCCTCTGGATCGTCTATACGCCAAGCGAAGCACGACGTGTTGTGAGGGTCATCGGGGTTGAACCCGCCCGATCCGCTCGAATCATCCGGCTCATCGGGATCACATACGTGCCACTCACCGCCATGGCCAGCAGGCAGATCACACCCATGCGAGTACTTGCACGAGTTGCAGAACGGAACGCCGCTGGCCTCCCGCTTCAACGCCTGAGCGCTCGCAGCAGCGGCGTTGTCTACCCCGTCCACTCAACCCCCAAGATCGCGACTGGAGCCCGGAAGGCGATCTCACCCGTGGCATCCCACACCACAAGCTCGGCTCCCTCAAGGTCGTCGCCTTGGGTCACCTCGACCGTCACCTTGCCGTCGATCTTCAGGCCGAAATCGCCCGACTTCGTCCCCACAAACATCGACCCGTGCACCCGCTCAGCCATGGAGCACCTCCACCCCCAGCCTAGCAGCCGCAGACGCAACATGCCCAGCGTCCCGCTCCACCCCCACCGCGTCCAGTCCCAGCCGCTGCGCAGCCACCAACGACGCACCCGACCCAGCAAACGGGTCGATCAGCCGACCCGGCGTCTGCCGCAGCCACGTCTCGAATAACGCCACCGGCTTCTGGGTTGGGTGAATTCTAGCCTTGCCCTGGACCGGTGGTGAGCTCAGGTAGTTGTTGCTGCCGCCACCAGCGTACCGCCTCGACGACGGGAGCCTCCGATACCCGAACAGGCACAGCTCGAGCCCACTGCGCCACGGTTGGCCCGGGAACGCCGGCACTGGGTTGGGCTTGACCCACACCCACGGCCGCAGCTTGAACCCGACCCGATCGGCAGCCCGCACCGCAGCCGCAAACACCTCATGACCGACGGTCATGTACAAGAACCCATCGGGCTTGAGCAGCCGACCCGCCTGCTCGACCGTCCACTCCACAAGCGCCGTAGTGGCATCCATGTCCTGGTCGTTAAGGTGCCAATCGAACGACCCATCGTGCCACATCGGCAACCCATACGGCGGATCAGTCGCCATCACGTCGAACGACGCATCCGCCAAGGTCGGGAGGAACAGCCTCGAGTCGGCCTGGACGAGCTCGATCATCCCCACACCTTCGCATCGACCTTCCAAGGAATGGGGTGGTCCTTGTCCCACCCACCGAACAACGCCGTAAGATGCTCTTCCATCAGCGACGCCACGAGCTTGGCCTCAGCCGCGCCCTCATCGCCCCTCACTAGCTCCAGCATCAACGAGTCGTGGATCTCGTTGAGCAACCGCCCAGGGTACTCGTACTCGACCTCGATCTTCACGATCTTCATCGCCTCGGCGACGTTGGCCTGGATCTTCTGGTTCATCCCCTTATAGGGATGGAACCTGCGCTCGAAGTCGTCGAAGTACCTGCGCCGACCCGTAGCCAGCGACACGTACCCGTGCTCCCGAACAACCGCCTCCTGCTGCCGATACAGTCGCTTGAACTCGGGGAACGTCGAATGGTAGTCGTCCAACCACTCCCTAGCCTGCGACTCCGGGACATCGATCCCGGCCTGCTCCCGCAGCGTATTACGGAACGTCCTGGGACCCGCACCGTAGATCGTGGCAAACGTCAGCCGCTTGGCCAGAGTCCGCCACATCGCCCACTCGGGATCGTCGGGCGTGACACCAAACACTCGTATCGCTGTTTGGCCGTGGACATCGTCGCCCGAAGTCAACACCTGCCACATCGGCACGCTCTTGGAGACATGACACCCGACCCGCACCTCGGCCTGGCTGATGTCCAGCTCCCACAGGTCGTAGCCCGGCTTCGCCTGGAAGAACGACCGTAGCGACGTCACACCCTTGGGCAGCCGGAAATCGTGGGGGATGGCTTGGAGTTGCACCCGCTCTACCGACAGCCGACCCGAGATCGTGCCCCTACCCTTGCCCTGAACACCCTCAGCCTTGACCTGGTGGTAGTTGGGCCGGAGCCGACCGTCCGGCCCGCACAGGTTCGGCCAGTTCTCGTACCACTTCGACAGCGCTGAGTCGTACGCTGCAAGTTGCTGGTACTCGGCCGCGTCCTCCACACGCTTCGCCACCAGGGCCGACACGGCGTCCTGATCGACCGACGGGGTGCCTGCCTCCGACGTCGAGCTCGGCTCCGCCCCGCAATGAGTGAAGAACCACCACCGGGCCGCGGCCGGCGTAGGCTCACGACGCCACTTGAGTGCTAGCTGCCGGTGCAGAGCGTCCCGCACCTTCCGCAGCTCAGCCGCCGCTTCCCTACAGCCCTTCACGTCGAAGCCTACGCCGCGGCACTCCATCCGGTACAGACACAGGGCCAGGTCGACTTCCCGCTCGAGTAGCTCGTACGGCTCGGGGATCAACCCCTCGTTGACCATGGTCTGCTGGTAGTAGTACAACCGCAGGCACAGCTCAGCGTCCTTGGTGGCGTAGGGCGCTACTAGATCCCATGGCGCTAGGTCGTACCGAGGCTGCTTATTGACCTTGTGCTTGGGGTTACGGAGCCACTCCTGCAGCTTCCGCTCAGTCTCCCGCTCCTTGACACCCCATAGTCGCTCCGCTGTGGTCTTGAGCGCCGTAGGCTTCCCCGGGAACACGATCGGACTGGTGACGTTAGTGCACCAGATCACCTGCCTCGATAGATCCACACCACGGCCCCAGGTGCGGTGCCCAGCCAGCATGATCTCGAGGTCGTACTTGACGTTGTGAGCTATGAGCCGCTGCCGCAACAACCAATCGCACAGCTCCTGCCACTCCTCCGGTCCCAGGTTCGGCGCCGCGTCGAACATCCCGGCCTGGAACCCCGCCGCGTCAGGTTTATCGAGTACGCCGTGATCGAACGGGAAGCACCGGGTCTCGGGGGACTCGGGGTCACCCCAGGCCAGCGTCACTACCGACACTCGGGCACCGTCATCGACGAACAGCCCCGAAGCTTCGGTGTCCCACGCCACCAGGAGGTTGGACCGGTCCGGTAGCTGGCTGCTTATCGCTGACCGCATCGCAGCCAGTCTACCGGGCGCCTAGTCAACCAGGCAAGCGCCCCGCTCAGGCGACCCGGACGGCAATATTCCACCACTCGTCGCCTCGACGCACCTGGGTGACGATGTGGTTGCCTTGGCGCACCTCGCGGCGGGTGACCTGTCCGGTCTTGGCATCGGTGATCTCCATAACCAAATTAAACCACATCGTCACGTCGGTGTCAACCCTGGCAGGCCGCGGCAGCCTCCTCAAGCAGCGCCTTGTAGGCGAACACGCCGCCGCCCGCCTCTACCGTGGTGGTGAGGTGCACGCCGTCGGGGTCGACGTACTCGGGGTGGGCCTCGGCCAACGGACGCCAGTCGACCGACCGGTAGCGATCGGGGTTGGACGCCACGAGGCCGTCGATGTAGGCGCGGTAGGCGCCGATGCCGACGAACTGGTCGGGGTCGACCGGTGCGCCTGCCGGCGGCTGGTACCACGGCTTCACGAAGGCGACACAGGCGTTGTCATGGGGAGTGCTGGCCAGCTCGAGGATCTGGTCACGATCCTCCTGGGTGAACCCGTCCCTGCCAACCGACGTGGCGACGTCGTTCTGACCGAGAGCGATCACGAACACCTCGGGGCTGGCTGCCGGGTCCTCGACGTCTTGGGTCGCTCGGGCTTGGACGTGCTCAGCTTGCCAGCCGATGCCGACCTTGCCCTCGACATCCCAGCCAGCGGGGATACCGGCGTAGTAGTCGGATTGGAAGCTGAGGGAGTCGCCGCCGAGGGCGACCCGTCCGGGGACTGGCTCTTCCTTGCACGCCAGGCCGACCAGGGAAAGCGCCGCGAGGGCGAGCGCTCCGATCTTGTTGTACCGCCTCATGGTTCATATCTCCTTTGGTTATGCGGTCAACGACCGCGGGTTAGATAGCGCATGACGGCCACGAGGGTGCCGTCCTGCACGTGTCGGGGTTGGGACTCCATGGTGTCTCGAAGCTGCTCAAGCGTGAGCGCACCGAAGTCGCCGTTCTGAGACGCCAGCCGCTTGGCGGCTCGGGCCGATTCCTGGACGGCTGCGGCAGACCGGTCGAGCACCCGCCAGGTGCCCAGTTGGTCCTCATCGTCGACAGCCCCCACCGAGCTGGCGGTCTTGGGGATGCGGGCCTGGCTGCCGTTGGTCTCGATCTCGTAGACGCTGCCGATGGCAGCCCACTTCGGGGCTCGGCTGTACCACATCTCGTGGTCCGCGTCGTGCGGCCCTGTCTCGCGCACGTAGGAGTGGACGAGCTTGGTGGACCACCGACGCCCGATGTAAACCCAGCGTTCGGTGGTCCAACCGTCGGGGAGGGAGCTCATCGCACGTCTTCCCGACGCTCCCAGGCGATGCGCTCCTGCTCGGTCATGGCGCCGTAACCGACCGCGGCTTCGGCGTGACCTTCGCACATGGGGAGCTTGGTGGGGTACGGCTTGGGGTCGCTGTAGCCCCGGTACATCCACACCTTGTCGCTGATGGGGCGCATGCAGCGCCCGTCAACTGGGCCGTCTTCGGTGTTGATCCACACCAGCTCGGCGCATTTGCCTTCGGCGATCAGTTGGGCTTCGTACGTCATAACGCAAGTAAACCACGCCGAAGCGACGTTGTCAAGTTAGCTCATTCGGGGCCTTCGGCACTCTGTGGGGCGTCAGACTCGTTCGGCTCTTTCGGTCCAGGTCGGAATCGTCAACCCTTCATTCGGGATCTTCGGCACAGGTCAGCGGGGATGAATTCGCACTCGGAGGAACGGCGCAGGTCATCGGTAGAGGCTCGTACCAGATCTCAGGCACACATCAGGATTCTCAACTCGCTCAAGCTTTTCGATACGTTAAACAGGCGACGGCTCGTATTAGATGTCCGGCACTTATCAACTGGTCAACTCTCTCTGACGAGTCGGGGTCGCTGCAGGAGCTAAGGATCGATGGGGTCTCCAGGGCACTATCGTAGACTACGTCTCAGTAAAACACTTCGGCACACTCGCTGACGGTCACCTCACTCATATCCTACGGGACAGCCTGCGGACTTACGCTCAATCGATCTTCTTCGGTTCACTACAGCACGGTGCGACTCACTCGTTCGCTCTCTGGCACTAGCTAGAGTGTTTCGGTTCGTAGCAATGCTACGGCACTCGTCCGTGTCATCGAACTCGATTAGCATCCCAGGCACCGGTTAGCGCACCTGTCTCCCTATTCGACTTCGGAGCACTAGCACAGTAATCGGGTCAATCGGCTTCCTCGGTACGCTGTCGTGTTGCTCAGTATCGAAGGTCCCGTACGGCACTCTCAGAACGGACGGCTTCACTCAGGACGTATGGCACAGGGTCTGGACGCTTGGCTCGTTCTAGCTTAGGGCACACTGGACGGAACGACTCGATGGTTTGATGCGGCACACGTCACACTCGAGACTCGATCACGCTTCGCGACACTCGTTAGATTCGAAGACTCGCTAGTTCGTTAAGGCGCTAGCTCACACGCGAAGACTCGATTACTGCCTCATGGCACTCTTCATCACGTTAGGCTCACTCACCAGATCTCGACACACGTTGAGATGGACGGCTTCAGCCCGGAGCCAGAGGCACGCCACCCCGACCCCGGGCCGACCGTTAGAAGCCGGGATCGTCCGCGAGCGGACCCTCGTCGCCCGACGAGTCCGCCCGACCGGCGTCGCCGTCGCCCTCCCGCGGCACCTCGATCATGTGGACGTGCTCCTGCCCGCCCCACTCGAACACCCACGGCTTGGGCGGCTCGGTCTTGAAGTGGTCGCGGTAGGCGACGTCATGCCAGTGCGCCAGGAAGATCTTGACCGCCCAGCGCCGCGCCCGGAGGTCGATCCGACCGGGCGGGAGCATCCCGGCCTCGTACGCGGCCCGGGTCAGCGGGTCCTGGATGCGCTTGGTCTGGAGGGTCTCGGCGGCCTGGGCGGCGAACTCGAGCGCCTCGTTGCGTTGGACCTCCTGCTCCTTGCGTCGCCGGTACAGCTTGCCGTAGAACGCCGAGTCCCGGCTCGACTGCTTGACGAAGCTGTCGCCCAGCTTCCAGCACAGCACCTTGAGGTTGCCGTTCCAGGGTCGCTTGGCGAGCATCGACCGGGCCTTGGCACGGTCGACCTCCTCGCCGTCGTACAGCGCCTCGTACACCCGACGGGGGTCGAGGTTGAGCTCGCCGCAGGCGAACTCGATGGCGTTGTCGACGTGGATCGGCCGTTGGGCGAACAGCGACTCGGCCAGCGAGTAGGCAACCCCGGCGGCCTGGGCCACGGCCTGGCACGCCACCTGCGGCGTCGGGACGTCGACCTCTAGCCCGTTCCAGAGCTGGGTGACCCGACGGTCGGTTGCCTTGGCGAGCCAGTACATGGCCGCGGCGTCGGAGTTCTCCGCCTTGAAGGCGGCGTCGACGAGCTCCCGGCCGGCGGTCCTGCCGTGCCACTTGAGGGTGGGGTCGAGGCCGGCGTAGCGCCAGATCGACCCGGCGGTCGGCGCCCGTTCGATGTCGATGTAGGCCATGAGGCCGGCGGCGATCACGGGTCCGACTCCGGTGATGGAACGGCTCCAGGCGCCGACCTCGGTCGAGGTGCTGAAGGTGTCGAGCACCGACACCATCTGGCGTTCGAGGGCGGCCATCTGGCGTGCGAAGTGGTCGACCACGCCGATGGGTCGTTCGGCTGCCATGAGCGCCCGGGTCTGGGCGTTGAGGTCGATGCGGTGCCGCTGGATGCGGTAGTACATGTCGACGAGGGTTCGGGCCTGGTTGCGGTCGATCTGGCCGGCAGCGGCCTTGATCTCTCGGGCCAGCTTGGCCAGCGGCGCGATGGGCTCGCCGGACAGGGTGTCCGTGGTTGCCATGGTGATGCTCCTTGTAGGGATTCCGTCACCAGTAACCCCACCACACCATTTGCCCAGTTGTCAAGTAGCTCGATTAGGAAGCCCTCGGTTCACTCTACGACCTGGGTCTCGCTGTCACACTGAGGCACGCTTAGCTGCTCTTACTCGATCAAGATCATCGGTACGCTTACACATGCCTCGCCTCGTTAGCTAGCCTTCGGTACGCTTGGCGGGGACGAACTCGTTACTATCCTTTGGCACTCCATTGGCAAACCGACTCGCTCAGTTCCTTCGATCCCTGTTACGTGACTATAGCTCGCTGCGTCATCATCGAAACACTTTGAATCCCAAGCTCATTCTAGGTTCGCGGTACGGGGGTCGAGGTCGACCGACTTCGATCGCTATCCTCGGTGCGCACCAATGGGCGCTGGCTCGTTGACATCTTTCGGCGCTGTTCGGCGCGGCCAGACTCGTTAGGTACCTTCGTATCGAATCACACGTTCGAGACTCGTTAGGATCTTTCGGCTCGCTCGAAACCCGCCGACTCGTTGGGGCCGTTCGGATCACTGCTCGCACGACGTGCTCGTTGGTCGGTCCCGGTACGCTGCGTCCTTACCCAGACTCATTCCCGACGTAGGGTGCAGGTCTAGCCCGTTGGGTTTGCTTCATCTCTTCGGTTCGCTGCCTGAAGGCCGGCTCGTTAAAAGCATATGATGCTGATCGAATCCCTCAACTCACTTGACGTTTACGGCGCCCTATATCGACCCGGTGTTCGATCTCAACCTTCGATACTGTCGAGGTGTCTTGACTCGTTGATCCACTGAGGCCCACTTCCAACTCGACAACTCGATTCAGCAGTACGGCGCAGTTCTGCACTCATAGGCTCGCGTAGATTGTTCGGTCCCCTTCAGCGCTGACGGCTCGATCTGGTGCCAAGGCACTCGTCAACGCAATAACTCGTTAGTGCGCAACGGTACGCTTCCGCGTAAACAAGCTCGATGGTGGTGTATGGCACGCTACTGAGACTCGTGACTCGATGGTGTTGTTCGGGTCTCCTCAAGCGTCAGGTCTCACTTGGTGGCGGTACGGGTTCCTTCTACCTGTCGGGTCAATCAGCTGCCGCGGTGCAAGTTGGAGCTGAGGGATTCGATGTGGGGGTACGGTGCGGGTCGGAGCCGTTGGCTCGATGCATGTGTATGTTGTTGTCGGAGATTCGCGTCTCGATATTGAGGTACGTTGCTATTCCAGAGGAGACGACTCGGTGTCCGAGCACGGCACGTGTCGACATCAGCTGGCTCGCTTCGGGTGAACGGTGCCCTGATTCTGGGCCGACTCGATTACTGCCTCCGGTACGGGTCTTCATGCCTATCTTGCTTCACTCGTGTGGCACCCTGGGCAGTACCCAGCTCGCTTCCGCTTAACGGCCCCCTGCTAGGTTCAGCAGGCTGACAACACCACACTAGCACATCCGTGCCCAGAGAGCAAGTAGAGACGCCACCGGGCGCAGCGCCTCTACCCGCGACCTGGTATGTCGACCTTCCTTATCTAGAAGTCAGGTCGTTCGAGGACCGCCACGGCCTGGAGCGCCCACTCGCCGCCCCCTCGCACCTGGAGGTGCTTGACCGTCCATCCCTCCTTCTCGTTGAGGTCGTTGAGCCAGGCGCTGATGCCCTCAACCCCGGTTGACGTCTTGGTTTTGACCAGCTGTTGCATCGTCATATCCACAACCCTAGCATAGCCCTTCATGTCCCCGCAACCCCGCTGGCACAGCCAGGCCCGCCAGAGACACCCCTATGGCGGCGTCGCGCCGGCGCGCCCGCCCGGGAGCGCCCGCGCTCGCATAGCGCCCCGCGGGCCTGTGCCATTGTGCCACACGTTCTCAGGCCCCGCTCAGAGGGGGTTTTTAGGCTTGTGCCATATAGTTGTGCCATAATTGTGCCATAGCTGTGCCATCTGATAATGGGGTTGGTAAATCCTCCATCCTGCAGGATTGCATAGTGCACGCTTGCACTGGCACAGCCCCGGCACAGCCCGGGATCAGGCCCGGGTGTGCCCGCGGCGTTAGCCATCCGCCCTCTCCAGAATCTGTGCGCTGACGTCCAGGGGCACTCCGTAGTAGGGCTTCCGGTCCCGACCCCCAGGGTCACCCGAGCGTCGAGTGTTAAAGAACCCTCGCTCCGTGATCCCAGCGGCCTGACGATGACGAGTTATGGTACCCAGCTCCCCGAACGCCTTGGTACGGGCATCGGCGTGCCGGTGCCTCTTGGCCCATTCATCCGCTACCTGGCCGGGGTGCATCCACACTCGCCCTTCACTGACGAACACAGGCGGCCAACCCACCGCCGACTCCAAGGTATGCTCCCGCAGCAGCTCGGGCAAGATCCGGTTGGTGAGGAAATCGCCCTCAGGCTTGGCTTGACCATTGCACCACTCGTCGACGTACTCGGTGTGCCAACCCGTCTCGGTCATCAGATCCAGCAACCGAGCGCCGATCCGCAGGATCGCAAGCTTGTCGGCGTGTCGCCCACTCGAGGTCCGCAACGCCGACCATTCGCCCTCCACGGCAGGCCAGTGGCGCAGTGCGGCCTGCACGTACCAACCGGCGAACCGCCACAACTGGTGGTGCTGGGCCTTGAGCTTGACGATGTCGTCCCACTGGGCGTAGTCGCCATGCAACGACTTCCGGTCTTGCACGGGTGGAACGTCGAGCCTGATCAGGCGGTCGAGCAGCGCCGTCTGGTCGGCCAAACCGGGCAAGGTTTCACCCGTGATCAGGATTGGCGCCACTAGGTCGACCGACACGGTTGTGGAGTGGTCAATTCCCTTCTTTGTGCGGGTCTGCTCAGCAGTTGCCGTTCGAATGTCTTGATACGTCGACGACGCGTCGTCCATGTCGTCGATCCACACGATTCCAGATCGGTTCGATGCAATGGCATCTCGCCTTGACGCTGCGGTCGAGATGGTGCCCAGTTTTGACGCTCCGTTGAGCTCGACCATCAACGAAAAGAACCCTGTCGTCTTGCCTGTACCGGACGTGGCTTCGATGGCCACGAACGGAAACAACGACGCCTTGGTCCTAAGCTGGGCCTTGACCAGGCACGCAGCCCACCAGGCCCCAAACACCGCAGCAACGGTGTCGTCCTGGAACGTCAACACCTCTCGGAGGATGGCTTGTGCTTCGGCTGCTGACCCTTCGAACCCGTATTGGTGCGCCACCGGGTCTCGTTCCCGGATTCGAGGGTCGGGCATCCACCCGGCAGACGGGTTCAGCCCGTCAGCGGTGATCACGCCCTCCTCGCACACAAACCCGCCCGCTTCGTCGTTCCACCCCATGTGGGGTGCGACTTGGAGTCTCGGAGCGTTTTGGGTTGACAGGTAGTGGCCCAACCTCCCAGCGGGGTTGCGAGACTGCACCGCGCCCTTATCTCCACCAACGGGCCAGATGTTGAGCTCGAGTGCCCGGAGTCGTTCCGACAGCTTCTGGCTGTTGCCGAACAACCTTGCCGGCTCGACCCGGTACCGCGTGTCGCCGTACACCGCCGACTCAATAGCCAGCCGGTAGTGCGCTCCTCCCCCCTCGTCGAGGTATTTGCCAAGCACCCGCATGTCGAAGTCCGACACCGGCACCAGCTTCTCAACCTTGGTCTCCTTGCCGATCTCGGTTAGAGCGATCAACGTGCCCTTGCCGGACGACGCCAACCACCCCGTGGCTTGGGATGGCAGCTCGCCGTCCTCCGCCACGGCCGATCGCTGCTCCGTCTCCCACACCGAAACAGCCAGCTTCTTGATGCCGCCGCTGTCGGTCGACTCGTACGGGACCGCCAAGCCGCTATCGATCGCGAGCAGCAGCGCCTCGAACCCATCCTGCCAGGGGACGATCTTGGCTAGGTGTCCCGCCACCCTGGTCAGCCAATTGTTGCGACCAGACGCCCCATCCGGCGGGGCTTCCAGGAGCGCCGCTAGGGTGCTCCGGGCCGCAGCGGCCCCACCCTGTGACTCCCCGGACGACGGAGGGCCGTGCCTGGACGCAGGGGCCGCGGCCCGCAGGCCCTCCCACCAGCTCTCAGGGAGTTCCGGGAACTCGTTCGGCTGCGGCACCCGATTCAGGATCGCACCAGTGGCGTCCCACCACTGATACCGATTTCCCAGGTCGGGGTGCATGCTTGGCCACACCACCGCGTAGCGGTGATGGTACTGGACGATCTCGATGCCAGGGAACTCGGTGGCGACCTCGGCTTCACCCGGTACGCGGTAGAACCGGATACCCGACACCTGGTCACCGATCCGGGCTGAGCTGCGGATGGTCGGCGGCAGCGGCCCCCACCGTTCCTCGAGCTCCGCGAGCGTCTGCGCTCCGGGCTTGTCGCCGTAGGCGTCGACGTCGATCCCGATGACCGAGTTGGGTAGTCGCAGCGCTGCGTTCTTGTTGTCGTAGCGCAGCAGCCACTTCTTGTAGTCGAGCTCGGTGGGCATTCGGCCTTGCCGACCGGTGACGCCCTTGACGACCAGCTCTTTGCCGTCTACGGGGATGATCGAGGGCCATCCCGCGGCACGGTACTGTGGCACCGCCTCGTCGAAGGGGCCAGTCACTCGACCACCCCCAGCAGGGCCGGCAGCGAAGCCAGCCGTCGACTCGCGGAGCTACTCCCGCCTTGGCAATCCATAGCCACTCCTCTTGTAGACCGTCAGTCGACTTCGATCGCCCCAGGTATCGGCTGCCCTGGCGGGGCGACTCGTAAAGACCGCCTCAAGAGGTGGGTGCGCCCGGGGCCGCTACAGCCCCTCGCGCCCAGCCCACAGCCCGGCGTTGATCGCTAAGCTGCCAAGCTCAAACCACGCCTTTGAGGGTAGCGGCCACACCCCCAGAGACTCCTCGCCCCGGGAGACTACCAGCTCGATTCGAAGGGTGCGAAACCGCTCCGGGTAGGGCAGACTCGGGTCGATGACCTCGTAGATCTCCCTGACCGACAGGTAGAGGGTGGTGCCGTCCTCGCGGTAATCCGACATCCACGACGCACCGTTGTTGGTGTGCTCGCCCTCGTAGAGCCAGCCGCCTTCATGCTTGGCGCCCGGGATCTGATGCGCTGCTGCGTACCGGTGGTGGGCCGGCGTCAGCGGGAACGTGTTGGTGATGGCTGGGTGGTTCCACGCCCGGTTGACGTAGGCGCCTGTGGTAGGGTGGTAGAATGGTGGTTTGATGAACCAGTCGGACCGTAGGAGGTGTTCGGCCGGTTTGCCGGATCGGAGCAGGACCTCAGCCTCGGTCAACGTCAACCGATCAACCACCGTCGAGCTCCCTCTGTAGTTCCAGCAGCCGCCTAGTTTGGGCTTCCCGGATGACGGACCACTCTCGAGCGATGGCGTCAAGCGATTGTGGCAGCTCGTGTTCGACGTCCCAGCCTACGTCGAGCAGGTACCGGCGGGCGTCGAGGGCGGCTCGCACCACGCTATCGGTGGCGTCCATGGCTTGGCGCGTGGTCAGGATGTCGGCGTCGATCTGAACCCGGTGGCGCTTGCTGGCCATCAGAACCGCCAGAATTCGAGGTGCATAGCTACCAACTCCGAGCTGATGTAGTCTAGGTTTGCCCGCTCGGGGATGTGGCTATCCGATTCGAGAGCCTCGAGTGCGGCGTCGAGCGCTAGGGCGTCGTCCCACCACTCCTCGAACGTGAGCCTACCCATCCGAACGTCGATGACGTGACGACGGTCGTAGTCGTACATGGGAAGGTGCAGCCTCCCAGACATAACAAGCTCAAGGCCCTGCAGCCCCAAGCGGGTCACGTGCGCGGCGTACTTGGTATCGTAACCGTGCTCCTTGGTGAGGTCATCGCGCAGCGGCCCGTGGCCGGCGTTGCCTCGCAGCCCCAGCAGGCGCAAGGTTTGAGACCGCATGTACCCACGGAACTTCGGTATCACGTGCCGCCCTACGAAGTAGCTCCCCATCCGCTGCAGCCGATCACCCAGGCCGGTGGTAGCGATGGTGGGACTCCAAAACACCGCGAGGATGCTTGGGTTCCCGTCGGCAGCTAGGCGTGCCAACTTACGCAGGGAGTACACCTGCCGGTCGACGTCGCCGGGCTTTGACGGAACCCCGGGCGGCTGGGTACGGGCAAAGGCCGTGTCTTGGGGTTTGGCTATGCCCATGACGCTGTCGAGTCGCTCGATGACCACGCCGATCTCGTCGTGGTCGGAGGCACCGGGGAGTTGAGTCCCGTATGCCTCACTTCCGCCCTGTACGAGGAGGATCAACCGTTCGGGCAGCGGCAGCGTGGTGTAATCAGGGGCCATCGTCAAACACCACTGTCACCCTATCGATCATGGCAGTGATCTCGGTGGGTTTGCCGTCGGCGTCAAGTCGGATGACTCGGGCGGGTTGACCTGTGGTCCAGCGGAGTCGCTTGAGCACGCTACCCTTCGAGTCAAGCAGGGTGCCGCTGCCCCAGGCTGGCTTGCGCCTGCCTAGGATCGGGATGTCAGTCATCGTTGGGCCGTTCGTCCGGGTCGCCGCCTTCGAAGTCGGCTCGCTCCCACATGCCGGGCAGCTCCTCGTCTTGGTCGATCCCGTAGATTTCTGTTAGCTCCTGATCCTGCGCTTCGGGGTTGCGCACACCTGTCATCGGGGTCGGGCCAGGACTGGGTGTCATCAGTCCGATGAATTGATGGGGGTCGGCCGTAGACCGGTCGGTGGGGCTGGGGCGGGCAGGCTCAACGGGCGGGTGAGCAGGCCACAGCTCGGGGTCCACACCGTGGATGGCGTCAGCGATGTTGGCCAGCGCCTCGTCAAGGGTGTCGCCTTGGCTAATCGCTCCGGGGACCTCGACGCACTGAGTGATGAACCCACCGTCGAGGCCATCCCGCTCGACGGTGACCGTGAGGCGATTCGGGTCTGGGCTGGGGCGAGCAGGCTGCAGAGCCACCGCCAGTCGCCCCTTCGGGTGATCGATCTCGCAGCGTGGGCAGAACGCGAACGGGTGCTCGGCGCCGTCGTGCTGGCCGATGTCGTGGTGCCAGGCGGTGCGCTCGTAGACGGTTGCGTGGTCGCGTTTGCGCCACCGCTCCATCTCGGCCAGCAGGCCGTCGAACACCCCGACATGAGCGCCGTGTTCGCCCCACACGCCTACGATGGCGGCTCGTAGGGACGTCTCGTTAAATAGGGTGGAGTCGTCCACCATCATGCCTGCCCTTCACACGAGATTCCGTCGCCGTCTAGGTCGAGGGCGGTTCGATAGTTGGCGTCGCCTTCGTGGCCTTCACCGAGTTGGCGGCATCGGTGGTCGTACATGCGCTCCTCGTAGGAGCACCCGTCGGCGGTGAGCATGGCGACGATGAGGCCGACCGTACCGCTCACCAGGATCAGGATGGCGACACCCCAGACGAGGGTTCGACCTACGGTCCCAATCATCAGCCGCTGGCCCAGTCCGGGGCCTTGGGGTGGCGTGCACCTCCGCCGTTGCGAGGCGAGCTGCCGAAGTGGGTAGGCCCCTCGGATCGAGCCTTGGCGATACCGTCGCCGTACCGAGCGTGCTCCTTGAATTCGATGGCGAATCCGGCTTGCACCACCTCGGTGCGTAAGCGATCGAGCTGCTTGACGCTGAGGCTGACGGTAAGTCGGTCGGAGATCGGCACAGGGTCGAGCTTGTAGCGGCGGGCCTTACCGATGATGAACCGCTTGATCCGCTGGTACTCGTCCTCGTCGGCTTCGAGGTTCTTGCGACGTAGGCTGGGCACTTCACTCATCGGGCACCTCGAACAGCAGGTCGTGGATGGTCACGCGGGCGGGCGCCGCAGGCGGGTCATCGCTGTCGAGTAGGCTGGCTCGGAATTCCCAGGGGTCGATCGGGATTGCCAGGAACTCACAGTTCCACCACCTCGACACGTTGAGCTCGGGAGAAGGTCCGTATTGGACGTACCAGCCCATTTGGGCGGTACGCTCGCTGACCGTAGAGTCCCCGTTGTAGTAGTCCTCGGTGTGAATGGGGTCCTCCTCTTCGAGCTCAGCGGCCCACTCCTCGTCGGTGGTGGCCCACTCCATCCGGCTACCTAGCAGGATGCCAAACCCGCGGCACCACGCCTCGCCTTCCCGATCGGTCTTACGGAGCGACATGCCGAGGGTGGACTCCTCGACCACCAGATCCCCTACCTGCGGGTTCTTCATGCGCTGGTACATCCTGTGGCCGGCGGTGCCAGGATTACTCAGCATGGTGCCGAGCTGGAGGTTGCGGGCCAGTACCACCAAAGCGAACCGGTGGAGCTGCGCCTCGTCTCCGATGCACAGGAGGTCGCCCAGACACCGGAGGTCAAATCCCTCGATGCCTTCGTGGGGCTGTTTGTATTCAGCCGAATCGACCAACGGAGCGTACCTCCCGGGTGTCGCCGCAGCGTAGACAGGTCTTGGTTTCGGTCAGACAGATGGCTCGAGGGTCGGTGCCGATCACCTGCCGGGTCGGGTCCTCTCGGAGGTTGGTGGACACCTCTCGGCATCCCACCAGTACGCACACCCAGGTCACAGGCCCTCCAGGCCGATGTCGAGGTGCTGCTTGTGTTCAGGGCAGATGTCGGTCCATTGGCCCCGTTTGGTGCAGCGCCACCCGGCCTTGGTGGCCAATGCTCGGAGGTCGCGGCGACCCTTGGCGATCTTAGGCACGAGGACGGTGGCGCAGCCTCGCCAGTCGCATCGCAGGATCGTGGCGTTGGATTCGTAGCTCATTCGTCGTCGACCAGCGCCCAGTAGGGCGATCGGTAAAGCTCCACGATCTTGACCATGGTGCCGGGTGGGGGCACCCCGACCCACTTGTGGCTGTGGACCACGATGCGGTTGCGTCGGGGGTCCATCTGGCTGATGCCGGTCTCAGCGGTGACGATCCCCCACCACTCGGCTCCCTGCATCAGCCAGGGAACCCTGTCACGCCCGTGCCCAAGAAGGCGGTACCGATGTCGGTGATCCCGCTGAGCTCGTCGACGATGGTGTCGGGTTCGGGGTGGTCGATCACGGTGTGTGTGAACGACTTGGTGCCCTCGTATTCCTCACCGCAGGCGTTGCACTTGTAGCTTGTGCTGCCCTCGCGGTGCTTGAACACGTTGGACCCACACGTCGTGTGGGGAGGGCCTGCGCACCGGAATGGCTTGCCGTTGATCTTGGGCTGCACCAGCACCACCGAGCGCACGATCGAGATGCCGAGACCGAAGGTCTCATGCTTGCGGGTGCCGTCGGGGTTGACCAGGTACCAGCGGTCATGAGATAGGTTGGCCATGTGATGCTCGTGGATGTGGCGGGATCGGTCCGCCTCGGTGCTGAACGGAAGCGGCATGATCCGCCCACCGTCGCACTTCTCGCAGCAGGCAACCCAGTACCCCTTAGGCTCGACCGCCTCGTAGGGGTCGCGCCGATCGCCCGCCGGAACACCTTTGATGGTGGTAAATCCGGTGAACTCGACAGGCTCGACAGGCTCGGGGTCAGGGACCATGGCCATGTGGTCGGGTGCCAGGGCCGCGTCGAGCTCGTCGGTGAGCGCCAGCACCCTAGCAGCGAAGTGCATTGCCTGCGCTACCCGCTGCGCCCAAGCGAAGGTCATGCCTTGGGCGATCGGCTCGTCGTCGCAGTCAGCGTCATAGACGCACCACCAGGGCTCGAGCGGGTCGGTGGTTGCCGGGTCGTTGTGACCGTCGGCGTTGCCGTAGGCATCGTCGGTGGTGGTGACCGTCCAGTTGCCGGCCTCGAAGAATGGCATCGTCGTCTCCTAGTGCGGGACGTGCAGCGTACCCGGCCGCTTGCCAACGTGTCAAGTACCAGACGAGCCGGTTACTGGGCGATCCAGCGGGAGACGTAGACCTTGCGGCCCTCGTCGATGGTGTAGATCCCGGTGATCTGGCCAGTATCGCTATCCCGCTCAGTGAAGGTTTGGGGATGGGCGGCCAGCGCCGCCTTGTAGGCTCGGTTGGTGATGGGGGTCGTCGTCATAACCAAATTAAACCACACTGCCGGCGTCGTGTCAAGTTAGTCGTCCCGCCTGCGGATGGCGGCTTCGACCGAGCTGATCTCGGCTTCGAGCCTGTCCATGGCGCGGCGGTAGACCTCGCGTGTCCGCTCGGACGTAGCACCCTGCAGGCCTTTGTAGGCTGAGGCTCGTTGTCGGGTGAGCCGGTCGAGCCGGTCGTCGAGGTCGTCCGTCATTTGACCTTGTCTTCCTCGTGGATCTGCTCGTAGACGAGGGCGGTGATGGATCGCTCGTTCTCTACCAATAGACCGTCGATCGCCTTGCGTCGCTGGATGCTGGGGGTGGACATCCGCTCCCGGGTGAGGTCGTCTCGCCCTCGTTCGAGTTGGGCGATCTCGGCTCGGATCTGGTGCCATCGCTGGGTCTGCTTCTTAGGGTCGACCGCCATCGGGTCTCTCCTTAGATCAGGGGAGGTGGGGCCGGCGTGGTGCCGACCCCCAAGCCTCCTACTTGTTGTCAGGGTGTCGCTCGATCAGGCCCTCGACGACCTTGAGCCGGCGGGTGGCGGCGTTGAACTCACCGAGCTGCCGGGTCAGGATCGGGCGGTATTGGCCCTTGTCGGCGGGTGGGGCGTTCATGAGCTTCGTCTCGGTCTTGCGAAGCTCGACTCCGAGCCGGCCGATGGCGGCCAGGAGCTGGGACTTCTCGGCCCGTAGAGCGGACAGGGACGCCATCAGCGCCTCCCTCGCAGGCGCATGATCTCGACCCGGGTGTCGAGGGAGAGCTTGCGGAAGGCGTCGGCCTTGGTCTTGGCCTCGTCGGCCTCGCGGGTGAGCTTGTCCCGCTCGGGGTCGGTCGATGCCTGCTTGGCGGCCTGCCTGGCCCGGAACTCCTTGTCGGACCAGGTCTGGGCGTCCTTCTCGGCCTGACCGACCACGCGAGCCAGTCGGTTGATCTCAGGCTGGTTGGGGTCGGCCATCAGACGCCCAACTCCCTCTCCATCCGGGAGATGTCCCGATCGCGGTCCTTCATCCGGGCCGCGGTGGCGTCGATGAGACGCTGGCAGCGGTTGGCCTCGGCGGAGCCCTTTGGGTAGCCGGCCATCTCCCGGTAGAGGTTGCCCTCATGGCGGTAGTCCCGTATTTGGGCGGCCAGGGCGTCGTCGAGCTGACGTTGTGTGGCGGCCATCACTTCAGCTCGTTCAGGGCGGCCTCGGCGGAGGCGATCTGTGAGGCGATCCGGGCCTTGGCGGCGTCGGTCTTGGCGGCAGCGTGCTCGTTGTGTAGCCGGGCCAGCGCCTTGGCGATCTCGTCCTTCTGGTTCTCCTTGTCGGTGGGCATTGCCCGCCTCCTTCGCCCCCGTGGGGGCTGTCGTGAGCCGTCGGTTGCGGACCTTGGTGGCGTTGCTGATCTCGACGATCCGAGCGTTCATCTCCCGGATCTTGGCCTGGGTCTTGGCTCGGGAGCTACGCAGCTCTCGCTCGAGGCTGTCCTTCTCGCGAGCCTCCGTGGCGTTCTCGTCCTGTAGCCGGGCGATCTCCCGGACCAGCTTGGGATCGGTGGGCATTGGCCCCTCCTTGTCGTCGTGGTGGTGGGGTGGGGCCGTCGTCGACCCCACCCCAGGGTTGGTCTATCGGGAGCTGCCGCCTGCGGCCTTCCACTTCTGATGGAGGTCGCTCAGGGCGGTCGCCTTCTTGGCGAGTTCTCGGTTCACCAGCAGGCGGGCACGGTCGTTGACCGGCACCTTGTTGGCGTCGAGCTTGGCGAGCTCTCTGGCCAGGGCGGCCTGCTCGTTCGCCACGCGCTTGATGTTCGCGGCGATCTCGTTGGCGTCTGCCATCCGCCTCTCCTTCCCGGGGGCCAGCGGCCCCTCGTCGTCAGTCTCCATTAAACCACGATCGTGCCTCTGTGTCAAGTATCCGACGTGCTGACCGTCGTAACCAAGCCGTAACACGGGTTGGGTTGACTCGGGTGCCGCCAACGTGCTAAGATGTTCCCACAATCGAGAACCCCCGGGGTAGTGAACCGGGCCGCGAGGCTCGGGAGGCACGACCTGCGGGAGGCCCGACCGGAAACGGCGGAGACCTGATCCCGGGGGATCTCGATCGCTAGTCCAGGCCAGGAGTGCGGTCACCGCCGACGCCTTGAGCGTGACGGGGTGCGGAGCCGGCGAGTGGCCTGGACTAGCGGCGCGTCCGCCCCCAGGCGCGAGACGGCCCCCGATCCCGGGGGACCAGGGGCCGGTTCCCGCTAGATGAGGTCGGTCCAGTGGTTTGGGTCGCCCTTGGGCTGTGGGTCCTGCCGCGGCGGCCACGGTCGGGGCTGGGTCCACCACGAGTACCCCACCCCGGGAGGCGAGTTCTCGTTGACCTCGGTGAGGGTCTCCACCACGGCCTCCAGGAAGCCGCTGCGCACGGGTCGACCCCAGCTCAGCCTCATTGCAGCCCGTGCCGGAGCTTGAGGTTGCGGATGTCGTTCTCGAGGTCGTCGACCACCCGAGCGGCTGCACCGAGCTCCCGGTCCCACGCCGCGAGTTCGGCCTGGGATGCGGGGCCGGCCGCGTAGCAGGCGGCTCGCTGCTGGCGCAACTGATCGACCTTGGCCCGTGCCGGACCGAGCTGGTCCTCCAGGTCGTCGATCTGACGCTGCGCTCGCTGCTGCTCGGGGTTGAGTGGACCGGCCATCAGTGACCGCCCTTGCGCTGCTGGCCCTTGCGGGCCTGAGCGGCCTGCTCGCGGCGTCGCAGCTCGGCCCTGATCTCGTCGATCTCCCTACGGGCGTTGTAGGCGTCTCGGCCAGCGGTACCCGGTGGGAATGCCCTCCTGAGTGCCGCCAAGCGGTCGGTGAGGTCGTTGGTTCGTTCGTTGCTCAAGTCGGCCATGGGGCCTTCCTCCTTGTCGTCGAAGGGTGGGGGTCAGGCGCCCGGGTAGTCGCGCCGGAACTGGTCCATCGCGGCACGGTGGGCGTCGTCGGCCTCGCGGCGCAGGCGGTCGGCATTCGGGTCGCCCCGCTTGATCGCCCGCAGACGTTCGCTGTGTGTCCGCTCGAGGCCCTGCCTGACGGCTCGGGCGTGGCGGGCGGCTGCCCTCGCTGTCCGATCTTCCCTGCTCATGCGTGCCTCCTGTGGCGTCGTCTACCCACCCATTAAACCACGTCCGTGTCTGTGTGTCAAGTAGGCCGTGTACGCGGCGTGCGATAGCCGCTACGTAGGTACTTGACAGGGTGGCACGGATGTGGTTTACTTTAGTTGTCGCCACGGAGGCGGCATGACGACGGAAGGAGGGGCACATGCCCCGAGGAGTCCCCACACCGGGCGAGAACGCCAAGCGCATCCGAGAGGAGCGTGCCAGGTTCCAGGCCCAGATGGACCAGCGCCAGCAGCGCATCCAGGTCATCGAGGCCAAGGGCAACAAGGCCACCCCGGACGAGGTCCGCGAGTCGATCCGCCTCTCCCAGGAGTGGGCGCGGCTCAAGGGCCAGCGCGACGCCGTCCAGTAGCGGCGAGGGGGTGGCTCCTCCGGGAGCCACCCCCATTCGACCAACCCCCTAGGAGGGGCACCCATGTCCCTACCCAACCCCGACAACCCCAACGAGAGGGAGGACGGCACCGTGGTGATGAACGCACGGGAAGAGGCCGAGCTGCGGCGAACGATCACGCAGATCGAGACCGAGATACACGACGCGGACACGGTCCGCAGCGACTCCGAGAAGGAGGCCCGCAACGTCCAGCTCCCGATGGACCAGCGGAACGCTGCGGCGGCTCGAGCCGAGGAGGCCCGGAAGACGGCCAACCACCTGGCCGGACGGATCAGCGCCCTGCGGGCGAAGCTCCCGCGGCGATCCGGTCGAGCCTGACGGCGAAACAGCGAGACCCCCTCCTTGCGGAGGGGGTCTCGTGCTACGAGAGGGTCGGGGGCGTCCCAGCCCGCCCCCAGCCCTCCCGCGGTCACTTGGCCATGAGGTGCCCTGCCTTGATCGCCTCGTCGATGGCACGCTTCACGTCGCCCAGGCGCTTCCGGCTGATCTGGCCCCGGACGCCGTTGGTGTACCGCACGTCGGCGGTGTACTCGGTGTACCGGGTGCTGCCGATCGAGAAGTTCAGGCCGTTGTTGCTGGCCATGACCGGGCTGCGGCCCTCGACCTTGCGGATCGTGTAGCCTCGGTGCTGGTGGGTCGTCGTCATAAGAAAATTAAACCACACCGACGTGCACGTGTCAAGTTAGCGGCTACCCCGGCGAATAACTTGACAGGGATACACGGGTCATGGTTTAATTTCCTTAGCCGGCCGGCGAGGTCGGCGGGAGGGGTTAGACAAGCAAGTGTATCGGCCCCCGGAATAGGCGCCTTGCGAGGTGTCCTGCCTGCTCGGCTAAAGCTCCGGGTGACCCTCCCGTCGACCGCCCCTTGACAACGACCGATGGTAGGCCCACAGGCTCGCCCGCAAGAATAACGGGGACCGCCCGTGGCGCAGTGGACAGGGAAGGCTATCGGCACGACGAGGGTGGGGTCCCTGGGGGCCGGAGGTAGCTCCTCCGGCCCCCACACTCATTGAGGGGGGTTGACACGTTGCTGTCGACGTGGTTTAATTTTCCTATGACGACGACGAGCAACACCACCCCCGAGCGGGACACCCGCATCAACTGGGACCTGCCAGGTGACCACCTCGGCATGGTCGAGGTCTGGGACGTTCGCCCCCGTGGTCGCTGGGCCACCGAGCTCGTCCTGATCGACGAGAGGGGCGGCTACCACTATCGGACCGTCGAGGATCGGCGGCGGTGATGGCTACCATCCGCATTGTCGACCCGGTGAAGAGCATCGAGCGCTGCTACGATCGACGCCACGAGGCTTTCCAGTTTGCCGACAAGTATGACCGCCTGGGCTACCCAGCGTTGGCGGCACACCATCGGCGTCGTGCCGCGGCGCTGAAGTCCGCTGCTACCCGCATTGCTCGCCAGTATCTGGGGGCGCCATCATGACCGCACCTCGCAGGTCCAACGTCGAGGCCCGGCGCTGGTACGTGGAGGGCTGGTGGGCGGGGTTCCTCGTCGGTATCGTCCTCGAGTTCGTCTTATGCCTGGCACTGAGCATTGCGGGAGTTTTGTGAGGGGGGTTGACAGCGAGGACGCCTCGTGCTTTACTGGGGTACATGGTCACCGCCCTTGCCCCCATCCCCGAGGACCAGATGGTGACCGCCACCTTGAACGGTGCAACCGTCGAGGTCCTCAATTCGAACGGCCGTAGCGCCCAGATCCGGCTCCCCAACGGTGCGATCGATCGGGTCGCTGTCCGCACCCTGCGGGGTGTCGGTCTGGTGACCCGTTGAGCGGCCCCAGCGAGTAGCCCCCGGTTCGATGGACCGGGGGCATCGCTTTAACTTGACAACGTGCGGCGGGTGTGGTTTAATTTCCTTATGACGAACGACGCAGCGATCAACGAGACCGTCCACACTCTCCGCCTGCAGGCTGCCGAGAACCGGCGCAACGCCGTTGCGGCCAAAGAGCAGGGCTTGGACCGCCAGGCGGCCGGCATGATCAAGGATGCTGAGGACCGCGAGGCCCTGGCCGACCGGATGGAGAAGGGCAACTAGCCCGTCAGGGTCGCTGCCTCCGGGTCCTCCGGGGGCAGCTCCGCGTTCAGGAGCAGCTCCGCGTTCAGGAGTTGAATGGCGCGGCGGAGGATCATCCGCCGACCGTTGGCCATGTCCTCGGCTGGAACGTCGGGGTCAGATGCTAGGATGAGCTGCTCCGCGAGGTCGAGTGACCCAAGGACGATACGAATGACCTGGGTAGCCGATTCCTCGATCTCGGCTTCGGTGGGGAGGGTCATTCGCCCGGGGTGCCGCCGTCGAGTGGGCGAGCTGGGATGCCGCCACCGGGGGTGAGGATCACAGCCCCGTCGTCGACGATCTCGCCCGAGTAGGTACCCTCCGGGAGGCCACTGTTGATCATGGCGTGAAACACGGCGATGACACCCCCGGCGGGACCCTCGATCTCGACTTCCTCGAACACGGTGTCGCGGATATCCGCTCGCTGTATCGTTAGCCGGGTAGTAGGGGGTTTGCGCACGTAGCTCCTTAGGTACGGGTCGGCCCGGGACCGTAGCCCCGGGCCGGTGTGGTCAGATGTCGAACAGCCTGCTGTTGACGGCGCCGCGGCTGGCCAGCTTCTGGCCGAACTCCAGGGTGCCGGCCTGGTCACCCATGTCGACGGCGTGCTCGATCGCCACGCCGATCATGCCGCCTCGAGCGACCATGCTGGTGCGACGGAACCGCACTAGCTGGCGGGTTCGGAGGCTGACGGCGAAGCCGGTCTCGGTGTCAGGGTCGACCGACAACACGGCGTAGCTGCCGGCGAAGTTGGTGCGGGGCTTGCGTTGCACGACCGTGAAGTTCAGGTACTTGACCTGCTGCCCGTCGAGGATCTCGTCACGGGTGATGCGGGCGGTGGTGGTGTCGTCGTTCATATCTCCATTTAACCATGTCGTCGTAGCGGTGTCAAGTTGCCCCCCATTCCAGCTTTATAACTTGACACGGAGCCGCCAAGGTGGTTTAATTTGGATATGACGAACGGACGTGAGGCCAAGGTCACCAACTTCAACAGCAGCAAGGGCAACCAGTGGGGCGTCAAGGTATACACCTGGAAGAACGGTCGGATCGCTAAGGTCGAGACCGTGCCGGGCCGCGGCAACCGGGCGTACGCCCTGCGTGTCGCCGCTACCTGGAACCGTCGTTTCGCCAACGAGTGCTAGTCGGCGGAGGGGTTGCAGATGCCGCAATCCTGCCGCCGTCCGCTGTGCGGGATGCGGCCTGGTCCCGGTTCATCCCCGTAGTGCATGTCGTCGAACAGACTAGGTTTGCGGGTGGTAAGACCCTCCTTGCGAAGGATCTCAAGCTGTTCCGCTACGGCGAGCGTGGCGTGCACCTGAGCAACTAACAGGTAGTTGGATGCGGCATGCGGCATGATCGCTGTCGCCTCGGACAACGCCTCGACGGCCTCCCGGGCGTGACCCTTGTGACCCTCAGCCACGATTCAACGCCCGTCGCACTCGCTCGATGACCTCGGCCTTGCGACCCCGTAGCCGGCGGTCGCCCCACGTCCCTAGCACGTCCATCAGCGCCAGGCGCATGAGTTGCGTAGGCGACTCGCCGGGGTCCCGAGGGTCGGTATCCCACCCCGCGTCAACCAGGGCGGTACGGAGGGCGGTACGGGCGGCAAAGAGGTCGGACGCCACGGCGTGGGCGGGAGCGTCGTGTATGCCACTATAGCGGAGGGCGTCGAGCACCGCCTTGAGCGCTCGGGCCTGGTCGGGCTTGAGCACCACATCGGCCGGTGGCGGGGTGCTGTTGATCCACACGTAGGGGTCGTCCTTGAGCGGGTGCGCTTCGCAGATTCGAAGGCGGATCTCAGGAGCGGACCGGTCGTCGTACACCCAGTCGCTGCTCGCTGGGCTCACGAGGCGAGCGGGGCGAAGGGCCGAACTAACCCCCAGACCGATGACGTGCTGACCCGTTTGGCAGAACAGCGAGGCCATCAGATCTTGTTGGGGTCTCGGGGCGGGCGGGGCTTGCGCTTCTCGTTGCGCCTGGCCTGGCGGATGCTGGCCAGCCGAGTCGCCTTCGGCCGCTGGGCCTGCCACAGGCGGCTCACCTTCCTAGCTCGGTTCATGGGTTCCCCCTAGGTAGGTGGGAGGGTGCCGGCCCCGGGCGTGGGGTCGCGGCACCCCTCCCGTGGTCAGTCGTCGCCGCGGTTCATCTCGAGGCCGTGCCGTGCGTGCCCTGGGCGCGCAGCGTCAGCACCTCGATCAGGGTCTGGCGCTCCTGGCTGAAGTCGAACACGGGGATCTGTTGCGACTGCGTGAGGCGATCGAAGCCCTGGGTGGCGGCTTGGCCCTCCCGCTCCCGGGCCGACTCGTTGTCCTTGCTGTCGTCACCTTTGCCGGAGCAGGCGGTCACCACGAAGGCGATGGCCATGAACGCGGCAGCGATGCGGGCTGAGCGCTTGGTGCTGAGCACCTCTCGGATGAAGTTCACTAGCAGTACGTCTCCTCAGCCTCGATGATGCGATCATCTTGGCGGTAGTCGGTGGTGAGGCGGCCGATCCGGTCGCAGGCTTGCCGGCGAAGGTTGGCCGCTTGTGGCGACCCTTCGGGCAGCAGCTCCGCCTCGTTGATGAGATCGATGGCTTCGTCTCGCCATGCGGTCTGGGTGCCGGTGTTCCGGTTGGTGACGTTCACGCTGCGGTCGGTGGTGTCTCGAGCGAGCCACCAGTACCCCAGGTAGACACCAACGCACAGCAGCCCCACCAGCAGGAGGGCCGCGGCCGCGATCGCGGCCGTTCTGAGTGCCTGCATGGCTAGAAGTCGCTCGGGAGCGAGGCGGCCTTCTCGTCGCCGTCGAACGGGGCGGTGTAGTTCAGGTTGTTGCTGTCCTCGCCGGCCCGCGGACCCTTGGTGATCTTGCCCACGGTGATGCGGCCGTAGACCTTGCTGCCGAGCAGCTCATCGGTGTGGGTGTCGGCCGGCACGCCGTGAGCCTTGAAGGCACCGCCGATCGAGAACTTGGCCTGGGGGGACAGCGAGGTGAAGAGCTTGATCTCCCGTCCCTTGAACTTGCTGTCCTCGTCGACGATCTTGTACTGCCAGACCCAGTAGTGGAAGCCGGACTCACCGGGCTTGTCCGACACCTCGACGTCGAGGAGCTGCAGCAGGTAGGTGCCCTCCGGGATCAGCTCTGGGCCGTCCTCCTCAGCAGCCTTCTCGGCTTCGCGGGCCTCGTCATATCCCAGCTTGGGCATGGGGTGTGTCTCCCTTGGGTTGAGGGGTGATTGTTTCGTCGCGGTAGGGCAGGTACCAATCGGGATGACACCAGCCCGTCGCCATGTCGAGTGCGTCTACAACTTCATCCTGCTCAACTTCGGTGCCGTGCAGGTTTACCGCCAGAAACGCGTTGTCGAGCATAGCCACCAGGCGGTCCTGGCTGACGCCGCTTCGAGCGATGGATACCAGCAGGTCTCGCGGAGCAATCACCCGTAGATCCCGGTATCCTCGTAAGGCTTGATGTGGACCTCGCCGTCGGGGGTCTGGTAGGGGCAACCGGGCAGGACAGGACACATGCCGCACTTGGTGCAAGCATACTCCTCTTCCTGCGCCTCGACCTCGAGGCTAGCGAGGGCCTCAGCCTCCTCCTGGCGAGCGTACTCAGCCAGTTCGGCGGCGATGGCCTCGTCGAGGTCGTCTGGGCCGTAGAGGCCGATGGCGTGCAGCTCGCCATAGGGGTCAGGGTCGAGGGGAGTGAGCACGTCCTCGACTCGATCGAGGATCTCATTCTCTTCGAGCACGTCCTCGATGGTGTCGAGAGTCTCGTCAATGTCGGCCAGCTTGGCCTCGCGGTCAGCGGTGTCGACCTCGACTTGCTCTTCCGGGGCCGACTCCTGATCGCTCGGAGTGCGCTTGCGCTGGGTCCGCTCCATAGGCTACAACCCTACCACGTGACTTGACCGGGTGTCAAGTCCCTGGTCGTTTGGTGTGGATGTTGACCTGTACGCCGTGGGTGCCAGGTTCCATGTGGTCGAGAAGCACCATATGGCGCTTGGCGCCCGCGTGACTGACCTCGACGATGATGCCGTCACCGATCTTGGTGCCGTGGCCGCACTCGTCCTTTGGCGCCAGTCGTCGGATGTGGTCGATGATCAGCGACGCGTTGGTGCCATCGCCGTCGATTTCGGACCAGCCGCCCACCTCGCACAGCGCCTGGCAGATCTCCTCGACTTCAGCGGCGTCGATGCCGTTCTGCTCGACGTCGACAACGCGGTTGACGATGTCGGCCTTCTGGGTGTGCGGATAACCCTCACCGCTTGCCAGCTTCGAATAGTCGCGGGCAGACACTCCCAGCACCGTCATCACCAGCTCCTGGAAGGCGTCAGCCTCCGAGGCGGTGTTCTCGTCCCAGGACGACCTGAGACGATCCCGAATCGCCTTCGCCACGGCCTGCGTAGCCCGCACCTGCGCGATGTCCACGTGCATCGAGGCTTGGAATCGGTGATCGAAGTGGCCCGCCCTGGTGTGTTCGGCATTGATAGCCTCTGACGCAGCAGCCAGGTGGTTGCTGATGTCGATGTGGAGGTCGTCGCTAGGGGTGTCGCTCATCGTCCACCTCCGGTGGCGAGAGCGCATACCAGCCCCACCGCCAGCGCCACACAAACGGCCAACATCAGCAGGAGCGGAGCCATCGACTTCGGCGGCGGCTGGTCGTATTCCCAGCCCTCCTCTAGGCTGCCACGCCCCGGTTCCCACTGTCGCCCCATCAATCCGGCTCCTTGACGTCGACCACCTGCGACTCCTCGGGGCCGGCGGTCTCGGTCGGCTCCCTGCCAGCAGCCTTGGCCATCTGGGCGGCTTGGCCGCGGCGCTTCCGGGCTGCCATCTGGGTGGAATCGGTCTCGCTGGTCAGCCTCTCGTCGAGGTAGTCGATCACGCGATCAGCGGTGGGGTTGACCAGCCGCTTGGGGAGCAGGCCGAATCGGTCCTTGGCGGTGATCACGCCTTCGGGCCGACTCAGAGCTGACACCTCCATGCCGTCGACCAGGCTGGGGTCGTTGTCGAAGGGAACGGACGACAGGTGGAGGATGCAGTCCATCCAGCCCGCGAAGTTGGTGACCACCGAGGGCGACATTGCGGGTCCGATCGACGCCGTGCCGGTGTCCTTGTCGATGTCTCGCCGTTGGTGGGCGCCCAGCAGTAGGTGGCAAGGCAGGCGATGGAGCCGGCGGAGGTACTTCTGCATCTGGGCCACCACGATGCCCCGGTCCTCCAGGAAGATCTCGAACTCGGTACGGTCCGACAGCCCCTTGCGGTGGGACTTCACCACCGAGGCTTCGACGGCGGGGTCGAGCAGGGCATCGGCCGTCTTGGTGGTGGTGTCCCAAGCCACGGCGTAGATGTCCTCGCCGTCAGCCAGCCGCATGGCTACCTCGCGGTGGATCTTCTCCAGGAGCCCCCACGTCACCTCCTGCTTGCTGTGGTCGATGGCGAGCTCGATGTTCTCAAGCGGGATGCCGAACCGACGCAACGCCTTCTTCTTGAGACCGTTGTCGACGTCGATGTAGACCACCTTGCCCCGCTTCGCTGCCGAGGCAATGGAGGTGGTCTTGGTGGTGCCAGGGTCGCCGTACCACAGGATGCGGTAATGCTCTTCCTGGTCGGCAAGAGTAGTAGGCACTTAGCAGCTCCCTGCTGTTGGTGGTCGTCCCAGCCTAGTGCTCCATTTGTTAAGGCGACAAGGCCGGGCCGGTGGTGACGGGGACCAACTCGACCTCAGAGGTGGAGAGGTCCTGGTCAAACATGTAAGCGGAAAGCGCAGCACCGCCCCGCATCACCAGAAGCTGCAGGACGGTGGAAGCGAGTATGATGAGGATCGGTCTCATTCTCTAGGTCGAGTCAGGGTCTCACAAATCCAGTAGACGTCGAGCCACCCGTCGTGGTGGTCGAAGAACTGAACCTTGGCGGTGGGGAAGGGGCGCATGAGCTTGACGCCCATAAGCTCTTTGTCTTCGTACTTGATCCGCAGTCCCGCCAACCGATGCCGCGTCACCACCACGTGTCGGGTAAGGTCAGGCATTGGTCGGACCAGAGTCATCGACCATTCACCGTCCACGCTGGGGTGGTTGTGTCGTTGGTGGCCGTCGAGGTGCCTGTGTCGATAAGTGCCGTGGTAGTGCGATTTCATCGGGGGGCGAGCTTCTCCATCTCGTGGACGCAGTCCAGACACACGCCGCGAACTCCGCCGTCGCTGGGACGCCACCTGGTTCCGCCGAGTTCGGGACGCCACTGCCGGCCGCAGGCCGTGGTGTTCTGGAACCGTCGGTTGGGGTAGTGGCGCTTAACGCCGGACCGTAGCAGCAGGGTGGCGTCAGGGTGGGTGAGCGACGCTCCGGTCATGTTGCCGTGCCGCCATACCATGGCCTGGATGCGGGGGTTCCAGGCGGCGTGACCGTCGGCTCCGCAGGTCTGACACGTCTTGGGCGACACCCTAGCCTCGCAGGGCACGAATGGGTGGTCCCGATCCCGCCGTTCGGATGCGCGACTCATGCCACCAGTCTAGCAGGTGTGTGACCACTAGTCAAGTGTGCGGGGCGCTGTACTTGATGATGGTGGCGACTTCGTCCTCACTCATGGGAGCAAACCCTCGAACGTCGACACCGACGTTAATTTGCCGGCCCTTGAGTCCCCACTTCTCGTGAACGTGGCCGTGCAGGAGCCAACCCCCGGTGTCGATTGGGCGTAGAGCTTCGAGCTCGGTGCGACCTCGGTAGTCCTCGTCGTAGGGGTAGTGGCTGAGCGTGACGGGAATGTCGCCGTCGAGGATGAGCACCATCGACCTGATGTCCTGCCACACGTGGAGGAAGCCGGCGTTGTGGTAGGTGCGCGCCCAGTCTCGCCGCTTATTCTCGTTGGGCTCGTGCATTCCGCAGCGGTCGTGGTTGCCGGGGATCAGGTACTTGAACCCGTGGAGCTTCCAGGCGATGGGGAGAGTCTCCCTGATGGTCCCCATGGCGAAGTCGCCCAACACGTACACTGTGTCGGAGGGGCCGACTCGCTCGTTCCAGTTGTGGATTAGCGTCTCGTTCATCTCCTCTACGGAGTCGAACGGACGGCCGGCGAGCTCGCAGATCCGGGCGTGGCCGAAGTGCTGGTCGGAGGTGAACCACCTCATCGTCGCCCTCGCTCCATCGCCCTTTCAAATACGATCTGGGCGGCTGAGTGATGCTCAGCTCGCACCATGCTGATCTCAAGGACGTGCTTGCCGCTCACTAGTGCGTCGAGCTGGGCGAAGTCCTCGATCATCGCAAATTCCTGCATCCTGCCGTCTCGCTGCCCGCCGTCGTAGGTGACCCGCACAGCCCACGTCATGGGTGGAACCCGAACAGCTCGTAGATGACGCTGAGGTCGTGGTTGCGTACGGCGGTCCCGACTGTGTCCTTGAGATCGTCGAGGCTGGGTCGGACGTAGGGCGGCTCGGTGCCGTCGATCGTCTCGGGCGGGAGCATGGTCGACCGAATGGTGACCTGTCCGTTGGGCCGGCTCACCTTCTGGATGCCGAGCTGCCACCGAGCTTGGTCGGCCTCGAAGGCGGCCTGGTCGACGTAGGTGTATTCAAGGATGCGGATGACGCGGATCACTGCTCGATCACCTCGATGTGGCAGTCCGGCCATGCCGGACTGGTGTCGGATCGGTAGACGGTGAGGGCGGCGATTCGTCCACCGTTGATGACGATAGTTGGGTTCCACTCCTCCTGGTCACCCACCTTTGGATCATCCTTGATATCGACATCGAGGAGGTCGATACCGCAGGCGTGCCGTCCGGGATCGATCCCGGTGCCGTCAGGGTCAATAGTGACCCAGCCGGAGGCGAAGATCGTGTTGTCGTCCTTGCCGATCCAGGTAGCCGCACCAATGAGGCGCGGCGACCCGTACGGTTCAGCCTCCAAGAA
>JBIOUY010000326.1:0-3029 GCA_044867445.1 Gemmatimonadales bacterium
GCCGACCGGGACGACGAAGTTGACCTGGCAGGGTTCGAAACGGGGGCGGTCGCGACGACGGACATAATGCTCTGGGCAAGCGTAGTCCCCGTGATCCCCTGATGGGTCGCGTCCACAACGCCCTGCCAGCGGGATTGCTGGGTCGGGCAATAAAGGCTGTCGTCGGGGACGTCCGTAGCGAAGGCCAGCTCGAGCGCTACGCCGAGACGCTCCAACCCGTCGTGGACCTATGGGCGTCGTACGAGTTCCGGAAGCTCCGCGCGGAAGCGCCCGTTGCGGGTGTGGTGGAGGTGGTCGCGGTGGCCGCACAGACCAATGCGCACCGCCTCCGAAACCCTGCGGGGAGTAACGCGCTGATCCTGCTCGACGAAGTGACCTTTTGCACCTCGGTAGCATCGCTCTACGACATGCTGGTGAACTTCGCTACGGTTGATCTCGCGACTGCCGTCAACGTGAAGGCGCACCGCGATCTCCGAGGGCAGGATGCCGGGACGATGACGAACACCATCGCCCGGATGAGCGGCACCAACAACGTGGCTGGGACGGGGCAATCGCTGCGCCGCGGGCAAACGCTCGCAGGGGATCCCGGCGATACGTGGCGGCCGGGGATCGTCCTCCCCCCCGGAACGTCGGTAGAGATTGTTACGGTAACGGTGAACCTTAACTCGCGCGCCAATTTTAGCTGGCGCGAGCGTATTGCAAAGCCCGGTGAGCTCTTTTAGCGGACTCCACCCGGGGCTCCGGCCCTACGCCGAGGCGTTGCTCCGATACTTCCCACGGTTGCAAGTGACGTCGGTCTATCGCAGCCACACAGAGCAGATTCGACTTTGGAACAATCGGCACCACAACCCCTACCCCGTCGCCCCGCCCGGCAGCAGTCTCCACGAGTACCGGTTAGCCTGGGACATGGTGGGTCCTGATGAGCTACTCGCGGAGGCCGGGCGGGTCTGGAGGAGCTGGGGCGGGCGCTGGTCGCCCGCGGATAAGATTCACTTCGAGGCCCCGACATAGCGACGTCGCAGGCGGATCGGGACGTGACTGCCCCCGACGTGGTCCTGGGGAACGCCGTTGCGGCGCTCTACGGGCCCAGGAAGTTGTCCACGACGCGCCGCCTACTACGATCAGTCTTTAGAAGCTCGCGTAGCGAGCCAACCGCGCGGGAGAGGGGGGGGTCCTAGGGGGGGGGGCACCATTCTTGCAGTAAATCTATCCCCTTGTGGAAATGTTTTTGTGCTCTAATGTGCATACGTGGGCATTTTTCAACGTCTCCGCGGCTCCACCGCTGAACCCGAACTGAGCCCCAGCCTGAAGGCCCGGCTCGCCGAGCTCGAGGAGCGCCAGCGGCTGCAGGAAAAGGGCCTGAAGGCGCTGGAGCTCGATTGGCAGGAGTGGTACGACAAGTTCCGCTTGCTGTTCATGCGGCTGTCGAAGCGGATCAAAGACGCAGCCCAGGCCGATGGGGATGGGCCGCAATCGAGCCAGGATGCCCCAGGAGCGACGAAAGCCGGTCAACCGGTCTACGGACTCCACGAACGCGCCACCACGACCCGGAGGAACTACTAAATGCCGACCACGATCG
Organism: Gemmatimonadales bacterium; assembly: GCA_044867445.1. Classification (GTDB taxonomy): domain Bacteria; phylum Gemmatimonadota; class Gemmatimonadetes; order Gemmatimonadales; family GWC2-71-9; genus CAVVWJ01. The sequence goes on from JBIOUY010000326.1 coordinate 1,580, forward strand.
AGGAGCACACGAAGGCCATCCGCGAGGCAGAGCTCATCGCCCAGCTAAAACGTATCGCCGACGCGCTGGCAGAGATCGCGAAGTTTGTTGATTGCTCGAGCTCCAATTGGGGCCGGGGGTTCTGATGCCCTACTACGCCGCGGGTGACTACTACCAGGGCGACTACTACCAGGGCGACAACTACGCCGCCGGGGGCCTCTTCGGGAGCATCTTGAAGGGGATCGGCGGCGCGGCGAAAGGCTTCCTCACGGGCGGCCCACTCGGCGCCGTCCGCGGCGCCATTAGCGGAGTACGCGGCGGCCCCAGTATCGCCCCCACGGTCGGGATGGCGTTAATCCCCTCGTTTGGCGGGCCGGGACAGGGCCAGGTGCTTGTCCCCGAGCCGGGCATCACCGGCGCCGCGCATCGGTTCTTCAAGGGCGGCAAGACCGGCTACGGGCGCTACACCAAAGATGGCCGCTTCACCGAGCGCCGCCGCCCGCGCATGGACGTCGGCAACATGAAGGCGCTACGGCGCGCCAACCGCCGCGCGCACGGCTTCCTGCGCGCTTACCGCTCCGCGGTGAGCTACTACGTCGCCAAGGCCCCGAAGGGCAAGGCGTACGTTCACTTCAAAAAGCGGAAATGAAACGCCACGGCCGACACCGCCCAGGGCAACGGTGCTGAGGCGTATGCTCGCCTGCAGCGAGCGGGATCCGCTGGATTCGGCCTCAGCGGATTACCACCGTGCACGAGCTCGTTGAAGGTGATGTCCAGGTGCACGCCGCCGCGCTCTACGTGAGTCTGCTGAAGCACGGCTATTTCGAGGAGGCCGGCGAGTTCGCCCAGTGGTTCCTCGAGACCTTCGACTACGACTTGGAGACCTGATGACCCGTGTCCCTGATGGCGAGCTCCCCCCCGAAGTGGCCAACGACCCGATGGTGGTCACGCGGAAAGCGGGGCTGACGCCCTGGCATTGCCGGTTACTCGTGGCGCTCGAGCGGATCGCCGAGTACTACGACACTCTCCCCCCCGTCACCAACAAAAAGCGAGCCAGCGATGCCTGACCTGATGCTCCGAGTCGCCAACATCGCCGCGGGCGCCGAGCGGCATTTCTTCGAGGACGTCCGGCCCTGGAAGTTCCGCTTCTGCCCCTACACCAAAGGCCGCTACACCGTCGGGCTGATCAGTGATGGTGCGGTGGGAGGGTTCCAGCATGAGATCAAAATCGGGACCACCGAAGTCGTCCAGCGGTCCGATACCAGCATCGGCGGCACAGATGGAGTTATTCCCACTCCCTACGGTGCCGCCGCTACCAACACCGCCCCCTTTCACACTTTCGACGCCGACCGGGACGACGAAGTTGACCTGGCAGGGTTCGAAACGGGGGCGGTCGCGACGACGGACATAATGCTCTGGGCAAGCGTAGTCCCCGTGATCCCCTGATGGGTCGCGTCCACAACGCCCTGCC
>JBIOUY010000327.1:0-22658 GCA_044867445.1 Gemmatimonadales bacterium
TCGGATCCAGCTTCCTGATCTTCAGCGATTACGCCCGGCCAGCCGTTCGGCTGAGCGCGATCATGGAGATCCCCACCATTCACGTCTTCACTCATGACTCGATCGGGGTAGGAGAGGACGGGCCGACTCATCAGCCGATTGAGCAACTCCCCTCGCTTCGGGCCATTCCAGGCATGATCACCTTTCGCCCGGCCGACGCCAACGAGGTCGTCGAGGCCTGGCGAGTCATAATGAAGCTTCAGCACCAACCAGTGGTGTTGGTCCTGTCGCGGCAAGCACTGCCGACCTTGGACCGGAAGCGCTATGCCGCGGCGAGCGGTGTGGCGAAGGGAGCTTACGTCCTTGCCGACGATCCAGCCGGGAAGCCCGATGTGCTGTTGCTCGCCACCGGCAGCGAAGTGTCGCTCTGCGTCGAGGCCTTCGAGCGGCTCACCGCCGAGGGGACCCGGGCGCGGGTGGTGAGCATGCCCTCGTGGGAACTGTTCGAGCAACAGAGCCAATCCTACCGGGACAGCGTTCTTCCCCCGGAGGTGACCGCTCGAGTCTCGGTGGAACAGGCCAGCACCTTTGGCTGGGAGCGATATGTCGGGCCTGCCGGCACGATGATAGGAATGGCGAGCTTTGGCGCGTCGGCTCCGCTCAAGGAGCTGCAGAAGAAATTCGGCTTCACCGTCGATCGCGTGGTCGAGGCCGCTCGGTCTCAGCTCGCGCATCGGCCGGAGACCGTGTCGACTCACTGATGGAGTGTCGCCATGCCCCGTGATCTCCCGGTGTCCAATGGCCGTCTGTTGGTGATGTTCGATCGCCAATACCGGATCCGCGACATCTACTTTCCCCATGTCGGAAAGGAAAATCACGGAACCGGACACGCGTTCCGCTTCGGCGTCTGGGTGGGAGGCCTGTTCAGCTGGATGGGCGCTGAGTGGTCACCGGAGATGCGCTACGCCGACTCCTCCATGGTCACCGACGTGCGCGCCCGTCATCCCAAGCTGGCGGTGGAGCTGCACTGCAACGATGGGGTGGACTTCTTCGAGAACGTTCTCATCCGCCGGATCCGCCTCACCAACCTCGCCGACCGCCCCCGGGAGATCCGCTGCTTCTTCCATCACGACTTCCACATCCGGGGCAACGAGGTAGGCGACACGGCGTTCTACTCGCCGGAGGCGGAGGCCCTGCTCCACTACAAGGAAGACCGCTACTTCCTGATCAACTGCAAGGTGAACGACACGATAGGGGTCCATCACTACGCCTGCGGCACCAAAGAGGTCGCGGGCGCGGAGGGTACCTGGCGTGACGCGGAGGATGGCATCCTCAGTGGGAACCCGGTGGCGCAGGGCTCGGTTGACTCCACACTGGGGGTGTCGCTGATGGTGCCCGCGCGAGAGACAGCGGACTTCTACTACTGGATGGCCGCGGCCCGCGACTTTCGGGAGGCCACGACCATCAATGATGTGGTGAAGGACAAATCTCCCCAGGAGCTGTTACGGCGGAGCGGTAACTACTGGCGGCTCTGGGTTGGCAAGGACCGCCGGGGCACCGCCGACCTCCCCCAACCGGTGGTAGAGCGATACAAACAGAGTCTGCTCATCATTCACAGTCAGATCGATCACAACGGTGCCATTCTCGCCGCCAACGACACCGACATCAGCCAGCTGGCCCGCGATACCTACTCCTACATGTGGCCGCGGGACGGTGCGCTGGTCTCCAGCGCGTTGATGAACGCGGGACACGCCGGCGCCCCGGAACGATTCCTCGGCTTCTGCTCTCGCGTCATCTCCCCCAACGGCTACCTTCGCCACAAGTACAATCCCGATGGAAGCCTGGCCTCTACCTGGCACGGCTACATCCGCGATGGCAAGCCCGCGCTTCCCATCCAGGAGGATGAGACCGCTCTGGTCATCTGGGCCCTCGGGGAGTACTTCGATCTCTATCAACGGATCGAAGAGACCGCCCCGTTCTATCGGGGACTGGTCACCCGGCCGGCGGATTTCCTGATGAACTATGTGGACCAGAGGACGGGCCTGCCGCTTCCTTCCTATGATCTCTGGGAGGAGCGCTGGGGCGTTCACGCTTTCACCGTCGCGGCCGTGATCGCCGGGCTGCGAGCGGCTGGACACCTGGCCAAGGAGTTCGGCGAGAGCGAGCGCGCGGCGCGCTACCGGGCAGCAGCCGAGCGAATGTTGGAAGGCGCGCGAGCGGTCTTGTGGAACGAGCAGCAGCAGCGCTTCGCTCGAATGGCCACACCCTCTGCGAGCGGCTACACCCTGGACATGACGCTGGACTCGGCGCTGTTCGGGCTGGTGTTATTGGGCGCGCTGCCGGCCGACGACCCCCAGGCGGTCGCCACGCTGGAACAGGTCGAGAGCGGGCTGTGGGTGAAGACCGATGTCGGCGGGTTGGCCCGCTATCAGAACGACTACTACCACCAGGTAGAGCAGAAGGACACCACCCGGGTCCCCGGCAATCCCTGGTTTATCTGCACCCTGTGGTTGGCTCGCTACCGGCTGTTGCGGGCGCACACCCTCGAGGACCTGGCGTCGGGGCTCAAGCTTCTCGAATGGGCCGCCGAGCGAGCCTTTCCCTCGGGCACCATGGCCGAGCAGCTACATCCCTACACCGGCGAACCGCTCTCGGTCTCACCGCTCACCTGGAGCCACGCGGAGTACGTGCGGACAGTGCGGGAATACATCGACAGACATTCTCAGGCGAACATCTGCGCCTCCTGCGGTCAGACTATGCGGCCGATCGCTCGCCGGTCTGACGCGCATGTCGTCATGAGCGAGGCATGACTGAGCTGATTGTGGTTGCCCGGCCGGCGGAGTTGGCCCGGCCGGCGGCCGAGTGGTTGGAGCTGGAGGTGAACAGGGCCATCACCGAGCGAGGCAGGTGTGCGATAGCCCTCTCAGGAGGCCGGACTCCCGAGCCGGCCTATCGCGAGTTGGCGTTGGCGACGAGCATCGATTGGAAGCGGGTGGAAATCTTCTTCGCCGACGAGCGGGCGGTCGCGCCCGACCATGCCGACAGCAACTACCGCATGGTGCACCTGTCGCTGCTCTCTCGAGTGCCCGTTCCGGCGAACCAGGTTCATCGCATGGAGGCCGAGCGCTCCAACCGAGATGGCGCCGCTCGAGAATACGAGGGACTCCTGCCACGCGCACTTGACATCCTCCTGCTCGGCATCGGAGCTGATGGACACACCGCATCGCTCTTCCCCGGATCGGCGGCGCTGGATGAGCGGCAGCGCCTGGTGTTGCCGGTGCTCGGCGCGAAGCCGCCGGCCGAGCGGATGACCATTACGCCGCCGGTCATCGAGGCGGCCCGGAAGGTGGTCGTGCTTGCCTCGGGCGAGGACAAGGCGGCAATCGTGGCGCGTGCCCTCGAGGGTCCCCCCGCGCCGAAGGTGGTGCCGGCTCAATTGGCGCGGCGGGGCACGTGGTTCCTGGATCAGGCAGCGGCGGCCCGGCTGACCGCGCCAAGGATCACGGCATGATCGTGCTGGCGGGTGACGTCGGCGGCACCAACGCCCGTCTCGCCGTTGTTGACGTGGACGGACGCACCGCCCTGATCGTGAAGGAGCGCAAGTATGTCAGCCATGAGTATCTGGGGCTCGCCCCTATCGTGCGCCGCTTCTGCGACGAAGTTGGCAGCCGCCCCGACCGGGCCTGTTTCGGAATAGCCTGCCCCGTGGTGGGGGAGGATTGCACCGCTCCCAATCTTCCCTGGACCATCAACGCCAGGCAGCTCGCCGCCGACATCGAGATTCCCCGCACCACGATCATCAACGACTTCCTCGCGGTGGGAAATGGCATCGAGTGGCTGGCGCCGGCCGATCTCGCGACGCTTCAGGAGGGCACCGCAGAGCGGCACGGCCCCATCGCGCTGATCGGCGCCGGAACCGGGCTGGGTCAGGGATTTCTGTTCTGGGAGGGCGATCATTATCGGGTGCTGCCCTCGGAAGGGGGGCATGGCGACTTCGCCGCGCGGGGCAAGCTGCAGACCGGCCTGCTCCAGTTCCTGGCTACACAGTTCCATCGGGTCTCCTGGGAACGGCTGCTGTCGGGTCCCGGCCTGGTCAACATCTATCACTACCTGGCCGGGTCAGGCGTGTCGCCCGAGCAGGCGACCGTGCGGGACGAGATGGCGCAGGGAGATCCCGCAGCCGTGATTGCCCGGCACGGACTCGCGAAAACGGACTGTCTCTCCGATCGGGCGCTGGATCTGTTCTGCGAGGTCTTCGGAGCCCAGGCGGGCAACCTGGCTCTCACGGTGGTCGCGACCGGCGGCGTGTATCTCGCCGGCGGCATCGCTCCCAAGATCGTGGAGCGGCTCAAGGCCGGTCCGTTTATGGATGCCTTTCGCGACAAAGGGAGGTTATCCGAGCTGCTGACCCACGTCCCGGTGCACGTGGTGATGAATCCCAATGTGGGGCTGCTTGGCTCGGCGGCAGTGGCTGGGAGGATGCGGTAGTGGCTCTCTCGCAGATCCTCATCCCGAGCAGAGCGAGGGACCTACCTCGGCTATCCCCTGAGCGTGCCGAGATCACGGACCCAATGTCGGATGCCTCACTGCGCACGGGATGAGGAACGCTTTAGTCAAGGAAAAATGTGACATGTCCAAACGAGCAACCCAAACCGCCATGCACGCTCTGCTCGATCTTGGCCAGAGCGTATGGCTGGACTATTTGCGCCGCGGAATGCTGCGCTCAGGCGAGCTGCAATCCCTGATCGACGACGGCCTCCGCGGCATGACCTCGAACCCGACCATCTTCGAGCATGCCATCGGCGGGAGCAGCGACTACGACGACCAGCTCACCACCCTCGCCTCATCTCGTGCGAGCGATCTGGATGTCTTCGAGCGGATCGCCGTAGAGGATGTGCGTCAGGCTGCCGACCTCTTCCGCCCGGTGTACGACGCGACCCAAGGGGCGGACGGCTTCGTGTCCTTGGAAGCCTCGCCCAGGCTGGCACGCAACACCGAGCAGACCATCGCTGAGGCCCGGCGCCTCTGGACCGCGGTCGGTCGGCCCAACCTGATGATCAAGGTGCCGGGGACCAAAGAGGGCTGGCCCGCGATCGAGCGGCTCCTCACCGAGGGCATCAACGTCAACATCACACTGCTCTTTTCGCTGGAGCACTACCGCCAGGTCGCCCAGGCGTATCTCCGGGCACTCCAGGCCCGCGCCAGCGCCGGACAGCCCATCGACCGACTTGCCTCGGTGGCGTCGTTCTTCGTGAGCCGAGTGGACACCGAGACCGATCGCCGGATCGACGCCGTAGGCGGGCCCCTGCTCGCATTGAAAGGGAAGGTGGCGGTTGCCAACGCGCAGCTAGCATACGTCTGGTTTCGTGAGCTGCTGAACAGTCCGGCCTGGCAGCAGCTTGCCTCGAAGGGCGCCCGGCCTCAGCGGCTCCTCTGGGCCAGCACCGGTACCAAGAACCCGGCCTACTCCGACGTGCTCTACGTGGACACTCTCATCGGTCCCGACACGATCAACACCATGCCGCCGGCCACCCTCCAGCTCTTCGAGGATCATGGGACGGTACGGCGTACTCTGCCGGAGGACGCGAGCGAGGCGCGAGCGATCATGGACCGGCTGGCGGCGGGTGGAATCGATTTTGCCGACGTGACCCGCGTGCTCGAGGACGAGGGCATCGAGAAGTTCGCCAAGTCGTTCGAGGCGCTGCTCGGCGTGATCGGCACCAAGCGAAAAGCGCTCGCCGAGCAGGCACCGCCCAGTCACTCGGCGGTCTTCCGGGCGGTCGATGCCTCGGTCGCAATTCGGCTCGATGCCATGGACACCGACCAGGTCCCCAAGCGCATCTGGGCGCGCGACCCGACAGTCTGGAAGGACGACCCCAACACACCGGAGATTCGGGATCGTCTGGGCTGGCTCACGGTCGGTAAAGCCATGGCGCAGCAGGTCAAAGATCTCAAGGCCTTGGCCGATGAGATTCGGGCGGAGTTCCGCCGCGTCGTGCTCTGCGGTATGGGCGGATCGAGCCTGGCCCCCGAGGTATTGTGGCGCACCTTCGGCGCCGCCCCCGATCATCCCTCGCTCGTCGTGCTCGACAGCACCGATCCTCGCGCCGTGCGTCAGGCCGAACAGGGCGACGATCTCGCCAGGACACTGTTCGTCATCTCTAGCAAGTCGGGCACCACCCAGGAGAGTGACAGCTTCTTCCGCTACTTCTGGGAGCGCACCGGCGGCCGGGGCCAGCAATTCGTGGCGATTACCGATCCCGGCACACCGCTGGAGCAGCTCGCCGGAGAGCGTAGCTTCCGCCGCACCTTCCTCAACCCGGCGGACATCGGCGGACGCTACTCGGCGCTTTCGTTCTTCGGGCTGGTGCCGGCAGCCCTGATCGGCGTCGATGTCGAGACTCTATTACATCGCGCCCACCGAATGGCAGAGTGCAGCGCTGCCTGGGTCCCCGCGCTGGAAAACCCAGCCGCCTGGCTCGGCGCCGCACTGGGCGAGGCTGCACTTGCCGGCCGCGACAAAGTCACCTTCATACTATCGCCCAGTATCGCCAGCTTCGGCTTATGGGTCGAGCAGTTGATTGCCGAGAGCACCGGCAAGGAAGGCAAAGGAATTCTTCCAGTGGCGGATGAGCCTCTGGGCGCGCCCGGAGTGTATGGCCAGGATCGGGTGTTCGTGTCGATGGCCCTGGCCGGCGAGACCGAGGCCGCAACCGAATCGCGTCTGACGGAGTTGGAGAAGGCCGGTCATCCAGTAGTCCACCTGAGACTCGACGACCGCTACGATCTGGGGCAGGAGTTCTTCCGCTGGGAGTTCGCTACGGCCGTGGCCGGTGCGGTGTTGGGCATCAATGCCTTCGATCAGCCCAACGTCGCTGAGAGCAAGGCGAACACCAAAGCAGTGCTGGCGAAGAAGAGCCCGCCCTCACCGGCAGCGTCCGCGGGAGAGCTGGAGAGGTTTCTGGCGGCCATCAAGCCGGGTGACTACCTCGCCATCATGGCCTACCTCCCCCCGACGCCGGCGAACGATCGCCGCCTTGCCGCTATTCGGCTCCGGCTGCGCGACCGGCTCAAAGTCGCCACCACCTTCGGATATGGGCCCCGGTTTCTCCATTCCACCGGTCAGCTTCACAAGGGTGGGCGACCAGTGGGTCACTTTCTCCAGATCACCCAGCGGGCAGAGCAGGACCTTCCCATTCCGGGTGAAGTCTTCAGCTTTGGCCAGCTGGAGGCGGCCCAGGCCGAAGGCGATCTCCGTGCCCTCCGCGCGCGTGGTCGGCCGGCGATACGGATCGAAGAGTTGGGGCTGCTCGAGCAGTGACGATCACCCACGTCTTCTTCGATATCGGTGGAGTCCTGGGCACCAACGGATGGGATCGGGAACAGCGCAGTGCGGCGGCGCGATATTTCAATCTCGATCTGGAGGAGCTGGAAGATCGGCACGACGAGAGCGTCGCTACCCTGGAACAAGGCAGGATCGGGTTGGACGAGTATCTGAAGTGTGCCATTTTCTACCGGCCCCGGCCCTTCGGCCTGGAGGAGTTCAAGCGGTATATGCGGGCCCAGAGCGCACCCTATCAGGAGACGATCGAGCTGGCTCGAGGGCTGACCCGCACCGGATGCTACCGCATGATGACCATCAACAATGAGTCGGCCGAGCTCAACCGCTATCGCCTGAAGCACTTTGGACTGCGCGACATCTTCATCACGTTCTTCTCCTCCTGTTGGGTGGGCGTGTTGAAGCCGGCGCTTCGGATCTACGAGGTGGCGCTGGCGATGTCGCAGGCGGAGCCGGAAGCGTCGGTGTTCATCGACGACCGAGAGCGCAACCTGGAACCGGCCCGCACACTGGGCATGCGGACGATCCGGTACACCGATGCCGCCCAATTGCGCCAGGAGCTGGTGTCGCTGGGCGTGCAGACTGGAGAGGAGATGTGAAATGCAGCTCGCCATGATCGGGCTGGGACGGATGGGCGGGAATATGGTGCAGCGGTTGCTGCAGGGTGGCCAGCAGGTGGTGGTCTTCGATCGCAGCGCCGCGGCCATGAAGCCGCACGTCGCACTGGGCGCCAGCGGGGCAAAGGACCTGGCCGATATGTGCGGCCAGCTCGGCACGCCCCGGGTGGTCTGGATCATGGTGCCCGCCGGGAGCGCGGTCGAGAGCACCATCGACGAGCTGCTGCCGAGTCTCTCCCGAGGAGACATCATCGTCGACGGCGGCAACTCCAACTACAAGGATTCCATCCGCCGAGCGGCCCGGCTCAAGGAAAAGGGACTGGAGTTCATCGATGCCGGGACCAGCGGCGGAATCTGGGGACTCAAGATCGGCTACTGTCTCATGATCGGCGCCTCTCCCGAGGCGTTCAAGCACTGCGAACCTATCTTCAAGACTCTGGCACCCACTGCCGGCTACGCCCACGTGGGCCCGCCGGGGGCAGGGCATTACGTCAAGATGATTCACAACGGAATCGAATACGGGATGCTCCAGGCCTACGCTGAGGGCTACGAGATCCTGCACGGGTCCAAGGATTTTAAGTTGGACTTGCATCAGATTTCAGCGGTGTGGAATCGCGGCAGCGTGGTCCGCTCCTGGCTCAATGAGCTGGCCGAGCGCGCCTTTGCCAGGGACACCGAGCTCGCCGCGCTCAAGGGCTATGTGGAGGATTCGGGCGAGGGCCGCTGGACAGTACAGGAGGCGATCGACCTGGATGTGCCCGCACCGGTGATCACCCTGTCGCTGCTGGCTCGGTTTCGCTCCCGGCAGAGCGAGTCTTTTGGTGCGAAGGTCATCGCGGCGCTGCGCAACGAGTTCGGCGGGCACGCGGTGAAGACCACATGACTGCCCGCGCCTCGACCAGCGTCGCCGTCCCGCAGGAGCTTCCGGAGGCCGGACGCAAGCTCCGGAAGCCGGAGCCCTGCACCATGATCATCTTCGGGGCCGGCGACCTGCTGCACCGCAAACTGATGCCGTCGCTCTTTCATTTGATGGGTGATGGGCTCCTGCCCGACGAGTTTGCGGTCATCGCGGTGGCCCGGGAACCGATGGACGACGCCGCTTTCAGGGCCCAGGTACGGGATGCCCTCAAGACCTTCCGGCCTGATGGCGCGCCGTTCGACGCGAGCGCCTACGAGCGCTTCGCGACTCAGCTGCACTACGTGTCGGGTGAGCTGGGCGACATGGCGACGTATGACAAGCTGCGGGAGCGTCTGGCCGAGAGCGACGCCAAGCTGCCGGGCGGCCGCGGGCGTCTGTTCTATCTCGCCCTTCCTCCCAGCCTCTATGCGGGGACCATCAACCGGCTGGCGGAATCGGGCATCGCCCCCCGGGTGATGGACCCCAAGCAGCGGCCCTGGGTGCGGGTCATCATCGAGAAGCCGTTCGGCCACAGTCTGGCGAGCGCCGTCGCGCTGAACGCCTGCGTCCGTCGCGCCTTCTCGGAGCACCAGGTGTACCGGATCGATCACTATCTGGGCAAGGAGACGGTCCAGAATCTCCTGGTATTCCGGTTTGCCAACTCCATCTTCGAGCCGATCTGCAACCGCCAGAACGTTCACCACGTGCAGATCACCGCGGCGGAGAGCGTGGGCGTCGAGCACCGGGGCAAATATTACGAGGAGGCAGGGGTAGTGCGGGATATGTTCCAGAATCATCTGTTGCAGCTGCTGACCCTGATGGCGATGGAGCCGCCGGTCACCTTCAGCGCTGACGCCGTGCGAGACGAGAAGGTCAAGGTGCTCCGCGCCATCCGGCCCGTCACTCCCACCGTCATGCACGACTACTCGGTGCGGGGGCAGTATGGGCCCGGGATGATCGACGGCAAGCCGGTGCCCGGCTATCGAGAGGAGCCCAATGTCGCGCGGGACAGCGCGATGCCTACCTATTGTGCCATCCGGTTCATGATCGACAACTGGCGCTGGCACGATGTCCCCTTCTATCTCCGGTCCGGCAAGCGGATGGCGAGACGGGTGTCCGAGATCGCGATTCAGTTCCGGAAACCGCCTCACCTGATGTTTCCTATTCCGGAGGATCACGTCATCGAGTCCAACGTCCTCGCCATCCGGGTGCAGCCCAAGGAAGGGATTTCCCTCCGGTTCGAGGTGAAAGTGCCCGGGGTCGAGGTCAACATGGCTTCGGTAGACATGGACTTCAGCTATGCCGAAGCGTTCGGCGAGCTGGATCACGAGGCGTACGAGACGCTGCTGCTCGACTGCATGTTGGGGGAGGCCACCCTCTTTACCCGGGCCGACGAGGTGGAGGCCGCGTGGGCGGTGGTGGACCCCATCATCGAGTTCTGGGACAACAAGCGGCCCGACCACTTCCCTAATTACGCGGCGGGCACCTGGGGACCGACGGTGGCCGACGAGTTCATTGCCCGGGAGGGCGCGAGGTGGAGGGAACCCTGAACTGCGGTGAGAAGTAAGCAGTAAGCAGTGAGCAGTGAGGAGTAACCAGGGATGCGGATCTCGTGCTCCTCACTGCTCACTGCTTACTTCACTCCCACCTCACCAGATACCGGCACACTGCGCCCCCCTTGGCCCGACACTCCTCCTCCACGATCTTCACGCCTTGCACGCCGCACATCTCCAGCGCCTTCTTGTACCATCCCACCACCGTCAGGCAGTCGGGCGCGCTGAACGTCTGGGCGTCATAGGTCGTGAACACCCCCTCCTTGGGACCCGTGGGGGTGTACTCGCGCCGTCCAGCCTCGTAGTAGAGTGAGTAGAACGACGATGACTTGGCCAGGAATCCGTGGGCGTCGCCCTTGGTGAGGAACCCACTGTGCACCGTGGCGAGATTCTTCTCCGCAGATGCCGCTCCCAGGCGCTCGAAGAACTCCAGCCTGCCCCCGCCGAGCACTCGCACAATGGCATCGTCCAGCGCCTTGCCCAACTCGAACGGATACCAGTTGGAGGTGAACAACATCTTCAAGGTGCGCTGGTCGTTCTGGGGCAGGCCCGCGAGCACCCGCTGCACACCCTCCTTGCCGAAGTGCTGCTCCACGAAGGCGAGACGAGATTTGAGAATGGCACCCTTGATCTGCTGCACGGGATTCTCCCGAAGGGTGGAGTCACAACGTAGAACGGCTCGCGGGCGCCCGCAAGCTAGTTACTCTGCCGGGTGACGCCGGCGCGCGGTAGCTTAGGTCGGTCTCATCCTGGATCTGCCGATGCCGAGTGAGGATCCGCCGGGCCGATTTACCTCGGGGCCGTTGGTGCTCCGTGATGCGGCGTTGTTCACCGATCTGTACGAGCTCACCATGGCGGCGGTCTACTTCCGCCGGGGCATGCATCAACCGGCCACGTTCAGTCTCTTCGTCCGCCGGCTTCCGCCGGAGCGTGCCTACCTAGTTGCCGCCGGGCTGGAGGACGTCCTCGAGTTTCTCCGGGCCTTCCGCTTCTCCGATCAGTCGATCGCTCGGCTGAGTTCGCTCGAGCGCTTCCAGAAGGACTTCCTGGATTTCCTCCAGAGCCTCCGCTTTACCGGCGACGTTCACGCCGTACCGGAGGGGACCGTGCTCTTCCCGGACGAGCCCCTCCTGGAGGTGACCGCGCCGATGGTCGAGGCCCAGATCTTGGAGACGGCAGTGATCAACTTCTGTCATTGCCAAAGCGTGATCGCCAGTAAGGCCGTGCGGTCGGTGATTGCGGCGCGAGGCCGGCCCGTGGCCGAGTTCGGGCTGCGCCGGACCCCGGGCACGGATGCGGGGATGAAGTCGGCTCGCAGCGCCTTTATTGCAGGCTGCGACCTCACCAGCAACGTGCTGGCAGGGACCGAATATGCCATTCCGCTCACCGGTACCATGGCCCATTCCTATGTTACCGCGTTCTCTCGCGAGGTGGACGCATTCGACGCGTTCGCGGAGAGCTTTCCCGATTCTACCGTGCTGCTGCTTGACAGCTACGATACCATTGCGGCCACCCACAAGGCAGTAGCAGTCGCGCGGCGTCTGGCGAGCCAGGGGCATCGCCTCGCCGGGGTACGACTCGATAGCGGCGACCTAGTGACCCTCACCCGCAAGGTGCGGGAGATCCTCAACGCCGCTGGGTTTCCAGAGGTGCAGATCTTCGTGAGCGGTGGGCTGGACGAGTTTGCAGTCGCGCAGCTCCTCTCGGCCGGCGCGCCGATCGACGCCTTCGGTATCGGCACCCGAATGAACGTCTCGGAGGATGTTCCCTCGCTGGATATGGTCTACAAGCTGGTGGATTACGCCGGACGCGACGTGCTCAAGCTGAGTGAAGGGAAGGAGACTTGGGTTGGCCCGAAGGCAATCTACCGGCGCCGCGGCGCGGATGGCCGCTTCGAGGGCGATCTCCTCGCGCTGCGAGGTGAGCCCGCGCCCGCTGGCTTCGCAGCATCGCTGCTCGAGCCCGTGATGCGCGCCGGCACCTTGCTACGGCCGCATCCGCTGCTTACCGAGATTCGCGACCGGTGCGCCGCGCAGATCGCCGCGCTGCCGGAGGGGCTCAAGCAGCTGCAGCCGGCGGGCGGATATCCGGTGCAGGTAAGCGACGCGCTGCGGGCGAGGCAGGAGCAGGCGAAAGAGAGGACGGAGAAGACGGAGAGGACGGAGAGGGCGGAGCAGTAAAGCAGTGAGCAGTGAGCAGTGAGGAGTGAGGACGTGCTCCTTATCCCGAGTAAAACGAGGGATCTACTGGGCGGCCCTCGAAGCCGGGGGAGTAGGTCCCTCGCTAAACGCTCGGGATGAGGAACTCTGCTAATGCTCCTTACCCCTCACTCTTCTCACTTCCTACTTCTCACTTCTCACTTCTCACTTCTCACTTCAAAAGCTCGCCGTAATGCCCCCCAACACCCGCCGCCCGGTCACCGACCCACCGTAGAGCTGGAACCGCTCCTGATCCAGCAGGTTCGTCGCCTTGCGTGCACCCGGACATAGTTGTTGATCCGGTAGCCCGCGCTCAGGTTCACGAACTCGCTCGAAGGGACCTAACCCTGGAAGATACCGGCCGCCCCCTCTGGTCGCCTGGGCTCCCCTCGCTGCGCTCGGGGCAAGCTCGTCGGGATGAGGGGTCATCTCGGCCTGCCATACCGCCATACCGCCGAGCAGTAAAGCGGACAGCAGTTAAGCAGTTAAGCAGTGAGCAGTGAGCAGTGAGCAGTAAGCAGTAAGCAGTGAGCCGTTAGCGGTTGGCTGTCAGCTGTCAGCTGTTAGCTGTGAGCTGTTAGCTGTGAGCTGTGAGCTGTTAGCTGTGAGCTGTGAGCTGTCAGCTGTCAGCTTCTCTCCCACTTCCAATCCCGAACCTCCGGCAGGTCATCCCCGTAGGTCGCAATGTACGCGGTGTGCTCGATCAGCTTTTCCCGGATCGCCTGCTTGGCATAAGCGGCCACGGTGCTGAGCTTCGGGACCCGGTCGTACACGTCGGCCATCAGGTGAAAGCGGTCGATCTCGTTCAACACCGCCATGTCGAACGGCGTGGTGGTAGTGCCCTCCTCTTTGTAGCCGTGGACATGGAGATTCTCGTGGTTCTTGCGCCGGTAGGTCAGCCGGTGAATCAGCGAGGGGTAACCGTGATAGGCGAAGATGACCGGTTTGTCAGTGGTAAAGAGTTCGTCGAAGTCGACATCCGACAGCCCATGGGGATGCTGCTCCGCCGGCTGCAGCCGCATGAGATCGACCACGTTGATGACCCGCACCTTGAGCTCGGGGGCCTGCTGGCGCAGAAGGCTTACGGCAGCCAGGGTCTCCATGGTCGGCACGTCGCCGGCACATGCCATGACGACGTCCGGCTCGACCCCGCGATCGTTGCTGGCCCACTCCCATATGCCGATGCCGGCGGTGCAGTGCTTGATGGCCGCGTCGAGCTCGAGGTACTGCAGCGCCGGTTGCTTGCCGGCCACGATGACGTTCACGTAGTTGCGGCTCCGCAGGCAGTGATCGGCCACCGAGAGCAGCGTATTGGCGTCCGGCGGCAGGTACACTCGGATCACGTCCGCCTTCTTGTTGACGACGTGGTCGATGAATCCTGGATCCTGATGCGAGAACCCGTTGTGGTCCTGCCGCCAGACGTGCGAGGTCAGCAGGTAGTTGAGCGACGCGATCGCACGGCGCCATGGGATCTTCCGGGTCACCTTCAACCACTTCGCGTGCTGGTTGAACATCGAGTCCACGATGTGTACGAAGGCCTCATAGCAGGAGAAGAAGCCGTGCCGGCCGGTGAGCAGATACCCCTCGAGCCATCCCTGGCAGGTGTGCTCACTCAGGATCTCCATCACCCGCCCGTCGGGGCTCAACTGCTGGTCATCCTGGGTTCGCTCGGCCATCCAGGTTCGGCCGGTGACCTCGAACAGGGCATCTAGCCGGTTGGAGGCGGTCTCGTCCGGGCCGAAGACCCGGAAGTTTCGACGCTGGAGATTGCGCCTCATCACGTCTCGGAGGAATCCGCCGAGCACTCTGGTTGCCTCACCCAGGACGGCGCCGGGCTTCGGAACCGCCACGGCATAGTCGCGGAATTCCGGCAGCGCGAGATCCTGAAGCAGGAGGCCGCCGTTGGCATGGGGATTGGCTCCCATCCGCCGATCACCGTCCGGAGCCAGCTTGGCCAACTCCGGTATCAGGGCCCCGGCCTCATCGAACAGCTCCTCCGGTTGGTAGCTCTTGAGCCACCGCTCCAGTTGCCTGACGTGCTCCGGCCTGGTGGCCAGCTCAGCGAGCGGCACCTGATGGGAGCGCCAGGATCCCTCGGTCTTCTTTCCGTCCACCTCCTTGGGTCCGGTCCAGCCCTTGGGGGTGCGCAGGATGATCATCGGCCACTGCGGGCGTGTGGCCTGACGGGCTGAGCGCGCTCTCATCTGGATCGTGCGGATTTCCTCGAGGACAGTATCCAGTGAGGCGGCCATCGCCTGATGCATCGCGTCAGGGTCGGAGCCTTCGAGCAAGTGCGGGCGGTAGCCGTAGCCGAGGAAGAGGTGCTCCAGTTCTCGGTCGCTGATTCGGGCGAGCACGGTGGGGCCGGCGATCTTGTAGCCATTGAGGTGGAGGATCGGCAGCACCGCGCCGTCGGTGACCGGGTCGAGGAACTTGTTCGAGTGCCACGATGTCGCCAGCGGCCCGGTCTCGGCCTCCCCATCACCTACTACACACGCCGCGATCAGGTCGGGGCTGTCGAAAACAGCTCCGAACGCGTGGGCCAGCGAGTAACCCAGCTCGCCCCCTTCGTTGATGGAGCCGGGTGTCTCCGGTGCCGCGTGGCTCGGAATGCCACCCGGAACGGAGAACTGCTTGCACAGCCGTTTGAGCCCCGCGAGGTCCCGCGAGACCTCCGGATAAAGCTCGCTGTAGGTCCCTTCCAGGTAAGTATTCGCGACCATGCCGGGCCCACCGTGACCCGGGCCGGCGATGAAGATCATGTTGAGGTCATTTCGCCGGATAACGCGATTGAGGTGGGCGTAGATGAAGTTGAGACCCGGCGTGGTGCCCCAGTGGCCGAGCAAACGGGGCTTGATGTGCTTCAGCGTCAGCGGTTCCCGGAGCAGGGGATTGTCCAGCAGATAAATCTGACCCACCGAGAGATAGTTGGCGGCCCGCCAGTAGGCGTTGATCGCGTGCAGCTCGGCGGGTGAAAGCGGTCCGGGGTTCATCGTGCTCTCCAATTGCAGATTTCAAGGGTCACGGGTCGCGAGCCAGGCCAGATCTATCTCCTCATCCCGAGCGGAGCGAGGGACCTGCTTGGCCATTTCTTGACGGCCGTCGACTCGTCGATGAGTGCTTGCGAGGTCCCTCGCTGGCGCGTGGGATGAGGAGTACGTTGCCACTTCTACCCTTGCTCTCTTGCACTCAATGCCCAATCTCAAGGTAGCGGGGCAGGAGGTGCCAGGCTTCAATCGGGTCACGAACGTGGATTGCCATGCGAGTGCTGGTCATCAACTGCGGGAGCGCAACGCTCAAGTACAAGCTCTTCGAGGAGCGCGCCGAGCTCGAGGTGCTCGCTTCGGAAGACTCGGACGTTGCCGGAGGGTACCGGGCCGCGGTCGAGCGCGCGCTGAAGACTCTTCCGAGCAAGCCCGATGTCATCGCGCATCGGGTGGTGCATGGTGGAGGTCGCTTGCCCGACGTGATCCGTATCGATCAGTCGGTGCTCCGGATCCTTCGCGAGGTAACTCCACTGGCGCCGCTTCACAACGGGCCGGCACTCGAGGGCATCGAGGCGACGCTGGGCGCAGGGGTTCCTCTGGTCGCGGCGCTCGATACCGCGTTTCACGACACGCTCCCACCCCGTGCCTGGCGATACGCCATGCCCGAGTACGCCGGCGTGCGCCGGTATGGCTTCCACGGGTGGTCTCACCGCTACGTCACCGAGCGCTATGCGGCGCTGACCGGCTCGTCCGGGCCCACGATCATCTCGCTCCACCTGGGCGGTGGTTGTTCCGCTGCGGCCATCCTCCGTGGCCGCTCAGTGGATACGTCGATGGGGTATTCGCCTCTCGACGGCCTGGTGATGGGGACCCGTGCCGGGGACTTGGATCCGGGGATCCTGACCCACCTGCTGCACCAGGGGATGTCCCTCAAACAGCTCGAGCAGATGCTGCAGCATGAGGCAGGATTGAAGGCCCTGGCCGGGACCGCGGACATGAGAGAGCTCCAGCGGCGAGACGATGCCGCGGCGGAGTTAGCCCTGGAGGTCTTCTGCTATCGGATCCAGAAATACGTGGGAGCCTACCTTGCCGTCCTCGAGGGCGCCGAAGCCATCGTGTTCACGGGTGGGATCGGGGAGCATGCCCCGGAGATACGGCGGCGGGTCTGCGAGCGGTTCGCTTGGGCCGGACTCACCCTCAATCCCGAGCGAAACCAACGGAACGACCTTCGCATTTCTGCAGATGGCTCCCGTCTCACCGCCTACGCCATTCCCACCGATGAGGAGCACATCATCGCTCAAGAGACGATCAAGCTAGTGAGCAGTGAGCGGTGAGAAGTCAGGAGTAGGGAGTAAGGAGTAAGGAGTGCGACGTAAGGAGTGCGACGTAAGGAGTGAAGGATCGAATCCTCATCCCGAGCGCAGCGAGGGATCTACCGCCCGGGTTTTAGGAGCCCGTGAGTAGATCCCTCGGTCCGCTTCGCTGCGCTCGCCTCCCTCGGGATGAGGAGCTATTACTCGCTGCTTATTCCGACCCCTTACCCCTACTTCCAACTCCTTACTCCTTACTCCCTACTCCTTTCCTACGGCTCACTGCTTACTTCTTACTTCTTATTGCTCACTTCTCACTTCTCACTGCTCATTTCTCACTGCCTCTTACCGCCAGCACCGCCGCACCGCGCAGCCGGCCGGACCGCAGCCGGTCCAGCCCCTCGTTCGCCTCCTCCAGCGGCAGCGCCTCAGCCGCCACCCGGAGCGGCACGCGAGCGGCTACCCGGAAGAATTCCTCCCCGTCGGCCCGGGTGAGATTTGCCACCGACCGAACCACCCGCTCGCCCCACAGGAGGTCATAGGGAAACGAAGGAATCGGACTCATGTGGATCCCGGCACACACCACCGTGCCGCCCTTGGCAACCGCCCGAAGCGCCACTGGGACCAGAGATCCCACCGGCGCGAAGATGATCGCGGAATCCAGCGCCTCCGGGGGTGCTTCACTCGACCCACCGGCCCACTCCGCGCCCAGCTCGCGGGCAAAGGTCTGACTCTCACGATCGCCTTCGCGGGTAAAGGCAAAGACTCGACGGCCCTGGGATCGCGCCACCTGCGCCACCAGATGAGCCGCCGCACCGAAACCGTAGATCCCCAGCCGTTCGGCCTCGCCCGCCGCGAGCAGAGACCGGTGGCCGATGAGGCCGGCGCAGAGCAGCGGTGCCGCTTCGATATCCGAGTAGCCGGACGGAATCGCAAAGCAGAACCGCTCGTCCGCCACGGTGAACTCGGCGTAGCCTCCGTCGATCCGATAGCCGGTAAACCGAGCCCGATCGCAGAGGTTCTCCCGGCCACTGCGGCAATAGCGGCACTCCCCGCAGGTCCAGCCCAGCCAGGGCACCCCGACCCGCTCGCCCACGGCAAAACGAGCCGCCCCCGCCCCGTCGCCTCGGGCGACGATGGTCCCCACAATCTCGTGCCCCAACACCAGCGGCAGCTTGGGGTCGGCCAGCTCGCCGTCGGCCACGTGCAGGTCGGTGCGGCAGATGCCACAGGCTCGAACCTGCAGCAGGAGCTGGCCTGGCCCCGGCCGGGGCTCGGGAACAGCGTGAAGACGGAGAGCCTGAGTCGGCTTTTCCAACAGCATTGCGCGCATACCTAACAGTCCTTTCCCCTGTGCTTCACCAAATCTTCATGGAGTCCCAGCTAGAGTGGAGTACCTCCGGAAGCAGCCTCTGATGGCTCCTCCCTCTACCCCGATGCCTGGACATCGATCGATGAGGCCGATCGTTCTGCCACTGCCGGGAAATGATGCGCTGGCCGCCCAGCTTTCGCGCGCCCTCGATGGCCAGAGGGGGCGGGTCGAGATGCATCGGTTCCCCGATGAAGAAGCCCACCTGCGGACCGACACCTCGGTCTCGGGCCACCCCGTCGTCATCGCCGCCACGCTCGATCACGTGGATGATCTTCTATTGCCCCTGATCCTGCTATCGGCGGCCGCCCGGGAGCTGGGTGCGACCTCCGTCGGTCTGGTCGCTCCCTATCTCCCTTACCTCCGGCGGCACCGCGGTTTCGGGATCGGCGAGGACCCGAACGCTCGCCATTTCGCGGGGCTCATGTCGGACACCGTCGATTGGCTGGTCACGGTCGATCCTCACCTGCACCACTTAAAGGCTCTGCCTGAGGGCTACCGCATTCCGGCCGAATCCATCGCGGTGGCCTCACGGGTGGCCCAATGGATATCCGAGCATGTGCTGGATCCGGTTTTAGTGGGGTCCGATGAGGAGAGCTGGCCGTGGCTGGAATCCTTGGCAGCCGATTGCGGCATGCCGGCAGTGACGTTCGAGAAACGACGGGTCGGAAACCAGGTCGAGGTCGAGCTGCCCGAGATGTCTGCCTTCCGCAAACGAACGCCGGTGCTCATCGACGACATCCTGTCGACCGGACGGACAATGATTGAGGCGACCCGCGCCCTGCTCCGGTCGGGGATGCCAAAGCCCGACTGTGTCGCGGTGCACGGGATCTTCGCCGCGGGGGCATACGGCTCGTTGCTGGCCGCGGGAGCGCGAAGGATCGTGACCTGCAATACCGTTCGGCACGCCTCCAACCGCATCGAGGTGCACGATCTCCTTGGCGCGGCAGCGGTCCGGGCACTCTCTGCTGTCACCAACACGTTGGCTGTGTTCCATGTGGTATCTGCCGGACTATGAAGATTGCCGTGGGAAATCACTCTGCCTACGGTATGGTCGTGATCGCCGCGTCCGGCGGATCGTTGGCCGCGCTAAGCGAGCTCCTCTCCACCCTGCCGGCTGACTTTCCGTTGCCAGTCGCCGTGGTCCAGCAGTGGACCCGACATGCTCCTGACCATCTGCCCGATGTGCTTCGGTGTTGTGTCCGACTACGGGTCAAGCATGCCGAACAGGGCGAGCGGGTTCTTCCCGGCACGATCTACCTGACTCGGGCCGAGTCTCATCTCCTCGTCCGGCTGGACGGCACCTTCGCCGTGAAAGACGGGAGGGGATTCCGCTACGTACGCTCGTCGGCCAATCCGCTGCTGACCACAGCTGCGCAGGCGCTGGGCCCGACGATCGCCGTCGTGCTCACCGGGAGGAACCGCGGGGCCGTGAATGGGGTTCAGTCGGTCCGTGCTGCCGGAGGGATTCTGATCGCGCAGGACGAGGCCGCCGCCGTGCGTTCGTATGGTTCCAGCTCGACAGGTGTTCCTGGTTCAGCCGATTATCTGCTTCCGCTTGATCGGATAGGACCTGCGTTGGTGGAGTTGTCTCAGGGTCAGCTCTCGCCGTCCGCCGCCTGAGACTCAGCGCGAGGGCGAGACCTCGGCCGAATCGCCCCCCCGACGCAGACTGAAGCCCACCCCTCGAATTGTCGCCAGCAGCTGCTCGCCCGCCGTCTGACTCAGCTTGCGCCTGAGATTCCCGACGTGAACGTCCACCACGTTGCTCTCTGGGTCGAAGTGCATGTCCCAGACCTTCTCCAGGAGCGTGGTGCGCCGGACGACTTCTTCCGCGTGGAGGAGGAAAAACTCGAGGAGCTGAAACTCCTTGGGTGTGAGATCGAGGCGTCGCTCGTTGACCAGCGCGACATGCCTCAGCCGGTCCAGAGTGATGGGGCCGTAGCGCAGGACTTCGAGCCGTTCCGCACCACCCCGGCGGTGGAGTGCCCGGATACGGGCAAGGAGCTCCTCGAACTGGAAGGGCTTGGAGAGGTAGTCATCGGCACCGGCGTCGAGCCCGCGAACCACGTCTTCGACCGCATCCCGTGACGTCAGCATCAGAATGGGCGTGTTGCGCCCCTCTCGCCGCAGCTCAATGGCTACCTGAAATCCGTTCTTCTTGGGGAGAACCACGTCCAGCAGGATGACGTCATATTCGTACACGTGCGCCAGCATAGTGGCCTCGTCACCGTCGGGCGCGACATCGACCACGAACCCTTCTTCCTTTAACCCCTGCTCGATGAACCCCGCGACCTTCCGGTCGTCCTCCACGACGAGAATTTTCATGAGCAAAGAATGTAGAGCGCGGCTTTGAACCACCCTGAAAGGTGTCGTGAAGATCCCTTCATGTGTTAGTCGAGGCCGGTAGTTCCAGGATGAAGCAGCCCCCGCCGTCTCCCGATTTCGCCCTCAGTTCACCGCCCAGGAGGCGGGCGAGCCGGCGGGAGAGGGGCAGCCCCAGGCCGACGCCCCCGCCGTCCTCCGGGGGTTTGGTCACGTAGATATCGAAGATCCGCTCGGTTTCGCTTTCCGGTATCCCGCTGCCATCGTCCTCTACCATGAAGATCACCACATCCTCTCGTTTGCGGACTTGCAGGCGAATGCCCGTGCGCTCCGGAGTATGGTGGATCGCGTTACCCAGCAGGTTGACCAAGATTTGCTCGACCCGGCTGGCGTCGGTATCGCATCGGGGGAGATCGGCAGCTATGTCGAGCCTGAGGGAGACGGACTTGGCATCGGCGGCGGGAGAGACCCGGCCCGCTGCTCGGCGGGCGATCGCCCCCGGCTCGACCGCATGGATCACCGGCCGTAGCCGGTCTTCGTCCAGGCGACTGAGATCGAGCAGGTCGTTGATCAGGCCGATCGCTTGCTGCGCTGAGTCCAACACCTCGAACGCCGCCCGGGGGACCGTCACTGGGTCCTTCTTGCGGACCAGCATCTCGGACCAGCCGTACACCGCCGCCAGCGCGTTGCGCAGCTCATGGTTCACCATGGCGAAGAAGCGCTCGCGATTGCGGTGCAGGCCCTGCACCTCCTCCAGCAGTCGCGCGCTCTCCTCATGTAGCCGGGCGTTCTCTACGGCAGCGGCCGCGGTGGCCGCTAGCAGCACCGCACTGTTCTCATCTGCCTCGTTGAACACCTCGCCGCCCACCTTCTCGGTCAGGTACAAGTTGCCGAAGACTCCTCGCTTGCCCACGATCGGCACGCCGAGGAAGGAGTGCATGGGAGGGTGGTGTGGGGGAAAGCCGTAGGAATCGGGGTGCCGAGTAAGATCGGGGAGACGGATCGGTTTCGCTTCGCGGATGACCAGGCCGAGGATCCCGTGACCGCGGGGAGGAGGCCCGATCTTGGTGCGAAGCGCCTCGTCGATCCCGTAGGTGGTAAGGCTTTCCAGAACCGACCCGTCCCGGGCGAGCACGCCAATGGCCGCGTAGTGCGCACCGATCACCTCCGCGGCCACCTCGACCACCCGCTGAAGGACCCCTTCGAGGGAGACTTCCTTGATCAGCGAGGAGGCCGCGATGACCAGCCGCTCCAGCCGTTCGATCGGCGGGAGTGGGTGAACAGCGGGTGTGGCGGGCATACCCCAATATACCCCAAGGTTTCGTGCCTCCTTCATGGTTCCTTCATTGGGAAGCTGCTAGGATGTGACGTACGCGGAGGAGTGCATGCAGCTACATCATCTCCTGGCGGCCACCGATGAGTCGGATGCGGGGCGTCAGGCGGTCCGCACGGCCATAACCCTGATGGATCGGGCGTCGGCCAGGGTGACCGCCATGCGAGTCGTGTCGGCCGACACGGTCACGGTGCTGGCCTCGGCCCGCGATGGCGACGGAGCCTCAGAACTAGGAGGGGACCTCGACACGGTAGAGCTCGACCGATTGCGTCGCTGGCTCGAGGGCAATGTCGTCGGGCCGGGTGACGCGGCGCTGATCGAGAGCAAGGTGGCATTCGGGCTGCCTGGGATCGAGATTTGCCGCTACGCCGAGCGCCGGCGTGCGGATCTGATCGTCCTGGGGCGCAAGCAGCGCTCCCAGATGACCCGGCTGCTCCTGGGCGATACCGCGGACGCGGTGGCCCGCCGTAGCCGGGTGCCCTGTCTCTTTGTGCCTCCCGCAGGGAGCAAGCTGGCAAACGTGCTCGTCGCCCTGGATGGCACTGACCGGGGCCTGAGCGTCCTTCGCGAAGCCTGTGGCTTTATCCGGGGCATCGGCGCCTCCCTTCGGGTCATCACGGTCGAGCCCGCTCCCTCGGACGAACCCGCTCATCTCTCTCGTGCTCTTCCCCTGGCGCGGAGCATCTGGCTCCAGGGGCGAGTGAACCAGCTGCTGGCCCACGAGCAGCTCCCCGTCAGCTCAATTGTCGT
>JBIOUY010000328.1:0-3522 GCA_044867445.1 Gemmatimonadales bacterium
GTTCCAGCATGCCCTCGTCCAAAGCCAAACCCGCCCAACTCTCCGACCGCCTGGTCACGCTGAGCGAAGAGGCGGCCGCGTCTGGCCAATTCGAGGTCGCCTACCATGTTCTCATGGCGGCCTTGCACGCGGCCGAGCGCGAGAGCCGCACTGACGCGGTGGAGCGCATCTCCAGAATCGCCGCGATTCAGGAGAAGGCGATCGAGGCGCAGCAGCCGCCCCATCCGCTCTCCCAGGCCGCCGCTGCTCGGCGGGGAACCGAATCCGTGTACAGCACCCTCCAGACCCATGCTGAGGCGGTCCGTCTCCGGATTCAGGGGAAGCGCCAGTTGGAACATCGAACGTCGCTGGAGCAGGAGTAAGGCGGTAAGGGCGCCAGAAGCCCCTGCGACCGCCGTGCAGGTGGTTGGCGTCGTCGTTGGCGGTGAGGCGATATGTCTTTCCGTCCACGCTGAACCGGGCACCAGCGATCCGGTTGGCGAACCGCCCGATGATCGCACCGAAATAGGCAGAATCGCTGACGTAATCCTCAAGCGAGTCGTGTCCCAGGACCACGTCGCCCACGTCGCCCTTGCGATCGGGGACGGCGAACGACACGATGGTGCCGCCGTAGTTCAGGGCACGCAGCTCCAGGCCGTACGCGTTGGTGAGGGTGAAGACCTTCACGGGGTCCCCGGCGGGGGTCGTGCCGAACGGAGCTCCAGTGACGTCCGCTCGGCCGCCGGCAGCGGCAGTCACTGCGTCAGCCGTGAAGGGAGCCACTGAGCGCCCCGTCGCCCGCCGCCGCGGGCACCGCGATTTCCAGCGGCGGCGGCTCATCCCGCACCAGGGACTCGAACTGGTCGCGGAACCGCTCCAAGGAGAGGTGCGCCGCAGCCGCGAAGCGGGCGATCTCGTGCGGGTTGGCGAAGTCGTCGCGGCGGAGCCGGATCATGTACCGCCGCGCGATGGCGTAGCGCGTCGAGTGAATGTTCACGTATCGGATGCGCGTCCGGCCCGTCGTCGGGTCGAGCAGCTCTCGAAACGGCATGGGTACGAACTCGCCACCTTGCATGGAAACCATTACCGCGCGACCACCCGATAACAGGTACTTCGCGGCACAGTACCCCAGGTCCCGGGCATACTCCATGTCGTAAGGGATCGGGTCCGCGCACCGCAGCTCGTAGCCGATATCCTTGGCAGCAATCGTTGCCTTGAGCCCGAACTCCCGCAGCCGCTCCTGCACCGCCCGCTTCAGGATCTGCCCGATGGCGACCTCGGCGATGCGGAGGTTCCCGTGCGCATCCCGCTCGATTCCCTCGAGCTCCTCGATCCCTGCCAGGTCCCGCGGGTTGATTCCTTCGACTACCCCCTCCGCGATGACCGCCACTCCGTGCAGCCGCCCCAGGGCTCGCCGTTTAATGATGGCCCCCACCAGCGTATCAGTGATCGCCTTGAAGGAGATCTCACGCAGGCCAAACTCCTCCGGGATCAGCGTGAGCGTCGCTCCGGCGGCCTTCCCGATCCCCAGTGCGAGGTGCCCCGCCTTACGGCCCATGGCGATGACGAAGTACCAGCGCGATGTGGTGTGCGCGTCGGTCATCAGGTTCTTGACGATCTCGGCGCCATGATGGCGAGCTGTCTGGAACCCGAAGGTGTCGACCTCCGGAGGCAACGCGATGTCGTTGTCGATAGTCTTCGGCACGTGCACGACGTGGATACGGCCGGCTGACTGCTCCTCCAGGCGCATAGCCGTATACGCGGTATCGTCACCGCCGATCGTGATCAGGTGCGTCACGTCGAGGCGCAGCAGCGAGAGGATCGTGTTCTCGAGCAGCTGGGGATCGGTGGTCGGGTTGGCGCGGGCAATACCAATGATCGAGCCGCCGCGGGAATGGATGCGGCTCACCCTGTCGATCTCTAGAGGGAGGACGTGGTCGATGTTGCCCCGCATGATCCACTCGAACCCATCCTGGATCCCCAGCACATCGACTCCGTCTAGGACGCAGCGGATCGTGGCTGCGCCGATCACCGCATTAATACCGGGCGCCGGGCCGCCGCCGACGACAATCGCGACCTTCCTGCGCTCGTTCATGCTGCACCGCACCTCAGTGGGTTTCCAGTCCCTCCGCCGCCGCGCTGGGGTACGCATTGGCCTGGAACAACGGTAGGCTTGACTTCAAGGTAGTCTAGCCCAGCGAGCCTGCTCGAGCCAAGTCGCGGGTCGTTCAGCCCCGGCCGCTGGCCGAAGGACGCCGGGGGCTTTAGCTTCTCGCGCAGCCTTCAGCAAGACCCGATCCCAGATCCCAAGGACTCTTCATGCGCCGGTTTTCCGGCCTTCTGCCGGGCCTCACCCTCGCCGCGCGTGCGCTAGGCGCCGCTCCGCTCCACAGCCAGGTCAGCGTCGCCTCGCCCGACGGCCGCAACCAGGTCACAGTGGAGATCCGCGAGGGCCACCTCACCTATAGCCTCATCCGCGACGGGCGGGAGCTGATTCAGCCCTCCCTCCTCGGCTTCGAGTTCCGAGGCGCGCCACCCCTCCGCGACAGCCTGCGCATCACCGACAGCACCCGACAGTCGCACGACGAGTGGTGGACCCAGCCGTGGGGCGAGGTGGCCAGGGTGCACGACCACCACAGCGAGCTGGCCGTCGGCGTGCAAGAGTCGGCCGGCCTGCACCGGCGGTTTACCCTGAGAGTTCGGGCCTTCGACGATGGAGTGGGCTTCCGCTACGAGTTCCCCCGGCAGCCCGGCCTGGTCGGAGTCGAGATCAGCGACGAGCTCACCCAGTTCGCCCTGGCAGACAACGCGCGTGCCTGGTGGATCCCGTCCAACTATGCGCGGAAGGACCGCTCCGAGATGCTGTACTCGTCCGGTCCGATGAGCGTGCTCGACAGCGTACAGACTCCGCTCACGATGGAGACGCGGAACCGCCGCACCTTCCTGGTGATTCACGAGGCGAACCTGGTGGACTACGCCAGGATGTTTCTCAAGGGTACGCGGAGCGAGAGCCGAGTCCTCACCGCGGCACTCGCGCCGATGGCGGACGGGATCAAGGTGCGAGGCCGCACTCCATTCGTCACGCCTTGGCGGACTATCCAGCTGGCCGACAAGGCCACCGGCCTCGCACCTTCGCTGCTCGGCCTCAACCTCAACCCGCCCAACGCGCTCGCCAGCACCGACTGGATCCATCCCATGAAGTACGTGGGGATCTGGTGGGGCATGCACATCGGCACCATGACCTGGAGCTCGGGCCCCAAGCATGGGGCCACCACCGAGAATACCCGGAGATACATCGACTTCGCCGCGGCCAACGGGTTCGGCGGGGTCCTGGTTGAGGGGTGGAACGTCGGGTGGGACGGGGACTGGATTGCTAACCGGAACTCCTTCTCCTTTACCAAGGCCTATCCCGACTACGATCTCAAGGCCGTCGCCGAATACGCCAAGCAGAAGGGCGTGCGGCTGATCGTGCACAACGAGACCTCGGGCGGGATCGAGAACTACGAGCGCCAGCTGGACAGCGCCTACACGCTATATCACTCC
>JBIOUY010000329.1:0-2189 GCA_044867445.1 Gemmatimonadales bacterium
CACGCGGCGTCGCTGCATCAGGCTTTCGCCCATTGTGCAAGATTCCCCACTGCTGCCTCCCGTAGGAGTCTGGGCCGTGTCTCAGTCCCAGTGTGGCTGGCCGCGCTCTCACGCCAGCTACCCGTCGCCGCCTTGGTGGGCCGTTACCTCACCAA
The DNA here is from genome assembly GCA_044867445.1 of Gemmatimonadales bacterium. Classification (GTDB taxonomy): domain Bacteria; phylum Gemmatimonadota; class Gemmatimonadetes; order Gemmatimonadales; family GWC2-71-9; genus CAVVWJ01. The sequence goes on from JBIOUY010000329.1 coordinate 156, forward strand.
CTAGCTGATAGGCCGCGGGCCCCTCCCAGACCGGTAACCCTTTCCTCGCCAGGCCATGCGACCCGGCGAGAGTATCCGGCATTAGCCCCGGTTTCCCGGAGTTATTCCAGAGCCTGGGGCAGGTTGCCCACGTGTTACTCACCCGTTCGCCGCTCCGTACCTCCGGGGGTTACCCCCCGAAGGCCGATCGCTCGACTTGCATGTGTTAAGCACGCCGCCAGCGTTCGTCCTGAGCCAGGATCAAACTCTCCGTAGAGTGTTCGACCCGGGCGGTTTGATCCGTCCGGATTTGCTTCTTAGTACGAATCCGCGTCATTCGAACCCGGACACGCGACGTGCCCGGCATCTCATGACGGGAGTGCACTGGCTTTTGGCACACTGTTCAGTTCTCAAGGTGCGAGCTGGTCCGGCTGGAAGCCTCTCCGAGCGTCCTTCCGACAGCAAGAAAGCCGCCGACTCACACGCCGACGGCCCCGACGTCTCCGGTCCTATCGATCGGCTACGTCAGGCGCCCTCCTCTCCGTCTTCCGTTGTCAGAGAGATGGCTCCCACCCGGGGCCCCTCCCTCCCGGGCGTTCCCGGGAAGCGGCCTCTATGGTACGGCCCAGGCAAAGCCGCCGTCAACCAGCGCCGCGCTCGGCACGAACATGCTGGTCAGGGTCCCTACTTGCGGACGGGCGTCCCCACTCGAACGAATTTTCGACGCCCCACCTGGAGGATCTTTCCATGGAGCTCCGACACCGCAACCTCCAGCTCGGGGTCCGTTACCCGCTCGCCGTCGATCCTCACCCCACCCTGCTCGATGTGGCGTCGGGCGTCGGAGTTGGAGTCGGCCAGCCCCAGCTCGGCGATCAACCGCGGCAGCCAAACCCGTTCCAGGGACCCCAGCGAAGCAGGCAATTCCACCACCGGAACGTCCTCAGGGACCTGATGGGCCCGGAAGACCAGGTCGAACCGGTCCTCGGCGCCTGTGGCCGCCTCGGCCCCGTGGTAGAGGGCCACCACCTCGCGGGCCATGCGCCGCTTGGCTTGATCGGGGCGGACCGTGCCGTCGGCCAGTCCGGCTTCGATCCGGCCGATGTCGTCCTGGTCCAGGGTGGTGCACAGGCGCAAGTACATCCCGATGATGTCGTCGGGGATCCGCATGAGCTTGCCGAACATCTCCTCCGGTGCTTCGTCGATCCCCACGTAGTTCCCGAGGGATTGGCCCATCACCCGGGTGCCGTCCAGGCCGACCAGCAGCGGCATGGTGAACACCACTTGCTGGTCCTGCCCGTAATCCTTCTGGATCTGCCGGCCCACCAGCAGGTTGAACTTCTGGTCGGTCCCGCCGAGCTCGACGTCCGCTTTGACCGCGACCGAATCCATCGCCTGGAGCAAGGGGTAGAGGAACTCCATGATCGAGATGGGGCGATTCTCGGCGAAGCGCTTCGCGAAGTCGTCCCGCTCGAGCATCCTGGCCACCGTGTACAGCGAGGTCAGCCGGAGGATGTCTTCCATCGACAGCGGCTCCAGCCATTCGGAGTTGTAGCGGATCTCCAGGCGTTCCTTGATCAGGATCTTCCCGAACTGTCCCAGCACCCGATCCGCGTTGGCCTGGACCGTTTCCTTGGACAACCTTGGCCGTGTCTCGGACTTCCCAGAGGGGTCACCCACGCGGGCGGTGAAGTCTCCCACGATCAGCACCGCGGTGTGGCCCAGGTCCTGGAACTCGCGCAGCTTGCGAAGCACCACCGCCCACCCCAGGGTGACCTCGGCAGCGGTCGGGTCCAGACCGAGCTTCACCCGGAGGGGCCGGCCGGCCGCTCGCTGGCGGTCGAGCCTTGCCGCCAGCTCCTGCTCCGGGATGACCTCCGCGGCATTCCTGACCAGGAACTTCAGCTGAGCCCGGGCAGTGGAGCGGGCGGCCATGGCCGGATGCTAACAGCCCGATCCCGCTGCACTTCGAGCCGCCTCCTGACGATGACTGAGGAGGAAATGCGCCCCTTCCCCAACTCCGGACCTGCGGCGCGGAGCCGCGTTCGAACACGACTC
>JBIOUY010000330.1:0-6200 GCA_044867445.1 Gemmatimonadales bacterium
GAGGAACCGCCTTGTCGGCCTGCTTCCCTCCCTGGGCCTCGGCCGACGGGAAGCTGCTGGACAATCTCAGGGACTCGACGAGTCGGGCGCGGATCCGCGCCGCCGTGCTGGAGGAAAAGTCAGATGCCTGGGAGAATCTCTGTCAGCTGGCGACGCCGGACGGAGTGCGGCCCGGGGGATTCGAGGTGCCGGGTAACAAGCCCCTGGAGAACAAGAGCCTGATGGAGATCGCGGCCATTCGCCGGAAGGAGTGGGTGGATGTGCTGATGGATCTCACCCTCGAGGAGCGAGCGCGGCTTGGGGCGACCTATTTTCTGGCCTCGGAGGAGAATCTCTCGCTCCAGATCAAGCAGCCATGGATCAAGTTCGGAACCGACGCAGGGGCCAACGATCCGGACAGTACCCACGGCGCGGAGACCCATCCGCGGGCGTATGGTACCTATCCCCGAATTCTGGGCCGGTTCGTGCGTGAGCAACACGTGATTCCTCTGGAAGATGCCATCCGGAAGATGAGCTCGGCGGCGGCGGAGCGACTCTCGATTGCCGATCGCGGAGTACTGAAAGAAGGTTTCTACGCCGACGTGGTGATTTTCGATCCGGCTAGCGTCATCGATCATGCTACTTACGAGCGGTCACACCAGCTCTCGACCGGGATTAGAGACGTGTTCGTGAATGGAGTGGCGGTGGTACGAAATGGTTCGTACACCGGCGCAAAGCCCGGGCGAGCGTTGCGGGGTCCCGGGTGGAATGGCCGCAACCTTACTATGTTTTCCGGGAGGGCTCCCAAACACTAGAGGACAATGTCGTATCCTGTCCTTCTCCAAATTCTCTTTCCCGCGCTTTGGATCGCCTGGCTGATCTACTGGTGGGTGTCCGCACGCAACGTGAAGGTGACTCGCTGGCGAGAACCCCTGGGCTCACAACTGCTGCACCGCGTGCCGATGATTCTCGCCGCGTTTCTGCTGGCCGCGCCTCGCCTGGTTCCGCTTGCTCTCCGACGCCGCATCATGCCGGCCGACGCGATCGTTCCGACGCTGGGGATACTCCTGATCGCATCGGGGCTGGGCTTCTCGGTCTGGGCACGCCGGCATCTCGGTCAGAACTGGAGCTCCCAGGTGGTGGTCAAGCAAGACCATGCGCTGATTCGCACCGGCCCCTATAGCCGGCTACGCCACCCGATCTACACCGGCCTCCTGCTCGCATTCCTGGGGACGGCCGTGATCATCGGCGAGGTGCGCGCATTGCTTGCCTTCGTGCTCTTACTGATCAGTTTCGCGATCAAGAGTCACGCCGAGGAAGCCCGGATGAGGGAAACCTTTCCGGAGTACGAGGAATACCGGCGGGAAACCTCCGCCCTCATACCCTACGTCTACTGACTACTATTTCCTTGCCCTGGTCGCAGTAAAGCAGAACTGGATGCAGGCGAAGAAGAACTCCCCTCGTTCCGCCAGTCTCCGCTGCTCCAGCGCCCACGCATTGGCCTGCACCTCCCCGATCTCCGGCCGGGCCGCGACGAACTGCTGCATCAGCGGGAGAACGGCGCCGATGTAGGTGTCCGCGGTCGGTTGGACAGTGGCGAACGTGTGACCTTCGACCCCGATGTTCTCGAACCCAGCCGAGCGGAGTCGTGGCGCGAGCGTACGCGGCAGAGCGCGATGGGCCAGGTGCGCGTCCCACGCCCGCAGCACCCGGTCCATCCGCGCCGGGTCCTTCGAGTGCCAGGACAACGTGCTCCAATCGATGTCCCACACCACCAACCTGCCGCCGGGTTTCAAGACCCGGCGCATTTCCGACAGCGCCTCGTCCACGTTCGCCACGTACTCCAGCACCTGGACCGCGAGCGCGGCATCGAAGCTCCAATCGTCGACCGGCAGGCAGGTGGCCTCTCCCTCTCGAAATTCGACATTGTCGTGGCCTTCACATCGCCCGGTCGCGACGGCCAACATCTGGGGGCTCCGGTCCAGACCGACGACCGATCCCTTCGGTCCCACTTCCTCCCCCAGCTCGTCCACGTAGAACCCTGGACCACAGCCAATATCCAGGATCCGCTCGCCCGGTTTCGCGCCGAGGGCCGCGCGTACCAGTCGGCGGCGGCGCAGCACATCACGCGAGCGATAGAGGCACTCGAGGTGTGCCGCAGTCTTTTCGTCGAACGCCAGCATGGTCATGGGTCACCTCCGACGAACGGAGGCTATAGCGATCGACCCGCCACGGCAACGGCCGGCTCACCCCCATCTGGGTTGCTCGTCCGGGCTGATCCCCAGCGTGAGCTTGGCGGCCACCTCGTGGGCCAGCATTGAGCTAGCCGGGTGGATTCGGCCGAGCCGGGCAATCAACCCGGCGATGTTCCGCTAGCGGTCCCGCGGTGACTGCGAGGATTGTTCGGGCGCGAGTCCCATCTGCCGGACAACATTTGGATACCGTGGATCGGACCGCAAGGGGTCGAGCAGCGGATCGAAGAAGTTTTCCGGCAGGAAGAGGTCGTGCTCGGCGATCCCCTTCTGCAGCCATTTGAACGCGTCGGTCTTGTGCCCGAGGCCGGTGTGCGCTATGGCAAAGGCGAAGGGTGCCACGTACTCCTTGGTCGAGCGCCGCTCCATGTCGCGCAGCACCTGGATAGCAGCGGCCGTGTCGCCGGCGATGGCGTGCGCTTTCGCCAGTGCCGCGGAGATGTGGGAGTAAAAGCCGCTCAGATCGATCGCGCGTCGTAACGAGACCACGGCCTCGCGGCCCTGTCCTTTCTGGATTTGGGCCAGCCCCAGCATGAAGTACGTGTGAGCGAAGTTCGGGTCGAGCCGGCGCATGGACTCGCCCTGCGCGAGAGCCTCGTCCGGTCGGTGCATGAGGCAGAGGACCCAGCCCACCTCGTTACCGATGATCCGGGAAAGCGGGTCCAGTTCGGCCGCCCGTTGCATCTCCCGGAGGGCCTCGTCCAGCCGGCCGCGTCCGGCGAGAAAGTCGGCGTACCAGTGGTGTGCCGTGGCATAGGACGAGTCCTCGCTGATGCCCCGCCGGAATAACTCCTCCGCACGCTTCCAGTCCCACTCATACAGCATGGTGCCATAGGCGAGCGACGTGTACGCCTCGGCCAGCGTGCTGTCGAGCGCGAGGGCGCGGGTGGCCGCGGCCTTTGCCCTGGGCCATGCGATGGCTGGAGAGACCGAGGCGTATGACGGCAAGAGAAGATTCGCGTCGGACAGGCCGGCGTAGGCTCGCGCGAAGTTAGGATCCCGCTTGGTGGCCTGCTCGAAATATTGTGCTGCCTCCGGAATGGAAGCCTCGGTCCGCTGGTTCCAGGCGAAGCGGCCCTTCAGGTAAAGATCGTAGGCCATCAGGTCGGTTGTCGGGTGGGCAGCCAGTGACGAATCGGCGCCGCCCACGAGCCGGACCTTCAGCGCCGAAACGATCGCGCGCGCGATGTCTTCCTGGACCGCAAAGACATCGGCCAGACTTCGGTCGTACGAGTCCGCCCAGAGCTGATAACCGTCTCTGGCGCTCACCAGCTGGGCGCTCACCCGAAGCCGGTCGCCGCTCCGCCGCACGCTGCCCTCGAGCACCGATCCCACCGCCAGCTTGCGGCCCACCTCGCGCACATCGGCGTTGGTGCCCTTGAACTGAAAGGAGGATGTGCGAGCCGCGACACGCAGCCCAGGCACCTGGCTGAGCGAAGTGATGAGCTCCTCAGTCAGGCCGTCGCTAAAGTACTCCTGATCCTTGGTGGCGCTCATATCGGTGAATGGCAGGACCGCTGCCGACGCTCTTCCCTCCGGGCCGGCTGCTGCCGAGCTGTTCACCCTCTCCCCAGGTGTGCTGCTGAACCGACTGACGGCGAGATATCCGCCGGCCAACAGGAGCAATCCGCCTATCAGCGCCGCGCCCCGCACCAGGATGCGCGGGCCCTGCAGCGTCCGAACGGGCTGAGTGCCCACCATCATGGTTGGGCGCAGCGCTCGAGCCAACTCCGCGGCGCTGCCAAAGCGATCTGCCGGCGTCCGGGCGAGCGCCCGGCTCACGGCCAGTTCAACCGGCACCGGAACCTGGCGCAGCGTCGTCACGCTGGGCACCGGCTCCCGGAGCCGCTTGGCGAGGATTGCCTGCGCCGTTGCGCCGGTGTAGGGAGGCTCGCCCGCTAGCATCTCGTAGAGCACGCAGCCGAGGGAATAGATGTCGGTACGCGGACCGAGCTCCCGATCACCGGCAGCCTGCTCTGGGCTCATGTACTGAGGAGTGCCCACGACGATTCCGCTCTCGGTCAGGCGGGCCGATCCCTCGGCGTCCGCCAATGCCCGAGCCACGCCAAAGTCAGCGACCAGCGCATGATTGCCGCCGAGCAGGATGTTCTCCGGTTTGATATCCCGATGGATGACGCCGTGTTGATGAGCGTAGTCGAGCGCATCAGCAACCTCGATCGCTACGCGAAGCGCATCCTCCAACGGAAGTTGCTTCTCACGTGCGAGTCGCCCGCGCAGGCTCTCCCCCTCGACGTAGGGCATGGTGAACCAGAGAGCCCCGGCCACCTCGCCCGAGTCGTGAACCGAGAGGATATGGGGGTGTTGAAGCCGAGCTGCCGTGCGGATCTCCGCGAGAAAGCGCTCGGCTCCCAGGCTCGCGGCGAGCTCGCCGTGCAACACCTTGAGTGCGACTGGGCGATCGTGTTTGAGGTCCCGCGCCAGCAAGACTGTGGCCATGCCGCCACAGCCGAGCTCCCGCTCGATTGTGTAGCGGTCGCGTAAGGCGGTGGTCAGAGCGGAGATAGCGTCAGGCACGCAAGTTGATCGACATAATCCAAATCTGTTCGGCTACGGAAGCCAGCGCCAGCGGGGATTCGGCTCTCTTCCGCACCCACAAAATTGGCGGTATATGAAGTAGCTTGACATTTCATCTCACAATCTGAACTCGAGTCCCCTCTGAGGCTCCCATGTTGAGCTCCCGCCGAGTGCGTGCATTCGCCGTGGCCGGTGCCGCGGCATCCCTGGCAGCGATTGTCCTCCATGGGTGCAGCAGCGACCAGACCACCGAACCCATCTCCGAGAGTCGAGTCGAACGGCCGGTACTGACCATTGGAGCAGGGAGCAGCTCGGCCAGCGGAACGGTCACGAGCAGCCGCGGCGGAATCAGTTGCACCATCACCGGAAGCACCGGTGGCGCGACCACCAGCGGAACCTGCAGCCAGCACTATAAAAAGGGCTCAGTGGTGAGCGTTACCGCGACTCCGGCGAGTGGGGCTGCGCTCAAGCTGGATCAGGAATGGCAGGGCTGTGTCCCGAACGTGGAAGATAGGCGGGTCTGCCAGGTCACCATGAACAGTAACACCACAGTCGCACCGACCTTCGTTCCCACGTCGACCGCGTTCACCGTGACCGTGTCGGGCGGTGCAGGCGGCAGCGGCACGGTGATATCCACGCCAACGGGCATCAACTGCACCATCACCAACGGGCAGGCGAGCTCGGGGAACTGCAGCGCGGGGTTTGCTACCTCTACCCAGGTGAAACTCGCCGCCACCGCGTCGTCCGGAAGCTATCTGAAGGCGTGGGCCGGAGGCGGCTGTGAGTCCGCGGGTACTGGGACCGGTACGACCTCCGGTTCGTGCACCACGACGGTCATCGCCAACGTGGCCGTCGTAGTCAGCTTTGATGCTCAGGCGGCGGTCGCCAGTGTGGGGCAGTGGGGCACGCCGTTCACCTGGTCCGATGGCATGGTCGCGATCAATGCGATCCTGCTCCCCAATGGCAGGGTGATGACCTACGGGCGTACGGTCCATGGACCGGTCCTGTGGGACCCCAATCCGGGGAGTTTCACGAACCTGACCGAGCCGGCCGACATCTTCTGCAGCGGGATGGCCTTGCTGCCCAGCGGCCGGCTGTTCATCGCCGGCGGCCACAGCGGAACCGACAACTTCGGCATCAAGACCGCGTTCACCTACGACGTGAACAGTGGGTGGACCCGCCAGGCGGACATGCGGAACGCCCGCTGGTACCCGACCGTCACCACTCTCCCGAGTGGCGAGATGCTGGCGATTTCCGGCGGCGATACCGCGGGGACCACCAATCTGATTCCTGAGGTGTATCAACCGAGCACCAACACCTGGCGGTCGCTGGGTTCGAGGAACGTTCCTTACTACCCCATGATGTTCGTGGTTCCGAACGGTTCGGTCTACTACGTCGGACCGGAGCAGGCGACCGCGTACCTGAATACCAGCA
>JBIOUY010000331.1:0-7258 GCA_044867445.1 Gemmatimonadales bacterium
GCTGCGCGCCATCTTCGACGCCATTCGCCTGACCTGATCCGATGCCGGGTCCCGTGCTGTCGGAGCGCGATCTCGCGGTCCTGCGCTCCTTCGCCCGCCGTATCGACCCCTCCGATGCGGGCGCCCACAACAATCTCGGCGTCCTCTACTATCAGAAGAATCTGATCGACGAGGCGATCGCGGAGTTTGTTCGCGCGCTCGAGCTCGATCCCAAGATGCAGGTGGCGCAGGCGAACCTGGAGATCGCCTACCGCGACACCGGTCACTACGACCGGCGCATCACCGATCTGCGCGAGCGGGTCCGCCGCCAACCGGAAGACCGCGAGGTTCGCTGGGAGCTGGCCCGGGCGTACGCGGCTGTCGGCCGGCACCCGGAAGCCATCGCCGAGTTTGAGACCCTGCTTCGCTGGTATCCCAACGATGTGCCGGCGATGCTGCAGCTCGGGCTGGCGGAGAAGGCGGTGGGCAACCTCGACAGCGCGAGTGAGTGGCTCATTCGCGCCTGTGAGCACGACCCCGACAGTGCGGTCGCGCGATTCTATTGCGGCGAGGTGTTCTACAACCGCGGCCTCAACGAGCAGGCTCTCACTTCCCTCCGAGAAGCGATCGCGCGCAACCCCGAGTACGCCGAGGCGCACTACCTGCTTGCCTTCGTCTTTGGCGACATGGGACAGCACGAGGCCGCTCGCGATGCCACCAAGCGGGCGATCGCGCTGAATCCCACCCTGGCTCGGGCCCAGGCCAACCTCGCGCTGGAACGGGTGGCTGAGGAGCAGGGGACGCGAGCCGCGGCTCGCGAGCCAAGCGGGCGGAACGGCGTCGGGGCCGCCGACGCCGAGCTGCCGATCCGTCCCTCGGTTCAGATCGTGCAGGGCGGCGCCCTGGCTCACTACAACCTGGGGTTGGCCCTGCGGCAGAAGGGCTATCACCAGGAGGCGCTCCGCGAGTACCGGCTCGCGTTACAGGCGGGCGAGGACCGCCGGCTCAACCTACAGGCGATGGCCGAGGTCCACCTGCTGCTGCACGAGCTGGGGGCGGGACTCGAGCTATACGACGAGCTGGTGCGGGAATTCCCCGACTCACCCAAGCACTGGAACGAACGGGGAGTATGTCTCCACCAGGCCGGCCGGCGTGAGGAGGCGATCGCCTCGTACGAGCAGGCCGTTGCGATCGACCCTGCCTACCGCCTCGCCTGGAATAATCTGGGAGTGGTCCGGGCTCACGAGGCTCGGAGTGAAGCAGCCATCGCGGCGTTCCGCCAGGCGCTCGACGGTGCGGAGCCGCTCTTCGCGGCTCGACTGAATCTGGGTCTGCTGCTGTTTCACCGGCGGCATTTCCGCGCCTCGCTGGAGGAATATCAGCATGCCTTAGGCGAGCGCGGGGACAGCGCGGTCGCCTGGAATGGCGTTGGTCTGGTGTTGATGGAGCTGCGACGCTACGAGGATGCCCGAAACGCGTTCGGCCGCGCGGTCGACTCCGATCCCGACTTCGCCGCCGCGCATTACAATCTGAGCTTCGTCCTGAGCCAATTGGGCGATTTCGACTCCGCGCTTCGGGAAACCCGACGAGCGCTGGAGCTCGAGCCGCTCTACGTGCCGCAGAAGTTCACCCTGACCATCGACCTGCAGTACGAAGATCCCACGATCTCGATACCGCCCGAGCTCACTGCCGATGTAGGGGGTGACCAGCTCGGCGGTGAGTTCACATTCGAGACGCCGGCCCTGGACCGACTGTTCGATGAACTGACGCCGAGCGTCATTCCAGCCCAGGGGACGTCGAGCCCGCAAGCGGGTGACTCGTTGGATCTCGCTCGGGATTACATCGCCAAGGGACTGCTCGACCTCGCGATCGCGGAGCTAAGCCGGGGAGAGAGTAGGGGCGCTCCTCGCGGAGCCACCGCGGTGCTGCTGGGCGATGTGTTCGCCAAGCGCGGCCTCTACGGCGAAGCGCTGGAGCGCTATCGGGAGGCGCGGGCCGCCAATCCCGACGACCCCGATGCCACCCTGGGAGAGATCCGGGCGTTGCTGGCGCTGGGATGGGCCGGCGAGGCCGCCCCGCTGGCCGATGAGCTGGCCCGCCGAGTGAGTGGCGATGTCGAGGTGCTGGTGGCGCGCGCCCGGGTTCGCCTGGCGGTCGGCGACGCACTCGGCGCGCTCGACTGCATCCACGAGGCGCAGAACCTCGCGCCGGGACGTCCCGACCTCTTTCACCTGCAGGCGCAGGTTTCCGGCAAGCTGGGTGATCGCTCGGCCGCGCTCGCCGCCTTCAACGCAGCGCTCCAGCTCGATCCTTCACTGGTTCGGGTATGGGTCGAGCTCGGTGCGCTGGAAGAGGAGCGCGGCAATTGGGCCGCCGCCCGCGCGGCGTACGAGCGCGCCCTCGACCTGCTTCCCACCTATTCCGCCGCCGCCCTGGCCCTCGCCGATCTGGTCAGCCGGAGTGAGTCACCCCGCGCGGCCGTGAACGTCCTGGTGCGGCTGCTGGAAACTGATCCCTACGAGCTGGAGGCGCTCACCGCGCTCGGCCGAACCTTGCTGGAGGACGGACGCACGATCCAGGCGTTGGAGGCCTTTGCCCGGGTGTTGCGCTTCGATCCGGAACACGCGGCAGCGTTGTACCATCAGGGGGCGGCGCTCGCGCGGCAGCGTCGGTTCGATCAGGCAGTCCGCGCGTGGGAGCGGGTGGTCCAGTTGGATCCCGGCGGGCCCTACGCGGCGCAGGCGCGGAGCCGAGCTCGCTCGGCGCGCGACCTCCAGCACATCTTCGCCGTGACGGTGGGGTGAGCGGTGGCGCTTGAAGGGCCCCTCAAGGAACTGCACATCCAGGACGTCTTCCAGCTGCTCGATCTGGGTCGGAAGACTGGAGTGCTGCGGGTAACCTCGGAGCTGCGGCAGACAGCCGGGACCGTCTGCTTTGATCGCGGTGGGGTAGTGGCGGCGGCGCTGGGCAGCGACCCGCAGCCGCTGGGCGCGCGCCTGGTCCGGGTGGGCAAGATCACCGCGGAGCAGCTCGACCGCGCCCGAGCACTGCAGAACGGTGGCGACGGCCGGCGATTAGGTGAGATCCTGGTGGAGCTCGGCGCCATCTCGCGCCGTGAGCTCGACCGGCAGCTCAAGGTCCAGGTGGAGGACGCGGTGTTCGAGCTGCTCGGTTGGTCGGAGGGGTACTTCCGTTTCGAAGAAGGCACGCCGGGCCAGTTCGCGGTCGAGGCACCGGTGCGCTTTCCCACGGAGGCGCTGCTGATGGAAGCGGCGCGGCGGATGGACGAATGGTCCCGGATCGGCTCGAAGGTGCCCCACCTTGGCCTCATACCCCGGCTGCCTCCGCCGGAGGCTCAGGGCAGCGAGCCGCTGGATCTGGTCCCCTTCGAGTGGGAAGTGCTCGCCGCCGTCGATGGCGAACGCGACCTCCACGCGCTCGCCCACATGCTGGGCCGGTCCGAGTTCGACGTGGCGCGAACGGTCTACGGGCTCACCACGGCGGGTGTCGTGGTACTGAGCGACCCGCAACGCGATGGTGAGGAGCCGGAGCCGGGGCGGGATCTGGCGGCGTTGCTGGTGCCGGCGCGCGAGGCGCTGGCGCAGGGAGAATACGAGCTGGCTGCCGGTGCGCTGGAAGAGCTGCTCCGGGCCGATCCCCTCATGCCGGAGGCGCGGCGACTGCTCGGGGTGTGTCAGGCAGCCTTGGGCCGCTTTCCCGACGCAATCGAAACCTGGGCCGCATGGAATCGGCTGGATATCCGCACGCCTGGCGAGCAGGCCGAAGCGCAGGTAGTCGAGCGGCTCCGGCAGGCAGTGCTGACTTTGGTGAAGGAGCTCGCGCGTTATCGTGACTGACAACATTCGCTCGCTGACCACGCGTCTGGCGGAAGAGCCGTCGAGCCTGGCCTTTCTCGAGCTGGGAGAAGCGCTGCGTCAGCGCGGCCAGCTCGAGGCTGCCTACAAGGTGGCCCGCGGTGGTCAGAATCGTTACCCCGGTCTGGCCGATGCTCACGATCTCGTCGCCCGCATCCTCGGCGATCAGGGCGATCTCGCTGGGGCGTTCGATGCGTGGTCCGACGCGTTGCGCCTCGATCCGCTGCGGACCAGCGCGCTCAAGGGCATCGCTTTCCTCTACTACCGGGCTGGTGATCTGCTCGCCGCGGTGGAACACCTGGAGCGGGCCGCCGAGTCCGATCCCGACGACGAGTCGATCCCGCGGGCGCTCGCCCGGATCCGGAGCGAGGCACGCCGCAGCGCTCCCGTACCCCGGCCTCCAGAGGTGGTGGAGACCGCAGAACCGTCGGGTGCGGCCGCCACGGAGGCACCAACCAACGGCGCCGGCAGTGCGTCGCCTTTTGGCGCATTGGAGGAAGGCGAGCACGGACTCCTGCTGGTGGATAGCAACGGACTCCGGCTCGGCGGGAAGCTCAGCACCTCCGCCGAAGGCGAGATGGGCGACCGCGTGGCCGCGCAACTGGCCGGCCTCTCCCGGGAAGCCGCGCGCGCCACCCGGCTTCTCGGCCTGGGTACCTGGCACTCTATCTCGGTCGAAACCCCCGATGGGCAACTGGTGCTGTCCGCGCCGACTGCGGAAACCGTGCTTCTCGCCGTGCGGGACCGCTCGCTTCCCATGGCTCGGGTTGGACTGCTCGCGGAACGCGCGGCCCGGGCGGCGCGCACCTGGCTGGAGGGCGAGGCATGAGCCCGGCCCAGGCGGCACTCGACCGCGTGACCCGCGTGCCCGGAGTGCGCGGCGCGCTCATCCTGTCCGCCACGGACGGACTGGTGGTGGCGGAGCAGCTCATGGACGGCATCGACGGCCGCGCGGCCGCCGCGCTAGCCGGCAGCCTGGTTGGTCGGCTGAGCCGCGCGGCCCGGAGTGCCGGACTGGGCGAGCCCGCCTTTCTTCAGCTGCGCAGCGAGGGAGGCTCCATCCTGGCCGCGCCCGGTGGGCAGGACGTCGTGCTGGTGGCCGTGGCAGGTCCCGAGGCGAACGTGGGACTCGCCCGACTGGAGATGCTCGACGCGGCCGGCCGGTTCGTCTGATGCGCGCGCTCGAGCCCTGGGTCATCGACCCGCTACAGACCTTCCTGGACGAGTCCTCGGCTCGGCTCACGCTGCTCATGACCTCCTCGGGCCAGGTCGTGGCGCAGCACGGCTTCAGCCGCTCACTCGACGTCATGACGGCCGCCGCCCTCGGGGCCGGCATCGTGGCCTCGACCGATGAGCTCGCGCGGCTGATGGGAGCCACCCGATTCGGTGCCTTGGTGCATCACGGCGCCCGGCAGAGCTGCATGCTCTCCGCCTTCGGCACGCCGCGAGGACGCTGGATCGGGTTAGTGGTGTTCGGGCCGGAGACCTCGGTAGGAATCGTGCAGCTCTTCTTCGATCAGATGGTGGAGCAGCTCGTTACGGTGGCTCCGCGGGAGCAAGCCCCAGCGCCGATACTGGCGGAGAATTTCGAGGGCGAGCTCAACGCCAGTCTCAAAGCTCTCTTCGGACGGCAATAGCGATGTCTCTCGTCAACTTCACCGCCCGCGAGATCACCTGCAAGATCGTCTACTACGGTCCCGGACGCTCGGGAAAGACGACCAATCTGCAGTACGTCTATGGCCGGGTGCCCGAGAGCCGACGGGGCCGCATGGTGTCCTTGGCGACCCAAACCGACCGGACCCTGTTCTTTGATTTCCTCCCGCTGGAGCTCGGCGAAATCTCGGGTTTCACGACCAAGTTCCAGCTCTACACCGTTCCCGGGCAGAGCTACTACAACGCCACCCGCAAGCTCGTGCTCCAAGGGGCCGATGGGGTGGTGTTCGTAGCCGACAGCCAGGCTCGGCGGTTCGATGACAACCTGGAGAGTCTCCAAAACCTGCAGGACAATCTGCTGGCGCAAGGGGTGGATGTCCGGCAGCTCCCGGTTGTCTTCCAGTACAACAAGCAGGATCTGCCCAACGATCTGATCCTCAGTCGAGATGAGATGGATGACGCCCTGAACTTCCGCGCGGTGCTGAGCTTCGGGGCCGATGCGCTGCACGGGAGCGGGGTGTTCGAGACCTTGCGCGGCATCTCGGAGATTGTGCTCAAGCGGCTGGCTGCCGGGAGTGCGGTCGCGTGACGGTCACCCTCAATCCCCTCTACCGCTTCGATACGTTCGTCGTCGGAGCTGCCAACCGACTGGCGGTCACCGCGGCGAAGGCCGTGGCCGAGTCGCCGGGTACGGTGTACAACCCGCTCTTCATTTATGCGCGGCCGGGTTTGGGGAAGACTCACCTGCTGATGGGCATCGGCCACGCCGCCCGGGTCATCAACCCGCGGATGGCGGTGGAGTATCTCACGCTCGATGAATTTGTCGAAGCGTTTCATGCCGCGATTGCCGCCGGACATGGGGAGGCCTACCGGAAGCGGTTTCTCGACGTGGATTTGCTGCTGGTGGATGACGTGCAGTTCCTCACCCATCGTCGAGAGATGCAGGCCGAGCTGCTTCGGCTCACCGACGCGCTGCAAAGCGCCAACCGGCAGATCGTGCTGACGAGCGATCGTCCTCCGGCCGAAATCGAGGCACTGGACGAGCGCTTGATCCGGCGCTTCGGTGGCGGACTCATCATCGATGTCAGCGCGCCGGACTATGAGACTCGGGTAGCGATCCTGAGACGAAAAGCAGAAGAGCGGCGCGCGAGCTTTGCGGATGGAGTCCTGGAAGCAGTTGCGCAGCTCGGCATCGACAACGTCCGCGAGCTCCTCGGCGCGCTCAACCGGCTGATCGCGTTCCAGGCGGTGAGTGAGGCGCCGCTGGATCCGGAACAGGCGCGGGTGTTGGTGGGGGGAGAAGCGCCTCGCGCGGCGGACGGAAAGGCGGTGGGCAGAGAGGCGGACAGAAGGGAGGCGGGCGGAAGAGAGGCGGACAGAAGGGAGGCGGGCGGAAAAGAGGCGGACAGAAGAGAGGCGGGCGGAAAAGAGGCGGACAGGACGGACGGCGCCGGTCCGCAGGTCGCATCCGCCTCATCCGCCGCCTCTGGCGCTACCGCCGCTATCCCGTCCGCCGCCCCTGGCGCGTCCGCCGGCGAAGCCGACGAGTTCTCCGACTTCCTCTCGGAGATCTCGGCCACGGTAGCTCAGCAGGTGGATGCTTGGCGGGCCCAGGTGAGCGCGGCCATCCTGCGCTGGGGTGGTGAGGGCTACCGGACCGCACGGCTGGAGGCACTGCTGGAGCAGGAGATGGTGCGCGATCCGGGACAGGAGCTTCGCGATTTCGAGGTCGATGTCGAGCGGCTCCAGGC
>JBIOUY010000332.1:0-3464 GCA_044867445.1 Gemmatimonadales bacterium
GGTCTCAGCCATCATTTTGCCCGCACGTGACACTGCCAGCACAACCCAATTCACGCACCCGTCACCTTTCCAACCCAAACAGCCGAGCCTCCGGCTGCGTCCTCTCACCCCGAAGCCAGCACCTCCACCCCTGTTGCTCCTATGGCAATCTTGACCTCGGCCTCCCGCTCTTGCGGCCACCGACCCTCTTCATCGGGATCATCCGACTCCCAGGGCGCATCGTCCACATGCAGCTCTCGAGGAGAAGCATGCAGCGTCACCTGCTTCCCCCGACGCACGGTGAGCGGAGGCGGCGCTGCCCCGCCGGCCAGCCGCTCTTCCAGATACTCTGCGAGTACCTTGCGCTCGGCGTTGGTGACGATCACCACGTCGAGGCAGTCATCACTGAAGTCCGCCTCCGGCGCCAGCCGGATATTGGGCCCGAGCAGCGGCGTGTTCATGGCTTCCACCAGTAGATACTCCCCGGAGAAATCGGTCCCATCGATGTCCAGCTCGCGAGGCCGTGGCTCGCGCTCGGCCACGATGCGTTGGAGCAGGAGAAGGGCCCGGTCGATCTCATGTCCGGTGAGTCCCGCGACATTCTCGCCCACTTCCTCATGCCCTCGGATGACCAGCTCGGTAAAGGCGCCCACGCCCGCCGACTCCACGAACCGCGTGCTCCCAAAGGGAGCCGATATTGTTCCCACGGCGAGCTTCCGGCGTTTGTCGTAGCTCCAGCGGGCGATGAGATCCTGCACCGAGCCGGTGATGCCGAGCGACTTGGCGATGTTGTTCGCGGTTCCGATCGGCAGAATGGCCACCGGTATGCGTCTCCCGGCGAGGGCGATGGCGACCCTGTGGATGGTCCCGTCACCACCGGCGACCACCACGAGATCTCCCGGGTCCTTCAACATCTTCTTCAAGCCCTTCTTGCCGCTCTCTCCCACCTGGGCTTCGTAGCCGGCCTGGGCCAGTTCCTTCAGGAGCCGCTTGGCGGTGTGGCGCTGGTCGCCCGCACCTGGGTTGTGAACCAGCGTGACTCGCATCACATACCTCGCCAGAAGGACGCGGTATACCGTCAAGGTCGTGAGCCATCTTAGAGCCTTTGGCGTACCGCGAATGTGACCTCGATCCCATGCGAATTCTGATCGCGAACGACGATGGCATCTACAGTCCAGGATTGCTCGCCCTGGCCGAAGTGGCGAAGGAGTTCGCCGAAGTCCGGATCTATGCGCCGGACGTGGAGCAATCCTCCATGGGCCACGCGATCACTCACTCGCGGCCGCTGACCCTGCGCCGGACGCCAATCCGAGACTTCGAGGCCTATCGGGTGAATGGGACGCCGGCCGACTGCGTGGCCCTGGGCGCATACATGTGGGAGAAGGTGGATCTGGTCCTGTCCGGCATCAATCTCGGCCCCAACCTCGGCAACTCGATGTGGCACTCAGGGACCTTGGCTGCCGCCAAGCAAGCAGCCCTGCTGGGACTTCGGGGCGTCGCCCTCAGCACACCGACGACTGGCAGCGAGCCGGACTTCACCCGGCTACGGCCCTACGTCATGAGGGTGCTCGAGTTGCTCATCCACGAGGACACGCTCAGCCTCGTCAACGTGAATTTCCCACCCGAGCCGACCGGCCTCATCTGGGCCCACCAGTCGGTGCGCCACTATGATGGAAGGGTTGTGCCCGGGAAAGATCCGATGGGCCGGCAGCACTACTGGCTCACGGTCGAGCCGATCGAAGAGGTGGAGGAAGGCTCCGATCGCTGGGCCGTGGAGCGCGGCCTGGTCTCGCTCACACCTCTGAGACTGGATCTCACCGACTCTGAATCGCTAGAGCGGCTGCGGCGGGAGCATGCCTTAGATTGACGGAGAGGGCCGGGAGCAGGGACCTGCTCAACCGGTGTCGATACCTGCGGAGCAGATCCTTCGCTGCGCTCGGGATGACGAATCTTGTCCGCGCCCTTCCCGCCGCTCCCGCCGCTCGCGTCCTTCCCGTCATCGCGCCACCCCTATTAGGATAGGAACCCAGCCCTCCAACGGATCATTCGGTTGATCGACGTCCTCGCCCGGCTCCAGGCAGCTCTGGCGGATCGCTATCGCATCCAGCGCGAGCTGGGGCGCGGGGGTATGGCGACGGTCTACCTCGCCGAGGACGTCCGCCATAAGCGCCCGGTCGCGCTCAAGCTGTTCCGTCCTGAACTTACCGCGAGTGTGGGTCCGGAGCGGTTCCTCCGCGAGATCGAGACTGCCGCCCGGCTGCAGCATCCGCACATCCTGCCCGTGTTCGATTCCGGTGAGATTCAGGTCCAGGGAAGCGATGCTCCCGGGCTCATGTGGTACTCGATGCCCTACGTCGAGGGTGAGAGCTTGCGTGATCGACTCCGTCGGGAGGTACAGCTTCCAGTAGACGAGGCGGTTCGCATTGCACGCGAGGTGGCGCTCGCTCTGAACTACGCTCACCGGCACGGAGTGGTGCATCGGGACATCAAGCCGGAAAACATCCTGCTCAGCGAAGGCCAGGCGCTGGTCGCCGACTTCGGGGTCGCCTGGGTGTTCGATGCCGCTGCTGCCGAGAGGCTCACCGCATCCGGAGTAACCCTGGGCACGCCGACGTACATGTCGCCCGAGCAGGCGGCTGCGAGTCCGGTAGATGGCCGGAGTGACATCTATAGTCTGGGGTGTGTGCTCTACGAGCTGCTCGCCGGCGAACCACCCCATTCCGGCCCAACCAATCAAGCGATCATCGCGCGGCGACTGACCGAGTCCCCCCGGCCGATACGTGCGCTGCGCGATACAGTGCCCGAAGCTGTCGAGGCAGCGATCGCCCGGGCCCTGGCGAAGATCCCTGCCGACCGGTTCGCCACCGCGGCCGACTTTGCCGCCGCGCTCGCCTCGCCCATGGTGTCCACCGGGACCACGTCACCCGCAACATCTGTCGCCGCTCGACCCTCCCCCCGGTCTGGTA
This sequence comes from Gemmatimonadales bacterium, assembly GCA_044867445.1. Lineage (GTDB taxonomy): Bacteria > Gemmatimonadota > Gemmatimonadetes > Gemmatimonadales > GWC2-71-9 > CAVVWJ01. The sequence goes on from JBIOUY010000332.1 coordinate 2,946, forward strand.
CCTGGCTCTGGCTCTGGGGCGGTGCTGCGCTCGCGGTCGCGGCGCTCGCCGCACTGATGTTCCGCGGCGGAACCAGCCGATCGTCGGTGGTGCCCTCCGCCTCGGTCATTGCCGTACTTCCGCTGACGCCGACGGAGCCGGACACCGGGCTCGTGCGACTAGGCCGCGATCTCGCCGCCACGGTGAGCGCCAATCTCGACGGTGTTGGTCCAATCCGCACCGTCGACCGGCTGACCGTCCTCGCCCAGACCCGAAGCCAGACGGGGTACTCGCTCGAGGAGGGAGCGGCGCTGGCCCGCAGACTCGGAGCGAGCAGCGTGGTCCTCGGCAGCATCGTAGGCACCGGCCGCCAGGTCCGCGCTGACCTGGGCCTCTACCGAACTGACAGTCTCCTTCCCCTGGCCCGCGCCCAGGTCACGGCCGCACCGGAGAACATCAACGCGCTGACTGACTCGATCACCTGGGCTTTGCTACGCCCGATCTGGCAGAGCGGCGGAGCACCGACACCCAGTCTCGCCG
>JBIOUY010000333.1:0-2903 GCA_044867445.1 Gemmatimonadales bacterium
GCGAGTATAGATTTACTCCCATTTAGAGTATAGGCCCAGCCGGGTTGATCCCCGGGATCTTCCCGGCCCGGATCCGTTTGATGGGGGTGGATGGCATGGCCGGCCAAGACGGACGTGAGCACGTGGAGACTCTGGTCATCGGAGGTGGGCAGGCCGGACTGGCGATGGGCTACCAGCTGTCGCAGCGCGATCTTCCCTACAAGATTGTCGATGCCCATCCGCGGATCGGCGACGCGTGGCGCAACCGCTGGGACTCGCTCCGGCTGTTCACTCCCAATCGTCTCAACCGGCTTCCGGGGATGCCTTCCCCCGGATATCACTGGGGGTTCGCAAGCAAGAACGAATGGGCCGACTACCTCGAGTCCTACGCTCGGAGATTCGACCTTCGGGTGGAAACCGGGATCAGGGTGGAGAGATTGACTCGGGAAGGCGGTCGTTTCATCGCCACCTCGGGCGACCGGCGCTTCGAAGCGGACAACGTTGTGATCGCGATGTCGAGCTGGCAACGGCCTCGGGTTCCCGACTACGCGTCCCAACTCGATCAGCGGATCGTCCAGTTTCACGTTGCCGATTACAAGAATCCGGAGCAACTCCAGGAAGGAAGCGTTCTTGTGGTCGGCGCGGGTAACTCGGGTGCCGAGGTCGCCATCGAAGTGGCCAGAACTCATGACGTGTTGCTTTCGGGATCCGGCACCGGTGCGATCCCTTTCCGCCCCGAAAGCGTGGTCGCGCGAGTCCTGATGCCGTTCATCGGCCGCGTCATCTTCCATCGGGTGCTGACGACGAAGACCCCCATCGGCAAGAAGGTCCGTCCGAAGTGGATCTCTACCGGTGAACCGTTGATCCGAGTCAAGCCCAAGGATCTGATCGCTGCTGGTGTGGAGCGCGTTCCACGGGTCGCCGGTATCCAGGACGGATCGCCGCTACTTGAAGACGGCCGCACGGTGGAAGTGGCCAACGTGGTGTGGTGTACGGGATTTCACCCTGGGTTCTCGTGGATCGACCTGGCGGTACTCGGCCCTCAAGAACCGCTGCACAAAAATGGGATAGTCGAATCGGAGCCGGGTCTCTACTTCCTCGGGCTCAAGTTCCTCTATTCCGTCTCCTCGGAGCAGATCCAAGGCGTCGGACGCGACGCCGATCGAATCGCACGGAACATCGGGGCCCGACGCGGAGAGCGCCGAGAGGATCGCTCGGAAGGCGACCCACAGGTTCATGAACGGCAACGTCAGATAGCAGCAAGCAAGTAACGGGCGCCCTATCCGTTGCTGCACCCATCCACCCAGCTGGAGGTTGCCCGTTCGAGGTTGACGACATTGGGCGCATGGCCCTGAAGGGCTCGCGCAGACGAGCAGGGTCAGGCCGGCTGCTGCGCTGGCGAGTAGAACTCGGTGAGTGCCTCAGCGAGCGCTTCGGGATGGGTGAGCGGGCCCGCGTGCCCGGTGCCGGGGATCTCTTGCCTCCGGGCGTTGGGGACGCGGTCGGTCACAGCCCGCGCGCTGGCGGCGAAGAAGCGCTTGGTGTCCGATCCGACCAGGACGAGCACCGGAGCGGAGATCGCGCCGAGCACGGTCGGGTCAGCGATGGGGTCTCCCTGCTCCATCACTTGCCCGAAGTGGTTCAGCAGGTTCGGGACATAGCGCCCCGCAGCCGCGAGGTAGCCGTCCTCGAGCAGCGCGATCTCGTCGTCGGTGAAGGGGAAAGCAGCGAACGCGCAAAGCGCATCGGCCAACTTGCCTTCGGCGGCCAACTCGCCCATGCGGGCGAAGGCGGCGCCAACAACGGCCTGCTCCTGTTCGTCAGCCTGGCTCAGCATCCCAGGCTCGAAGTGGGCCACGGCGTCCACGGCGTCGGACTTCGCCGCCGCGACGAGTGCAAACGGGGCAGACCAACCCACCAGCCCCGTCGGTTCCCCGATGCTGTCGACGTAGGTGAGGAAGTCGTCGACGACGCGAGCGAAGCTGAGGTCGGGGTGGTCGCTGCTGAGGCCGCGGCCCCGCATGCTCGGCAAGTGGCAGGTGAACCGGCCGGTCAGGTGCCCCACCACAGCCTGCCAATCGAGGTCGCCATCGCCAAAGGACCCTTGAAGGAACACGATTGGCGGCCCCTGACCCTGCACGGTCGCGCCGATGGTGACGCCGTCGGTGGTGGTCACGTAGTGGGTGCGTTGGGTGCTCATGAGCTGACTCCCGGGGTCTCGTGCGGTCATGGCTGCAACGATGACTCGAGAGACGTCGGAGAACATCACCCGACCGGGTACGTGTCGGCGTTCAAGGCGGGTACTCCAGGTCGCGGCGAGCAACCTGTGCGGCGAGATCCGCGCGTCCGTCGACGTCCACCTTGGCGTAGACGTGGGACAGATGCTTCTTGACCGTGTTGACGGAGACGAACAGGCGTTCACCGATCGCGGCGTTGCTGTGGCCCTCGGCGACCAGCCGCACGACGTCGCGTTCGACGGGAGTCAGTGACGCCCACCCGATCTGCGGACGGCGACGCTTGCCCCGCCCGCGGCGGGCATAGGCGATCGCTTCGGCCAGCGACAGCTGGCTGCCCGCCTCCCAGCATGCGGTCGCATCGGTCGGGTCCACCGCGGCCTGTGCCGTGTCCCGGACTCGATCGAAGCGGTCGGCCTGGACGGGGAAGCGGGCGATGCCCGTGTCGGTGTGGAACCGTTGTGACGCGGCGAGCAGGCGTAGCGCCCGCTCGGGCTCGCCGAACGCTTGGGTCACGTCGGCGATCGCCTCCAGCGCCGCGGCGGCCCCCACCCGCTCGCCGTAGTCGTCCAGGACCTCCAGGCTGTCATGGGCCAGCTCCCAGGCCGATGCAACGTCCTCCTTCTCCCTGGCCAAATCCGCGAGGCCGAGCAACGACCGGCCCAGCGTGTGGGGCAGCCGTGGGTCGGT
>JBIOUY010000334.1:0-2754 GCA_044867445.1 Gemmatimonadales bacterium
CCGGGACGCAGCTCACCCTGCGGACGTTCCACATCGGTGGCACCTCCTCCCGCATCGCCGAAGAGGCGGAGCGGCGGGCCCGGTCCGACGGCAAGGTCAAGTACACCGAAGGGCTGGAGTGGTCCGATGTGGCGGTGGAGTACGAGGACGGGACCCAAGGTACCATCCGGGTGGTGCTCACCCGGGAAGACGAGTCGGCCTCGGATGAGAGCAAGGAAGGCATTCTGGTGGTGGATCCCAAGGACCCCAAGCGGGTCCTCAACCGCTACCCGGTGCCCGAAGGGGCGCTCCTCGCTGTCAAGGAGGGCGACCTGGTCACCAAGGGTGACAATGACCGGCGGGCCACGATCCTCTACACCTGGGACCCGTACAACGACCCGAGCATCATCAAGGCCGACGGCGAGCTCCGGTGGAAGGATCTGGTGCCGGGCGTCACGCTCCGCGAGGAGCTGGACGAGGGCACCGGCTTGCGCTCCCTGGTGGTGATGGCCGATCCGGATCGGGAGCTGCACCCCAGCGTGCTGGTGTACACCGGGAACCGGAAGGATCCCCAGGAGTACACCCTGGCGGAGGGCAGCCGGGTAATCCTCGGCTCGCCCACGGACCAGGTGAGCCGGGCGATGGAGATTCCGGATGCCGCCAACCCGTGGAGCACCAAGTTCCACGTGGAGGAGCGGCCGATCAACGAGGCCTGGCCGAGCAAGACCAAGAAGGAAAGCAAGGACAAGACGGTCTTCCTCTCGGCGCCGGTCAAGGTGACCAAGGGCATCACGGTCACCAAGATCCCGCGCCAGGCATACAAGACCCGCGACATCACCGGCGGTCTGCCGCGTATTGCGGAGCTGTTCGAGGCCCGGCGTCCCAAGGATCCAGCCACGATCTCCGAGGTGGACGGCGTGGTGAAGTTCGGGGAGATCAAGCGCGGCAAGCGCGAGATCTACGTGTACCAGGAGCCGGCGGAAGAGGGCGTGGAGCCTCAGCTGTACGAGGTCCCGGCGGGCAAGCACCTCCGGGTGCACGAGGGCGACCGGGTCCGGGCAGGCGACCGGCTGACCGAAGGTCCAGTGAACCCGCACGACATCCTGCTCATCAAGGGGCCGCGTGCGGTGCAGGAGTATCTGCTCAACGAGGTGCAGGAGGTCTACCGGCTGCAGGGCGTCCGGATCAGCGACAAGCACATCGGCGTGATCGTGCGTCAGATGCTGCAGAAGGTCCGGGTGACCGAGCCAGGCGACACCGACTTCCTCGAGGGCGAAACGGTGGACCGGCTGACCTTCCGGGACGAGAACGATCGGATCCAGAAGCGGAAGAGTTCCGCGGCACAGGCGGAACCGGTGCTACTGGGCATCACCAAGGCGAGTCTCACAACGCAGTCGTTCATCTCGGCGGCGTCGTTCCAGGAGACCACCCGGGTGCTGACCGATGCGGCGATCCGCGGGGCCAAGGACGATCTCCTGGGCCTCAAGGAGAACATCATCATCGGCCACCTGATTCCGGCGGGTTCGGGCATCTACCGGTACGCCGAGATCGACATCGAGCCGCCCGAGGGGTACGAGGCTCCGCCGCCTCGGGTGGAGGAGCCGGTGCCGCAGCCGCTCACGGCGGCCGCAGTGCTGGCGGAGGAGGAGTGAGGCTGAGAGCCAACAGCTCTAGCGGCTAACAGCTAACAGAGGCGCCCGGGAGAGATCCCGGGCGCTTTCGTATGTAGGTGGGAAGCCTGGCGTTGCTCCAGGAGACAGGTGCAGACCTGGTCGGCTGCGACCCTGGTGGCGCCCTCGTTGTCGACATAAGACCAGTCGGCGGCGAGCTGCCTCATCGGCCAGGCTATAGGCCGAAAATGGCTAGCGGCGCGTTGGCTCCCAGCGCTTCCCGGTGCGATTCGATAAGGCTCTTGAGGGCCGGTGAGCCGACGGTGTCCACCGACATCTGAAAGGCGGGCCCGGCGGTCTGCCCGCCTTTCTTCACCTCCTCGATCATTCGGGCGACGTCGATGTCCATGAGGGGCACGCCCAGTGCCCCGTAGACCCGCGAGCGCGTCCAGCGGTACTCCTCCAACGACATCCCCGCGCGGTTGAGCGCGTCCACCTGAGCCCGCTTGCCCTCCACGTAGATACCTGCGAGGTCGCGGTAAAACCTGATCGTGACCAACGCGGTATCGACAGTTCCTCCGACCCACGTCCTGCCATCAACCGGCTCGAAGTACGGCTTATAGCGGTGTAGGATCTCGTCGGCACGGGTGCCCACCCGGGCCCGTACTGCTTGCTGGACCTCGACCAGGCGTTCGACCTGGGCCCGGCTCGGCTCGGCCAAGGCGGGCGGGCTGTAAGGTCCCTGTTTCCGGATTGACCGCTCGAGCTCAGGGACCGAGCCGAGCTGGGCAAACTGGTCGAAGGTGGTGGTTACCTTGCGGTAGGTGAGATAGGACGCCGCGGCAGCGCCGCCGATGCCGAGCACCAACAACACCGCGCAACCGATCGCGAGCTTTTTCATGGTGACTCCATCATTTTGGCGACCAGCCGCACCATTGCATCCTTTCGACCGGAAGCCGAGGTGCCGAGTGGGTCGTGTATGCGAGCGTGATACATCTTCCCTGCCCGCAATGCGGCAGCGCGACTCTGCGACGCCGACTCGAAGGCCCAGCCTCCCTCGCCGACGTTGATCCGCTCCGCTTCCGCCGACGAGCCCAGAACGATCTTCGCGCTCGATTGAATGTCCTCGAACACTGATTGAGCGGCCCCACCAGGCTTGATGGAG
>JBIOUY010000335.1:0-2697 GCA_044867445.1 Gemmatimonadales bacterium
CTCAGCGCAATGCGCGCCAATGTGCACAATCCGCCGAAGGAGTTCACCGACCTCGCCATCCGCATGGCGAGCGGCTCCGTCGGTTTCCTGCGGAGCACGGTGGCCGAGTGGGCCAAGGCCTCCGCGGCTGGAGATACCTCGCTGCTTCGAGAGTTCACGGCCGCCAACGACTCCGCGGCGAACGCGATGGCAGCGGCGACCGAGTGGCTCAAGCACGACCTGCGTCCCCGCTCGCAAGGCCGGTACGCCATCGGGGCTCGCGCTTTCGCCGACAAGCTGCACTATGACGAGATGGTCGACATCCCGCTGGACCGCCTGCTCGCCATCGGGGAGGCTAACCTAAAGAAGGACCACGACGCGTTTGTCGCGGTTGCCCGGCAGATCGATTCGAGCAAGACCCCGGCGCAGGTGATGGCGTCGCTCGCGGACGACCATCCGACGGCTGCCAACCTCATCCCATTCGTTCGGGGCTCACTGGAATCGGCGCGGCAGTTCCTCATCGACCACAAGATCGTAACCATACCCTCGGAAGTCCGTCCCACGGTCAAGGAGACGCCACCGTACGCTCGCTCCGGGGGCTTCGCGTCGATGGACACGCCGGGCGCCTACGAGACCAAGGCGACCGAAGCGTTCTACTACGTTACCCCGCCGGAACGGGACTGGGACGCGAAACACGTCGAGGAACACCTTAGGGCTTACAACCGGCCGGCGTCTGCCGTGATCACGATTCATGAGGCGTTCCCGGGGCACTTCCTTCAGTTCATTTACGCCAAACAGTTCCCCACCAAGACACGCAAGCTTCTGGGGGCGAGTAGCAACTCGGAGGGATGGGCTCACTATAGCGAGCAGATGATGATCGAGGAGGGTTTTGGGGGCGGAGACCCGAAAATTCACCTCGCGCAACTGTCGGCGGCGCTGCTTCGCGATTGCCGCTTCGTCGTTGGCATCCAGCTCCACACCCGAGGGATGTCGGTCGAAGACGGGGCAAAGTGCTTTACCGACCAGGCGTTTCAGGAGCCGGCTAACGCCTACGAAGAGGCCCGACGCGGAGCCTATAATCCGACCTACCTCTACTACACCTTGGGCAAGCTGCAGATCTACAAACTGAGAGAGGACTTCCGTCGAGCCATGGGCAAGAGGTACACTCTCCAGGGCTTCCATGATGCGTTCGTCAAGCAGGGTGCGCTGCCGATCAAGCTGCTGCGGCAAGTTCTCTTGCCTGGCGACACGAGTTCGACACTGTAGCCGAGCCCGCTGACGGCACGGCGCTGATGTCCCCAACCCACCTTCTCGAAAACATTGGCCAACTGGCTGCCTGCAGGCCCGACGGCGGCCAGGGGGAGATCCATCTCATTCCCGACGCGGCCCTGGTCTGGGAAGGCGACACCATTCGCTGGGTTGGTCCGAGCCGAGTGCTGCCAACCATTTACCGGGATGCCGAGCGTGTCGATGCCAGGGGCGGGCTGGTCCTACCGGGACTGATTGACTGCCATACCCACCTCGCCTTTGCCGGGTGGCGGGCCGAAGAGTTCGAGCAGCGGATCCAGGGCCGCAGCTATTTGGAGATTGCGGCAGCCGGGGGAGGCATTGCCCGGACGGTTGGGCTCACTCGGCACGCCTCCGAAGAAGAGCTGGTGGCGCGTTGTATGGGGTTCCTGAGCGAGATGCGTGCCCTGGGCATCACCACGGTGGAGTGCAAGAGCGGCTACGGGCTCGATGTCGAGAGCGAGCTCAAGCTGCTTCGGGTATACCATCGACTGTCGGAGACGCAGCCCGTCCGCCTGGTTCCCACCTTTCTCGGCGCGCACATCATTCCCGCCGAGTATCGGCAGAATCGGCGAGGCTACATCGATCTCCTGGTAAATGAGCTGATCCCCGCAGTCGCCCGGGATGGCCTTGCTGCCGCCTGCGACGTCTTCGTAGAGGAATCGGCCTTCACGGTGGAGGAGGCGCGGCGCATACTCCTGGCTGCTCGGGGTGCCGGGCTCGCCACCCGTATGCATGCCGACCAGCTGACCTCGGGTGGCGGAGCCGAGCTTGCGGCGGAGGTGGGGGCGAAGTCGGCCGATCACCTGGAGTGGGCGTCGGACCGGGGCATCGCGGCGATGGCCGCGGCTGGCGTGGTGGCGGTGAGTCTGCCGCTCGCGACCTTGTACCTGGGACAGCGTCCCATGCCGGCCCGGCGATTCATCGAGTGCGGGGTATCGGTGGCGGTTGCGACCGATTTCAACCCAGGGTCGGCGCCGAGCTTTCACCTGCCTCTCGCCCTTACTCTCGCCTGTACCCTTCAACGAATGACCCCGGCGGAGGCGCTCAAAGGTGCAACTTGCATCGCGGCCCGGGCACTCGGGCTGGAGGACCGGGTGGGATCGCTGCAGCCCGGAAAGGAGGCGGACTTCGCGGTCATCGATGCTTCAGATGTGAACCACTGGCTGTATCACTTCCGGGCCAACGCCTGCCGGTTGAGCGTCATTCGAGGCGAGGTGGTCAGGCAGGCTTAGCGGCCCCTGGACCGGCCAAAACTGACCCGGGGGGCGCAAGTGCTTGCGCTTTCTCCCGACGCGTCACAACATATCAGCCACTTCAATATCGTCCGGCAACAAGTTGGAGACCATCCGGCAACAACTTGGAGGCGCCATGCCACAGCGCATGTGGGGTGTGTTCGTTTCCCTCTGGCTCCTCGGATTCTCCCTCGCT
>JBIOUY010000336.1:0-16805 GCA_044867445.1 Gemmatimonadales bacterium
GGACTCCGAGTGCCACCGGCACGGCCACAAAGAGGGCCGCCGTGAATGGGTGCTGGCTCACCAGCCAGTCACCTTTGACCAAACTCCCAGGACGCAATTGTCTCCGCCACGGACCACATGAAAGCGATCATAGGGCGCCGCGGTCAGACAGGCGTGGTTCGGAAGAATTCTCACCCGAGTGCCGACCGGACATTGCACAGCCATCACGTCGTTCGGCTCCGGTCCGGCAATCAGACCATGCTCCTGGTGGACTTCGGCTACGTACATCCCGTCGATAGGCAAACCACCGGTCATCGGGCACACCAAGCCGTAGCCTACGTGCCCACCTAGCTTGTTCGCGCTCAGATCCTTGGACAGTGCGAGGGCGCCGGCATCAATCAGCATGCGTTGCGAGCGCGGATTATGACCGATCACGGTCGCTAGCACTGACACGGCGATATCGTCGATGCTACATGTGCCGAGCGACATTTGAGCGAGATCGAACAGGGTGTAGACCCCGGGCCGCATCTCGGTGACGCCGGCCAGTGAGGCCGCGTACCTGGCCGTCGGGGTGGAGCCGACGCTGACAGAGGGAACCTCGATGCCCGCCGCCCGCAGTCGACTGGCCGCATAGGTGACGGCCGCGCGCTCCTCCTCGGCGATCTCGGTGATTGCCGCAACGCTCGTCGCCTCGTAACTCTGCCCGGCATGGGTAAGCACACCAGCCAGCGACAGCACGGGCGAGGCCTGGACAGCTTGTGCGATCGCCAACAGATCCGGCCCATCGGCGGGCACACCGCCACGACTGCCACCGCAGTCGATCTCGATGAAGAGAGCGAACCGCTCGCCCAGCGTCTCGGCCCGCTCTGCCACCTCCTTAACAGCCTGAACGCTGTCGGCTAAGAGGTTGATGCGGACCCCGTACCGCCGCTGCAGGTCGGCTAGAGCTTGAATCTTGTGCCCCGCGATCCCCACCGCGTAGGTGATGTCGCCAAAGCCTGCCTGAGCGAAATACTCGATCTCAGCCAACGTCGACACAGTGATGCCGGCCGAGCGCTCGCGAGTGGCCAGGCGTGCCACATCCGCCGACTTGGCGGTCTTCAGGTGCGGTCGCAGCTTGACACCGAGATCGGCGGCACGGCGGATCATCCGCTCACAATTGCGCTCAACTCGGTCGAGATCGAGAATGAGCGCCGGCGTGGGAAGGTCGTTCAGAAGCATGTTGTAGTGCGGTGCAATGAATTCTCCGAGGACGAGCCCGATGGCAGTGCCGGCCGCGGCCGACAGATACTATATCGTCGCGCTGGGCTTGGCGAATCGGGACTGCCGGCGGAGACTACGGTGACTCGCTCAGTCGGCGCGCGATGCTTGGCAGGATATAAGGACGGTGGACCGGACCGTTCGGCCCTCCTTCAGCGCCGGACGGAACGCCAGGTCGGCGACATGGTTCGCGACCTCATGCGAGACCACAGAGTCATAGGCCGTCGGATCAATCTGGCCCCGATCCGGCCGCACCCTGGCACCAACCACGTAGATATGAGACTGGAACTGATGCTCGGTCTGCGGCCGGCCGGGAGACTCGATGACCCGCAGGGTGCTCCGATCAACCACGCCGTGCGTGTCGACCACGAACGCGACCGTCACAGCGAGCCCACGGTGCGCCAACGCGACTGGCGGCCGGAGCTCGGGACAGGCGGACCCGGCTCCCGCCATGAGCTCGGCCACACGGTCGAGCCCGTGCTGGGGCGGGCCAACCTCTCCCGGTCCCGGGACCCGGAACCCCAGCCTTCCCAGCAGGCCCGGGCCCGGCGAGGCGTCAGGCCCGCTGCCAGCGATCACCTGGCCGACGCCGGCAACCGCTCCGGGCGCCAGTTCCCGGATCTGGAGGGGCGATGGCGTGGGCTCGCTCCTGCTTGCGGGGGCTGGGATGGTCACGGGTGGAGGGACCTGAGCCTTCATCGGGATCACTGATTGGGGGCGGCTCACGGGCGGGCGTTGAGGCTGGGGCTCGGGTCTGATCTCCGGGCGGGGCTGCGGGCGGGAGCGGGACAACACGAAGTAGTGCAAGGCGTAAGCCCTGCTCGTGTGCAGCACCGTCGGGGCCGGGCTCTGGTATTCGCCGCGGGTCACCCACGTCATCAGCGCGAACCCAAACGCGTGCAAGGCGGTGCTCCACGCGAACGCGACCCGTGACCACCGGTGCCGTGGCGGCAAGACTCGAAGCGCCCGCTCCGGGCCAGGCGAGAATCCCATACCTCATAACATGCACGCTACCTATAAAGCAAAAACAGGACCGAGGTCACAAAGGGAGGACGGAGAAGACGGAGAAGACGCAGAAGCCGGAAACGACTAGGATAAACTGCCCAGCTGGAGGGCGGCACAGCACACATGACTGCTATCTTTAGTAAGCCTTCTATCTCCACGAGACCGACGCATGGAACAAGGGGCCCGAGGGGCGGTCGCTGACCGTCTCGACGACACCATCCGCGACCACTATGTGATCGAGCGGGAGCTCGGCCGCGGCGGCATGGCCACGGTCTTCCTCGCCCATGACCTGCGGCACGACCGTCCCGTCGCTCTGAAGGTGCTGCACGCCGAGCTTGCTTCCACGCTCGGGCCCGAGCGCTTCCAGCGGGAGATCCGGCTCGCGGCGCGCCTGCAACACCCGCACATCGTCCCGGTGTTCGACTCGGGCGGCAGCGGCAGTGTCCTCTGGTACACCATGCCCTACGTCGCGGGACACTCCCTTTCGGCCCGTCTTGGCACTGGCGAATTGCTCCCGATAGTGGAGGTAGTTCGGATCCTCAGAGACGTCGTTGGGGCACTGGCGCACGCGCATGCGCACGGCGTCATCCATCGAGACGTGAAGCCCGCAAACGTGCTCCTGTCAGACGGGCACGCACTCGTTATGGATTTCGGCATTGCCAAGGTGATCAGTGACGCCGCCGACTCGGAGCTGACCCAACCCGGCGTCACGGTCGGCACTCCCGCCTATATGGCACCGGAGCAGGCCGGCGGCGATCCCGATATCGATCATCGGGCCGACATCTACGCCCTTGGGGCACTGGGCTACGCTCTCCTCACCGGTGAGCCGCCCTTTCGGGGGACACCGAGCGAGCTGATGGTGGCGCACACGATCCGAGAACCGGAGCCGGTCAGCCGGCGTCGGCCGGATATCCCGCCTGCATTGGCGCAACTGGTCATGACCTGCCTGCAGAAGGATCCGGCCCGGCGCTGGCAATCCTCCAAGGAGATCCGCGCCCAGCTGGACGAGCTGATGGGTTTCGGCGCGCAGCCCTCCACGCCCGGTACTGGGCTGGAAGCGACTAAGCTCGGCACGGAGCTCGAGGCCGGCCGGACGGCATTCGCGCGGCACGACTGGGCAGCCGCGTTCGAGCACCTCACTGCGGCGGGTGAGCTCGAGCCCGGCGACCTGGCGCGCCTGGCGGAGGCTGCGTGGTGGCTTGGGCGCGGCAACGACTGCGTCAGGACCCGGGAGCGGGCCTACGCGGCGTATGTCCGGCAGGGCGATGCGCGAGGCGCCGCAGGGATCGCGATTGCGGTCGCGGAAGATTACTGGCACTGGCTCGCGATCTCGGTAGGTCAGGGGTGGCTCCGTCGAGCGGAGCGACATCTCGCGGCACTGCCCGAGTCCCGCGAGCACGGCTGGCTGGTGCGGCTTCAGGCGACGTTTGCCCTGGAGGTGGAGCGGGATCTCGCGCGGGCGCTGGAGCTGACCGATCGGGCGACCGCCATCGCGGAGCGAGCAGGTGATCCGGACCTCCGTACGCTTTCTCTTCAGGACCGAGGCCGGGTCCTTCTCGCACAGGGCGAGATCGGGCAGGGCATGACGCTCATCGACGACGCGATGGCTGCCGCAGCCGCGGGCGAGCTGATGCCTCGGACCACCGGCCGCATCTACTGCAACATGATGACGGCCTGCGAGCAGATCGCCGATTACCGTCGAGCGGCTGAGTGGCATGACGCAGCCATGCAGTGGGGCGAACCCCATTCGGACTCGGCCTTCCCCGGCATCTGCCGGGTACACCGCGCCGAGCTGCTTCGATTGCGCGGCGCCTTGCCCGATGCGGAGGCCGAGGCGCGGCGCGCGGCCGAGGAGGTGGGAGACCTCCTGCCCGAGGTCGCGGGTCAGGCGTACTACGAGATGGCGGAGGTCCGGCTCCGGATGGGCGACTTCGACCGAGCAGACGTGCTGTTCCGGGAGGCGCACCAGCGGGGACGCCACCCGCTTCCGGGCCTGGCACTTCTGCGGCTGGCCCAGGGGCAACCTGCCGCGGCGCAGAGTCTCATCGATCGCGGGCTGGAGGACCCGTCGCTCGCGCGATTCGAGCGCGCGCGCCTCCTGCCGGCCCGGGTGGAAATCAGCCTCGCCTGCAACGCGGTCGCAGCAGCTCGCGCGGCAGCTGAGGAGCTCGGGGTGATCGCGAACCTCTACAACTCGTCCGCCATGCGCGCCTCAGCTACCCTCGCCATTGGCATGGTGGAGCTCGCCGAGGGCAAGCCCGACGCCGCCGCAGTCAGCCTGCGCCGGGCCCAACGGCAGTGGACCGAGATCGACCTGCCCTACGAGGCCGCGCGCAGCCGAGTGCTCCTGGCGCAGGCCTGCGAGGCGCTCGGCCATCAGGAAGAGGCGGCACTGGAATTTGACGCCGCGCGCGTCGCGTTCGAACGGCTGGGTGCTCGCGCCGACCTCGCGAAACTCGCCAATCTGCGGGAGCACCCCGAGCCAGCGATCGTGACAAAGTGAGACGGCGGGTTGCTGCCGCTACTCGGCCACTTGTGGCTTTCAGCGGATTGGGGCGATATTGCCGACCCTGTTGGACGGTTTGCTCGGAGTCGTAAATGATCGCGGTTGAGAAGAGGTGGCGTTTGGCGCACCATCGAGGTGGGTCAGTCCTTGGTGGAATGCGGTGCTGCATCGTGGCAGCAGCGTTGTCGGGGGTTGCAGGCAGAGCGTCGGCCCAGACCCCATCGACGCCCGGCGCGAGTATCACCCGCGAGCCTCGCTCCATCCGGGTGACCGCTGAGAACGCCCGGGTCAGCAATTACCTGCATGATCTGGCCGGTCCAAGCGCCCTGATCGGCGTAGTCGGTGGCGGACTGCTCGGCGAGCTCCGGCAGAAACATCCGTCCTTTGACGATGGCTCCAACGGTTTGGCCCAGCGGCTCGCTTCGCGGGCGGGACAGGCGGCCGTCGAGGTGAGCGTCCGACACGGTCTCGCGGCGGCGATGCATCGCAGCACCGATTACCAGCCCTGTGACTGTCACGGATTCGGTCCCCGAGTCGGCCACGCCTTGCTGGAGACCTTTACAGATCGCCGCGACGACGGGACCCGGGCGCTCTCGGTGCCCCGCATTGCCGGAGCCTACGCCGGGAACTTCGCCCGGCTCGCCTGGGAGCGCAATCGAAGCGCGGGCGATGCCGCGCTAGGTGGCGCCCTGTCCCTCGGCTTCTCGGCGCTCTTCAACGTCGCCCGCGAGCTGACCGGGCTGGGGCGGTAGGCGTCGCGCCGGACCCACCGCGCGACATTCCGCTGTCGCTGCCGGGACCGCACCGCTCGGCTGTCCTCCGGCCCGCTCTTCGGTTAGCTTATCCCCTCAATGTTCCAGGCTCTGCGCACTCGCCGCTGCCTCGCCCTCGCCACCCTGGCCGCGTTCCTGCTGGCCCAGCCGGCCGTGGGCTGTGCCGCACTCTGTCTGTTCGAGCGGCACGCTGCCGGGGCGCACACGATGCCAGGCATGAATCGGGGAGGCGCGGTCCTCACCAACAGCGCGTGCCACCCCACCGACACAGGTGCCGTGCAACGGCCTCCGCTCCAGGTGCTCTCGCCGATGGAGCCGGCCTCCGCGCCGATCATCGCCATCGCCCCTGATCGCTGGGTCGAGCCGATGTGGAGCCTCCCAACTTCTCCCCGCTTCATCTCCCACACGATCGAGCCTCCCCCTCCCCGCCTGGTCTAGCCCTAAAACAGCTCGAGCAAGGTTTCCGCGTTCGAACAGCTTCATCGTCCGCGCTGCATGTGTCGCAGCACTGCGGTCGCAGAGGCCTTTAGACCAGGGAGAAACCACATGCGGGGACTGGTGCGATCCAGCCATCTCGCGATCATCATCCTCGGCCTCACCGCAGCCGGGGCCGCCGCCCAGGGCAAGCCCGATCAGCCCGTCAAACTCGAGGACTTGGGTGACATTCCGAGCGTCACCGGAGAGGAAAAGCATTCGCTGGCGATCTCCGGGTTCGGCGTTGGCGGGTACACCTATGACGGCAGGACCAACGACAACTCCTTCTCGGCGGGGAAGATTGCGGTCTCGCTCTTCCGGGAGCTGACCGACAACCTGTACGTGTTCGGCCAGCTCACCACCTCGATCTCGAACGAAGAGGGCGGAGACCTCGTCACCGAGACCGAGATCGACAATCTGTTGATGAGCTTCACTCCGGCGAAGGCGACCAACCTGAGCCTCACCTTCGGAACCCTCGATGCACCGCTCGGTTTCGAGCGGGACGACGAGGTGCTCCTCCTCACACCGTCCACCTCGTTCAACTTCGAGCTGGGGCGGCCAGCCAAGCTCACCGGCCTGTTCGGCACCTATACCCTAAGCCGAAAGGTGGACCTCACGGGCTTGGTGGCGAACGGGTGGGACTCACCGCTCGATCCCGGCCACGGCAAGACTGTCGGTGCTCGGCTCGGCCTGCTCCCAGCGGAGCGCAGCAGCCTAGGCCTCAGCCTGCTGTACGGGTCGGAGGGGCCGGCCGATTCGACTAATGATCGCCTCCTGCTCAATGCGGACTATGCCTTCCAGCCCGGGTACGGCTGGATCGTGGCGGGCGAGGCGAACTACGGCAAGGATACCGACCTGCCCGACGATGCCGAGGCCAGCTGGGGCGGCGCAATGCTGTTGGTCCACCGCCAGGTGACGCGGCACTTCGGGATCGCGGCGCGGGCAGAAGTGTTGGACGACAAGGACGGCGCCCGCACCGGTCAGGCGCAGACGCTCACCTCCTGGACCATTGCGCCGATCTACTCGATCGGCGTCGGTCGCGAGGGGATTTTCGCCAACATCCCGCACACGACTTACCGGATCCCGCGATTTCAGCTTCGGGGCGAGATCCGGGTGAACCATTCCGACCAGCCTTTCTTCGAAACCTCTGACGGGGTGAGCCAGTGGGGCGTACAGTACGCCCTGCAGCTGGTCACGACCTTCTAGCGGGAGACGCCGCGCATGGGTCTCTACAGCCTGCGTCACGCAAACCGGTCGGTGAAGCTCGGCGCTCTGCTCTTTCTGCTGGTGCTGGGCTACGCCTATATGTTCGCCTTCCTGATGGTGAAGACGTGGTCGGGGCTCACTCCGACTCGGGTCCAGGCGACCTACGTGCCGAAGCCAGGCATGAACGAGATGCAAATGGCGACAGAGTCGCACGCCACCACCCAGCCGCTGGATCTCGGAAAGGTGCCGGAGATGCAGCATACGGTCGATACCGACTTGCTGGTCCAGGACAGCCACATCCACATCATGATTTACGCGATCGTCGCCGGCCTGCTGACGCTGATCGTCCTGGGACTGGACTGGCCGGCCTGGTGGAGAGACACGGTGATCGTTCTGAATTTCGGCTTCGGGGCACTCGACTTCGCCGGCCAGTGGCTTATGAAAGTCGGGCTGGGTGGCTTCGCCTGGCTCACCATCCTGTCGGGCTGGGGAATGTCCCTGGTCTATCTCATCGTCCTGTACTCGACCGTCCGGGCGCTGCTGCCCGACCGTTCAGCAAGGAGCGCATCATGACCATCTTCACGCTCGCCGTGGCTGCCTTCGCGGTCGGCACGGCTGCCCACCCAACACCCAAGGTGGTGCTGGTGAAGCATGCCGACTTCATCCGGCAGACCATCGCGGGCGCCACGCAATATTTCGTGCGCACCGTCACCATCGGCAAGCAGGACCTGGCCGCGATCCGCCGCTCGGGTGACTTTACCCCGGACGATCCGGACGTGCAGTTCTTCCTCGGTCAGGGCGAAGGCGGCAAGACGGTCGGCGTTGCCCTCTTCCAGCAGATCAACACGCCTCACGGGCCGATCGAGGTCGGGCTCACCTTCGACCCGAAAGGAGCCATCGCGAGTGCGGTGGTGACAACCGCGACGGTCGAGACCAAGCCCTGGGTGCAGGAGGCGACGGGCACCGGACTCATGAAGCGGTTTGTGGGGATGCAGAAGGGCGACGATACCCGGAGGGCGCTCCAGGACGTCCACGGACTTGGTGGCATGCCGGAGTATATGGCCGAGCTGATCGCGACCGCGGTGGGACGGGGATTGGTGCTCTACGGGACGCTATATAAGGAAAGTACGTCCTAGGCCTGTACGGTGCTGAGATGCTCATGCTCCAGGCGGCCGCTTGGATCGGCGTTGGAGGTTCGGCAAAAGCGCACCACGGAGACACGGAAGACACGGAGATTGCACGGAACTCTCCGCGTAGACCTCGCGCGCGGGTCGTTCATCTTGAAGTACGGCAGGTACCGAATCACCGGTGCGTTGAGGTCGACTTTCCCCTCGTCGACCAGCTGCATCACCGCCGTGGCGACCAACGGCTTGGTCACCGATGCCAGATGGAAGATGCTCCGGAGCGTGATCGGTGCCCGCGATCCCAAGCGTGGCGCATCCCGTGGGATTCTAGGCGTCGCCTGGCCGGTGGGTTGAGACGACGGCCATCAGGCTCCACTTGCCGGCGCGCTTTTCATACAGCTCGACCCAAGCGTAGACCGTATGTTCCGGCTGCTGAACTCCATCGCTGTCCATCGCGGTGAGCCGGACGTTCTTCTGCACGACCACATAGGCCATGTGTCCGTCGGGGGAGATCCGAATGAGCGGGGGAGCAAGGTCATCCCACTCCTGGAAGGCGACTCGGTCGAAGTAGGCCTGAAACCGGGCCCGGCTCTCTGCCGGACTGCGAAGTGCGACGGTGCCGTGGGAAATATTGAGGAAGCTATCGGCGAATGAGGCCACCAGGAGATCAGCCCGTTTCTCGAGGTGGGCGGTTCACCCGAGCTCGTGCATGCGAAGGAGCTCGGCCCGATCGGCCTCCACATCGGGTTGGGCCCCACAGGCGGTGAGGCAAAGCAGCAGGAGGAGCGGACTGGGGGACATGGCGCTCAGAGATACTACGTTTTCTCGTCGCGCTGGGATTCACCCATCAAGTGAGACGTTCAGTTGCCGGGTCCCGTCTTCGCGTCGCTGGGCCTGGCATCCATTGTCAGCCGCTCAGATGTTGCTGAGCGTGACTCAGAACATTGATGACCACACCATTCGGATCCGCCACGAAGAAGCGTCGGACTCCCCACGGTTCGTCCGTCAGTGGGTATAGGATCTCTAGGCCAAGGCCCACAGCCTTCGCGTGAGCTTCATCCACACTGTCGACCTCGATGGACACTTGGGGCTGAACCCTGCGCGGGTCGTAGTCGCGCACCACCGTGATTTGAGCGGTCGGATTGGAGGGGGAGACAAACGTCGTCACCCAGCCTAGATCCATGCCAACGTGGAAACCCAGAAAGCCGGCGTAGAATTCCCGACTCTGCTCCATATGCGCAGACCTAATATCCGGGACGACTCTTCTGATATTCATGACTGGGCCAATAGATGAACTTTACCTGAGTTTGCCTTGTACCCACGGCTGGATACGCGGGTTATGCCGCACCGAATCAGCGATCTCCCTGCCGCATATCCAGGACGTAGGACACTGTCGTCGCCAGGACGCCGATCCCCACAACCCCAAGCAAGACGAGAAAAAGAGGGTCGCGACTCATGGCGTAGAGCATCACGAAGCCGACACAGAAGAGGCCTCGCACCACGAGGGTTGTCGCATAGAGCGCACTGAGCCGGTAGCGGACAATCTGGACGACCAGGATTCCGAGGCCGAGCAACAGTAGGCCCGCTAGCCGAGGCAGGATCTCACCGTAGTCGCCGGTGCTGAAGAGGAGTTGCAGGGCCAGACGCGGCGCGAGCAGGAGGAATATCCCCGAAGCGAGGAGATAGGTCGCCACATAGATCAGTGCTGCGATTCGTCCGACGCATGCTTCCTCCTGCCGAGTTCGAGCACCTGGAGTTCGTGGCGTCAGAGCCGTCCCCCGAGCAGCGCCCCGGCCGCCGCGATCAGGGCCAGCATCGGCGCATACCAGCCGGGCCACTGCGACGTTGGCTTGGAAAATCCCCACAGAGCTACACCCGCCAGTACGAGAGCGAGCACGGGAACCACCACGCCACGAGTAACGCCGGCCAGACGAGCGCCGACGGCGCCACCCACCACCGCCGCCAGTCCGGCCAGGCCCAAGTTGAGCAGGTAAAGGCCGGCGCTGTGCGGACCTCCCGCCGCACCGAGAGGTACCCCCACGACGGCGAGCAGAGCGATGATCGCCGCGACCTGGTAGAGCACCGCTGCGACCGCTGCCCCTGCGACAATGGCCACCAAGCTCCGCATCCGACCTCGCCTAAGCAGCGTTTCGGACTGGCGCCCAGCGAACGAGCACGTGTCCGCCGGGTGGCGTGGAGGCGAGCCGTGCCTCGGTCCACTCCAGGACATCCGGGATGACCGGCGAGTCCGCAGCGATGACCCCCATGTGGTCCCGACGGGCGTAGCCACAGTAGTCGATGACCTGACCGGCAGCGCACAATCGCTCGGCGACCGCGCGCTGCAGCTCCGGGATAACCGAGACATCCGTCAGTCCCTGACCGATGAAGATGGGCACGCCGGTGCGTTGATCGGGGGTATTCTCCTTGAGGCGGGTGGCGAGCGGACCGCCGCCGGAATTCCGCGCGAACACCGCCTCTTTGGACAGCTTGAGGCCGGTCACGGCGAGGATCTCTGGGCTGACAATGCACCGCTGTGCCGTTTCCCGGACGATCAGCCGTGCGCTGGCCCGCACATAGTCGTCGAAGGAGACATCGGGATAGATCTTACTGTACGCGGCGATGATGAACGACTTGAAGGTCGTGCCGAGGGGATCGTCCCCGAGTGGGGTGGCCATCTCTGCCAGGTCGCTTGCGGGTGCAAGAGCCGCCACACCGCTCAAGGGGACATCCGGGGCGTAGCGCGCCGCTTCGATGCCGACCCAGAGCGCCGCATGACCTCCCTGGGAGTGTCCCCACGCCACGGTCTTGTCGCCGGCGTCAACCCCCTCGAGCTGCCGCGCGGCGCCCACCGCGTCGAACTCCGAGCGCCCTTCCGGCACACCGATGAGGTATGGATGGGGACCCTGCGTGCCCAGCCCCATGTAATCCGTCACGACGATGACCCAGCCCCATTTCATCATGGCCTCGACTGCGGGAGGCATCGAGTAATCGAACGAATTGGTGAGCAGCGACGGAGCGCATTGCTGGGCGACGCCGGTGGTGCCGTGGGTCCAGGCAAGAACCGTTCGCGGGCGGCCGATCAGCTCGCCGGCGCCCGCAACGATCAGGCTTGCGGCCGCGAGCAGGATCAGGACAGCCAGTGAGCTGAAGGGCTTGAACATGAGCGAGAGGCCGACCGCAATGGCGGCGAGGCCCATCATGGTCGCGCTCAACTTCGGCGTCCGCTTCACCCGAACGCTCTCCTGTTGAACGTGGTGATTACTGTTCTCCTCATGGGAGCCGCCCCGGTTCAGCACGCCATCACCCAGGAGATTTGGGGGAACGGGGATGCGCTCCTGCTCATCTTCGGCGGTGCCGCAGCGGAATTCGCGGTGAACCGGGCCGTCGATTGGCTGTTCTTCACCGGGGCCTTGCCGCGCGATCCAATTGGGCGGCTCTTTCGGACGGTGCGCTACGCCCAGAGCATTGCCTTCGCCCCACCGGCAGCCGCGCGTCATACGTTGGAGCAGATCCGGCGAGTCCATGCCGCCGTGGAACAGGCCCGGGGAGAGTCCATCCCGGCTTGGGCGTACCGCGCGGTGCTCTATATGCTCATCGACTACTCGGAGCGCGCTGCCGAGCTGCTGGGGAGCCCGCTCAGTTCAGGCGCTCAGGACGGCCTCTATGCCGACTTTCGCCGCATTGGCGAAGGCCTTGGCATCGCCCAGCTGCCTCCTGACTATACGACCTGGCGCCCGGACCGGGCGCTTCGCCTCATCGAGGATCTTGCGTGGAGCCCAGGCACGGCGGCGCTCTACGCTGCTTATCGATGTCAGCTGGGTCCGTGGCGCTACCGAATGCTGCGCCAGCTCCAAGGGGTTCTCGTGCCTCCGCTCGTGCGACAACTCCTCCAGCTACCGGGACCTAGGCGCGGGACGCATCTCCTGGCCGCGTTCCGCGCCCTGCGCTCCCTCCACTTGGCGCCGGCGGTGAGACGCCTGGTCATTCCCCCGCGCCATTGGCACGACCTCAAGGCTCTGGAACCTTCGCAACGCTCGGCTCTCAATTCTGCGGCCTAACCCTCGCAATCGGCGAGGAGCAGGTCTGCCCTGGACCATGGCGCCGTCATGACTTCTTCTGGCCTCGACGCACCGCCCGACGATTCGGTTGAGTACCCCACCGCTCGCTGGCTTGGTCAATGACTGCTTGAAGCTCCTGCTGTGCCTGTAGCGGGAGATTGGTCGGAAGCGATCGGGTGAACCCTGCGCCGTCTTCTGGCTCAAACCAGAAGGGCTGCACCGCACTAGATCCGGTTCGGACAGCTATGTAGTCAAGGCCGAGCTGTAAGGCCTGAAACGCATCAACGCCAAACACATATCTCAGGCGTGGGGCGTCCAACCCGCGAATCTCAACCGGGCAGCCCCAGTCCCATCCGTCTCGTAGCCGACGGGGAACTCCAGTTCGCACGGTGACGTGTCGCTCTGGCTGCCCTGGGAGACGGAGGTGTCTGGCAGCAATGACGCGCCCAACGGTGCGAGGTCGGGGGGCATGAGGGGTCTTAGTCAAGAATGCCTCGACAGGTTGTGGCGCTGTCTAACGAAATGCGCATCAGCTGCGGGCTCTCATGCCGGCGGCGCGCTGAGCCGGTGAGCAACCCTCCCGCGGAGATCCAGCCAGGACGGGCGAAGGAACCGGCGAGCCGCGAAGTAGCCTACAACCCAGAAGGGGTTGAGAAACGACAAGACCCGCGGCCGCGACAGCCATGCTGCGACGTTCTTCCGAGCCTGCTCCTTCGGGAAGGACCAATCCGGGAGCGCCATTCCGGCGCTGGCGAACACCGCAAGCGTGAAGATGGCGAAGGCGCCGCAGACTTCACGGTGGGCGATTCGGTCTAGCTCGGGAATTGAGAAGCCGCATCGTGCCAGTCGGTCCGCAAACTGGTCGAGTTGCTCGGCGTCGTACCAGGTGTCGACCCAGAACTGAGCGAGCACTTCCCAGACAATCTGCCGCTCCTCTGTTGGCTGGGCTGTCATGGAACCTGGATCCTACCGTCTAAGGACCTGGCCGCACCCTTCCGCAGGGCAGGTGGTCCACACGGTCGGGAATCATTCGGGTGCCCCGAACGTTCTAAGAGCTGACCGGGCGCCGACCCTCGGCGCTGTAGAAACGACCCGCAACGAAGGACAAAAGATGCTACGTCACCGCCTTAGAGCCAGTGGCTGGGCGATCGCCCTGGCGGCCACCTCTGTGTTCACCCTCACTGATCCACCGGCCGCCGGTGAACGGGCGCTGCTGGGCTGGACGCCCACCCGCGAGGCCGGCAGCAGCAACCTTCAAATGGCTCGCCCGGAGGGGCAGGTCAGCGGAGGCCGGGCGCTTTTGGGCCAACTCACCGTCAGGAAGGACCAGGCTGCGGCCAACGAGGCGATCCAGATTCGGTCACGCCGAGCCGATGGGCCAGGCGCCTTGCTCGGGCGCCCTTAAAAAGAGGCGTCGATCGCGGTTCGGTTCGGCATCCAACGCTCGCTTGGTGTCGGCCTAACGACTAGCAAATCAGCTGCAGGCGATCATGCCTGCGCCCGCACCAGCCTTCGTTCCACCTCGCGCTCGAGGAGGGTGCCGCCCGCATGGGGGCCGGCGCCCCCTCCGGCTTGTCGGCTGCATGGGCGGGTCAGGCGGTGGCCGCGAGGACACCGGGGTGAGGGCCTCCGGCATTGCCTGAGCTCCCGGCACTGGGCTATGCCGGCTCGTGCAGCAGCATCCACGTCCATCCCAGCAACGTCGCAACGAGGATGGGATAGGCGAAGAACGGGAGTGGTGACGAAGTGGGCAGCAATACCTCGCCTGCATAGATGCGGCCGGCGGTGATCGCGAACAGACACGCGGCTGCGCCGCCCAAGAGCCGCAGCCAGACTCCGAGCCCTGCAGGGATACTGATGAGAGCTAGGGCAGCAGCCCACAGCGCTGTCCCTGCGGCGAAGGCGGGTACGCTGGCGGTTGGTCCCGCGGCAGTGCCCGACAACAGCACGCCCTCCCCGATAGCGAACACGAGAAACCCTGCGGCCAGGACATCGGCCCCGGCTCGGAAGTACTTCAAGGCCAAGAGACTGGTTGCTGTGACCAGGGCGACGCTGTCAATCGCCCACAAGCTCGCCTGCACCGTCGGTGATGTGACGAGTGTCCCCGCCAGCCCGAACCCGGCGCCCACCAGAAGTCCGACAGCTGCGATGCGGTTGAGGGTTCTGCCAGAGCCCGAGGTCATCAGCTCCTCCGAGCAGCACGTGGAAGATGGTGGTCCAGCCGCCTAACAAATTGCGCATCAGCTGCAGGCAACCCGCCCGCCCTGCACTAACCTACGTTCCTTTGATCCGCCATCGGCGAGTGGCGGGTATCAGGGTTCCGCCCAGACGCGCTTGTCGGCTGCATGCGCGGGTTAGGCCTCAGCCAGCCCGCCCTTAGCCCAATGAGGAGTGGCGCTCGCCTCTGTATGCTGGGCCTCTAGGCACGAAAGAGGACTTGGCTCAGCACAAGGGCCCAGATGTAAAGGCCAACTCCAAATACCGTGTGGGTCATCAGGCTCTTCAGTCTGGCCTGGTTGGGATGAGGCGCCTTCGAAGCGGCAAAGCCGAGCCCGAAGGATGGCTGCATAATGAGGTAGGGCACTAGCGTGGTTGCCGCACCGAAAGCCAAAGCCGGCAACAGAGTCGGCCGCTCAAGCCAGGTTCCTGACGCAAGAAGGACGAACACTAGGGCGAAGGCGGTACCAATGAGGTAGTGAGCGACCCACCCCAAGGTGCACTCATGCGGTTTCTGCTGAGCGGCGGCAATGTTGCGATGTACAATGGTTCCACCGGGCATGTAGAGAAGCCAACGCCCGAGCAAGCAGTAGTTCAGCGAAGGGATGTTGAAGCCACGCCTCAAGAACAATGCCCAAAGATCGATCAGGAGGGTTGCGCCGAGCCCGACAAGAGTTGCACCGATGACGTACCGTGCTTCGTGAATCATGAGTTGCCTCAGTTATCGGTTATCGGAGCCAAGCCGATGGTGCGGACTCGCAGCCATAGAAAGCTGAGGCCTAACGATTGGCAAATCAGCTGCAGGCGCTCAAGCCCGCCCCCGCACGAACCTTTGTTCCTTCACGCGCTCGAGGAGCCTGCCGCCCGAGCGGAGCTGCACACCCGTCCGGCCTGTCGGCTGCATGCGCGAGTTAGGCCGCAGCTTTGCTGGAAACCCGCCGTTCGGTCGACTCAATCCTATTCTAGGCGGTCGGCTCGCTGAAGCAGAGAATGTATCCATCGGGGTCCTCGACGTAGAAGTCGATACACGACCACGGTCGCGCTTCCAGCGCCCTAGTGATAAGCGCGCCACGCGACCGCAGTTCATCATGCAGCGTCGCCACCCCGGTGACACTGATGTATGCGTCCAGGTGCTCATTCTGTTTACGATGCGGTCGGTCGCTGAGCGTCTTCGGAGCACACTTGAGATGAATTGCGAAGCCGTCGCGGCTCACACCGGCGTAGAACGAGTCGTAGCAGAAGTCCACGCCGAATCCGAGCTTATCCCGGTAATACACAATCGCTGCATGGAGATCGTCCACCAGAAATTGCGGTGCCATACCAGTAAGACGTGCCGTATGAGGAGCTGCTTCCGTCGTCATCATCCCATCCTCCATCTTCGCAAGCGGTGGGGCCGACCCATTCCCTGGCGCCCAAGATTGAGCGCGATCCACCTCGCGGCACTTCGAGATCATTGTACGGCTTGCAACACAATGATCTATTCGGCTGCGGCCTAACGTCTTGCGCATCAGCTGCAGGCCCTCAGGCCCGTGGGCGCACCAACTTACGTTCCACAGCGCGCTCACAGAGGGTGCCCTCGAGCGGAGCGCTGGCCC
This sequence comes from Gemmatimonadales bacterium, assembly GCA_044867445.1. GTDB lineage: Bacteria > Gemmatimonadota > Gemmatimonadetes > Gemmatimonadales > GWC2-71-9 > CAVVWJ01. Next base: position 16,198 of record JBIOUY010000336.1, read on the forward strand.
ACTCCGGCCTGTCGGCTGCATTTCCGGGTTAGGCAGCACGCCCGCGACGGTATCGGTATCGCCGTCCGGTCGGACGCGGCTCGAAGCCGTCAGGATCAAATCCCTTGGCAAAGAGAGCGTCGAGGATCACGGGCATCGCAATATCGGGCGGGACAGGCCGTCCCCGCAGAGTGAGGTGCTGCGGGACATCGAGTCTCAAACGTCTCGATTGAGCTGGCCGGTTCCGGTGAAAGCGCCGCGATCTGGTCGAGCAACGCCTCGACCATTCCTGTCGTCAGATGGGCTCCTGAGCTACCCAGTTTGCCTCGAAGGTCGTGCGTGTCTGCCTAACAACCAAGTGGACTGATTCGATCCCACTGAAGCGCCCAAACTTCACCCACCGCAGCCCAATCCGCCATCTCGCCTTTGGCCACCCGCCAAGGCCTTGATTGCCATGGCGTTCGCAGAACCCCCAGCCCGCCTATCCGTGATGCACCGCGTAGCGCCCCTGCGTATGCTGCACTCTTGAATGCTCGGCAGGAACGGCGAGTTGAACAGCCCGCGTGTGCAGGTGGCAGCACCCCCCAACAACACCGCCGCCGATAGTCGCGACTGTCGGCGGCGGCTTA
>JBIOUY010000337.1:0-4715 GCA_044867445.1 Gemmatimonadales bacterium
ACCACCGGGTTTCCCCGGCAGGGTTCAAGTTCCTGGCGACCGAGATGGTGTGTTGGGCAACAGGGGGCCCGCAGACCTATTCCGGCCGTTCCATGGGCGATTCGCATCGGCACCTGATGATCACCGATCAGGAGTGGCAGGCGATGCTGGATGACTTTCAGCAATCGCTGGATCGGTTCGGAGTGCCGCAGCGGGAGCAAGATGAGTTGAAGGCCATCGTAGAGAGCACCAAGGAGTCCATCGTGATCAGGCCCTTCCAGGAGGGGCCGCAAGAGCCGGTGGCAACGGCGGCGACGAGCAGCTAGGCTAACGCCAACACCGCCGTTTCAGCCAAGCGCGAAGCGCAGCAGGAACAGGGCGGCCAGGAGATAAACCAGCCAGCCTACCTCCCCAGCCCGCCCCGACAGCACGCGGACAGCCGTGTAACTGATGAAGCCGAACGCCAGGCCGTCGGCGATGCTCAGGGCCAGCGGCATCACCACGATGGTGAGAAAGGCGGGAATCGCCTCGCTCGCATCGTCCCATCGGACCTGGGTCACGTTCCGCATCATGAGCGAGCCGATGGTGATCAGCACGGCGGCGGTCACGGGGTACAGAGTACTCCCCTCGACTCCCTCGATGCCGCCGCCGATGAGCCGAGCCAGCGGATGCAGAAACAGGGCGGCGAGCAGGAGGGCAGCGGTCACCATGTTGGCGAGCCCGGTGCGTCCGCCGGCGGCGACACCCGCGGCACTCTCCACGTACGCCGTCACCGTGGAGGTGCCGAGCAGGGTGCCGGCCACCGTGCCGGTAGCGTCGGCGAGTAGCGCGCGGCCGGCGCGGGGGAGCTTGCCGTCTTGCACCAGACCCGCCTGGGTGCCCACGCCGATGAGCGTCCCGACCGTGTCGAACACGGCCAGGAAGAGGAATACCAGGACGACCTGGAGATGTTCCGGCGCAAACGCTCCGGCGATGTCGAGCTTGAGCAGGGTCGGCCCGAGCGAGGGCGGCCGGCCGAAGACGCCATGATAGGGAAGGAGACCCAGCCCCGCACCTGCGGCGGTGGTGAGCAGGATGCCGACCAGGATCGCTCCCGGCACCCGGCGCAGATGCAGCACGGCGATCAGCAGGAACCCGGCGAGAGTAAGCAGCGGGGGCGGCGTGGTGAGACGGCCGAGTCGCACCAGGCTGCCCGGGTTGGCGACGACGACGCCGCCCCACTGCATACCCACGAAGGCGATGAGCAGCCCGATCCCGACCGGTATCGCGGCCTTGAGACATGCCGGAATGGCGTCAATGACGGCCTCACGGAATCGGAATCCAGCTAGCAGCACGAAGGCCCCGCCCGCCAGAAAATCGGCGCCAAGGGCCACCTGCCAGGGCACCCTGAGCTGGGTGACCACCGAAACGAAGAAGAAGTTGTGCCCCATGGCCGGGGCCACGGCGATGGGGTAGTTGGCGAAGAGGCCCATCAACACGGTAGCGAAGGCGCTGGCGAGACAAGTCGCCGCCATCACGGCGCCGAAGTCCATCCCTGCGCGAGCCAGGACGGCAGGCTGCACGAAGATGATGTAGGACAGGGCGGCGAATGTGGTGGCGCCGGCAACGATCTCGGTGCGCACCGTCGTGCCGGCCTGGCGGAGATTGAAGGAACGGTCGAGGAGGTGGGGTTTCAGGTCGCGGGTCTCAGGTGATGGGTCGCGGGTCGCGGGTCTAGGGTCTTACCTCTCACCTCTCACCTCTCACTTTTTACTTCTCACTTCTAACTCCTTACTTTGTGTGCGCAGTCCCGCCTCCTTCCAGGCCACCCACCCGCCGGTAAGCGCCCGTGCCTTGGTCCATCCCGCTCGACGAAGCTCTCGCGCCACCCGGGCGCTTGTGGCTTCGTCCTTTCAAGTACAGTAAAGGACAAGGGTGGCGTCCCGCGGCAATCGTCGCTCTCGCGCCAGCCGCACGGCGTCGTCCGGGGGCAGGCGGATAGCACCATCGGCCATACGCGTGTCATCCCGGTAGCTCCGCTCGGTGCGGACGTCGGCCACGATGACCGGCTCGTTCTCGGCCCAGAGCTGGCGGAGCTCGTCGATGGTGATGCGCTCGGGAGCGGCGGGAGCGGCGGACGGAGGAGAGGCGGACGGTAAAGAGGCGGACGCGCCGAAAGCGGCGGACGCGGCGGACGTGAGCTCCGAACCAGCGGCTTCCGCCTTGTCCGCCTCTCTTCCGTCAGCCCTTTCACCGTCCGCCGCCTTCGGCGCGTCCGTCTTCTGCGTCCTCTCGAACAGCCACCACGCAATCCCGCCCCCATGGAGCACCACCGACAGCAGCACCACCAGGCAGGTCACCGCGAACAGACGTTCCGAGCCAGGTACCCCGCCGAACACCGGCAGCAGCACCAGCAACAGCGAGCTCAATCCCCGCGGCCCGAAGAAGGCGATCAGCCGGCAACTGCCTCGGTCGATGCCAGAGCGAGCGAGCACCGGTAGCAGCACCACGGTCCGGATAGCCAGGGCGATGACCCCGAAGAGCAGCGTCCGAGCATCGGCCACCGAGAAACCACTCCAGATGAGCCCGGCACCGAACGCCACGAAGGTGAGCAGCAGGAACATTTCGGCCGAGGCTTCACCGTAATCCAGGAAGCAGTCGCACAGCTCCACGTCGAGCGCGGCGATGACCAACCCTGCCGCGAAGGCCGCGAGGAATCCGCTTCCGCCCACCGCCTCGGCTGCCGCGAACGCGGTGAACGCCACTCCCAGCGCGTAGAGCGATTCATAATCTCGGCGCACCCCCACCTTTCCCCGAACCTTGTCGAGCAGCGTAATGGCGATGTAGCCGTCGAAGGCGCCCAGCATGGGCCCGAGCAGGAAGAGGCCTACCGCGTGACTGCCTACCTCCCAGGCAGGCGCCGGCCCTCCCGCGCGGAGCGCGAGCATGCTCAGCACTACGATGGGCAGCAGGACCACGTCGTTCATCCCGCTTTCCAGCCGCAGCGCGAGCCTGGCCGTCGAGGGCAGCTTGGGGTGCCGCACCAGGGTGCGGAGCAAGACCGGATCAGTAGATGCGAGCGCTGCACCCAGAACGGCAGCGGCGGGAACCGAGAGCCCGAGCAGGAGCCAGGCGGCTCCCGCGATGAGCGCCGCGGGCAGAAGGGTACCGGGTCCCAGGATCAGGAGTGCGAGCCGGCGCTGCTGCCGTATCTCACCGATGTCCACTCCGATCGCGTCACTGAAGAGGACCAGTACCAGACCCAGGGTAGCGATGGCCTGGAGGGCGGGCGACTGGAGATCGAGTTGGACCAGTCCCAAGCCGGCCGGGCCCAGCGCGGCGCCGACCAGGAGGAAGATGGCGACCTGGGGTACGCCGCTGCGCTCGACCGCGCCGGAGAGGAGCGAGGCAACCAGGATGACGATCCCGATGAGCGCGAGGGCTGCGGCGAAGGTTTCGTGCGGCATGGGTTCAAGTATGTGAGAAGTCGGTAATGGCGGTAAGGGCGGTAACTTCCCGCTATGCCCCAAACCGAGCCCGCAGCCACCGCGCTGCTGCTCACCACCTGCGGTCTGCTGCTTGCGGTGAGCGTCGTCTTCAGCCGTGCCTCTCAGCGGATCGGCGTGCCCATCGCGCTCTTGTTCCTGCTGATCGGGATGCTGGCCGGCTCCGAAGGCATCGGCGGCATTCCGTTCGAGGACTATCGCTTCGCCTTCCGGCTAGGTTCCTTTGCGCTGGCACTCATCCTCTTCGACGGCGGGCTCAACACTCCGCTTCAGGCACTCCAACGCTCCTGGGCGCCTGCCGGTCTCCTCGCTACCATCGGCGTAGCCCTCACCGCCGCCCTGGTTGCGGTGCTGGCCCACCTCTGGGGTCTCAACATTCCCGAGGCCCTGCTGCTCGGCGCGGTCGTGTCCAGCACCGATGCCGCCGCGGTCTTCGCCATCCTCCGCGGCAGCGGGCTGCAGCTCAAACGGCGGGTGGGCGTCACTCTCGAGCTCGAGTCCGGCCTCAACGACCCGGTAGCAGTCATCCTCACGACCACCCTCACTGCCAACCTGCTCGACCCAGGGGCGACCCAGGGATGGCGAGTAGGCCTGGAAGTCGTGGGGCAGCTCTCCGTCGGCGCAGTCCTTGGCGTCGCCGTCGGCTGGGGCGGGCGGTCCCTCCTCGGACGACTTCGACTTCCCACCGGAGGGCTCTACCCAGCCCTCACCCTCGCGCTGGCGCTCCTCGCTTATGGACTCCCAACGCTGCTCCACGGCAGCGGGTTCCTCGCGGTGTATCTCGCGGGCCTGATGCTGGGCAACGGACCCCTCCCCTATCGCGGCGGACTCCTCCGGGTGCACGACGCGCTCGCCTGGCTCTCCCAGATCGGGATGTTCCTGGTGCTCGGCCTGCTGGTATTTCCCTCCCGGCTCCTCGGCGTAGCGCCGATTGGGCTCGGCATGGCGCTGGTGTTGGCGGTGCTGGTGCGGCCGGTGGTCGCGGGACTTTGCCTGTTTCCGTTCAGATATTCGCGGCGCGAGACGCTCTATATAGGATGGGTGGGATTGCGAGGGGCGGTCCCGATCGTGCTCGCGACCTATCCGGTGCTGGCGGGGGCGCCCGGCGCGGAGCGGATCTTCCACCTGGTGTTCTTCATCGTGGTGGTGAATGCGATTGTGCCCGGAGCCACGGTCGCGTGGGTGACTCGGAAGCTCGGGCTTCAATCGTCCGAGCCGCCGGCGCCGCAGGCGGTGCTGGCGATCGAGTCG
>JBIOUY010000338.1:0-13988 GCA_044867445.1 Gemmatimonadales bacterium
CACTCTCGTCCATTCCACATAGCAAGCGGGGAGTTCTATGCATTCGTCCACCCCAAGGGACGCGGTCCACCTTTCGCCCAACGCGATCACGGTGCTCGAGAAGCGGTATCTCACTAAGGACGAGACCGGCAAGCCGGTCGAGAGCCCTGAGGACCTCTTCTGGCGAGTGGCCCGAACTATCGCGGAGGCCGACCGGCGATACGGCGCCTCGGTCGGGGCGGCGGAGGAGGTGGCGCACGCGTTCTATGGGCTGATGGCCGAGCGACTCTTTGTCCCGAACTCTCCCACGCTCATGAATGCCGGCCGGCCGCTGGGCCAGCTCTCGGCCTGCTTCGTCCTTCCGGTCGACGATGCCCTCTCCAACGGCAAAAGCGGGATCTACGACACCCTGCGGGCGATGGCGCTGGTACACCAGTCCGGCGGTGGCACCGGGTTCAGCTTCTCCCGGCTACGGCCCAAGAACGACATCGTCCGCTCGACCATGGGCGTGGCATCCGGTCCGGTGTCGTTCATGAGTCTGTTCGACGCTTCGACCGACGTGGTGAAGCAGGGCGGCACCCGGCGGGGAGCCAACATGGGCATCTTGCGGGTGGACCACCCCGACATCATGGAGTTCATCACCTGCAAGGATGACACGACGAAGATCACCAACTTCAATATCTCGGTCGCCGTCACCGACGCGTTCATGGCCGCGGTGGAGGCAGATGCGCCCTATGAGCTCAAGCATCCGAAGACCAGCAAAGTCACCGGGCAGCTCCGCGCCCGCGACGTCTGGTCTCGAATCATTCATGGGGCCTGGAAGACAGGGGAGCCGGGCGTCTTCTTCATCGACAAGGCCAATTACTACAATCCGGTGCCCCACCTCGGCTCGTACGAGGCCACCAATCCCTGCGGTGAGCAGCCTCTCCTTCCGTACGACGTCTGCAATCTTGGGTCCATCAATCTCGGCGCATTCGTCAGGGACGGGCAGCTCGACTGGGATCACCTCCGTCGAATCATTCATCTGTCGACTCACTTCCTCGAAAACGTGATCGACGCGAATCAGTACCCGCTCACCGAGATCACCGAGCTGGCGCAGCGCATTCGCCGCATCGGACTCGGCGTCATGGGACTGGCCGACGTGTTCGTCAAGCTGGGTATCCCCTACGACTCGGACGAGGGGATCGCGCTGGGCGGGCGGATCCAGCAGTTCCTGGACGAAGAGGCCAAGGTCGAGTCGGAGCGGCTCGCGCGGGAGCGAGGAGTGTTCCCCGAGTGGGAACGCAGCATCTGGGGCCCCGACCAGACCTGTGCTCGCGGCCCCAAGGGCGAGCGGATCCGGCCGATGCGCCGGCTGCGCAACTGCAACGTCACCACCGTCGCGCCCACCGGCACCATTTCGATCATCGCCGGCTGCAGCTCCGGAATCGAGCCGCTGTTCGCCGTGGCGTTCATGCGCAATCAGGCCGGCGTGCTCATGCCCGATGTGAACGAGGATTTCGTTGCCGTGGCCAAGTCGGAAGGGTGGTACTCGGAAGATCTGATGCGGCGAATCGCCGAGGCAGGTCACATCGAATTCCCCGAAGTACCGGTCAAGTGGCAGCGCGTCTTCGTGACGGCCAATCACATCAAGCCGGAGTGGCACATTCGGATGCAGGCCGCGTTTCAGGAATTCAACGACAGCGCGATCTCCAAGACCTGCAATTTCGCCCATGATGCGTCCGAAGAGTACGTGGAGGAGATCTACCGCCTTGCATATCGGCTCAACTGCAAGGGCGTGACCGTCTATCGCGACGGGAGCCGGGACATGCAGGTGCTCTCCGCCGGCGCCACGGCCAAAAAAGTCACCGAGCAGGTCAGCGGCGGAAAGTTCGGAAGTGGGGGAAGTAGTGCCGGGCAGGGATCCAGTCCGTCTGCCGTCACCGCGGAATTGCGCGGGCACATTGCCGAGCTCGAAGCCGAGAACGATCGTCTTCGTCGCATGCTTCACGAGCTCGAGGCGGAGAATTTACAGCGACGCCAGAAGCGCTCCCGCCCCGAGCTGCTGCGCGGTGCCACTCGCCGGCTGGAGACACCGCTCGGGACGCTCTACGTAACCATCACCGAGGATGATCGCGGGCAGCCCTTCGAGGTCTTCATGAGCCTCGGCAAGGCAGGCGGCGCCCTCATGGCCGATGTCGAGGCCTTGGGCCGACTGATCAGTCTCGCCTTGCGATCGGGGATACCAATCCAGGAGATCTACCGTCAGCTTCGGGGTATCAGCTCCGACCGCGTGCTCGGCCTGGGCCCCAACAAGGTTCTTTCGGTGCCGGACGCCGTCGGGATCGCGATCGAGCGCTGGATGGGCGAAAAGCAGGGAATTCAGCAGGAGCTGCTGCCGGGACAAAGCGCGTCGGCGACACCCGGCCTAGACGCCGACCCGGTGGTGCAGCAGCGCGCCGCCTACGTCTCCGGCGGCGAACAGATGGTGTTCGGAGGACTGCAACAGACCCTCTCCGGTGCATGCCCCGACTGCGGATCGCAGTTGGAGTTTGCCGAGGGATGCATGAAGTGCCACGTATGCGGGTTCAGCGAGTGCGGGTGATCGTGGTCATCCGCAGATAGCCGAACGTCAACGGCTGGAGGGGCTGTCCCGAAACTGTAATCGTGAGTGTCCGGTTCGGGCGGACATGAAGTCGCGACAATCGCGTAACGTGGCGCAGCGGGGTGTCCGGTATCAACCGGCACCCCGTTTGTCCTTTGTGGTCCCGCATTCGTGGTCTCGTTCCGCGGGCTTGATCGCCGCCGCGGCCAGCTCGACCAGCCTGATATACACCCACCACGGCCACACGCGCCTGGCCCGCATGACCGCGCCAACCCGGGCGGTGCGTTCGAGCCACGCGGCAAACCCAGCCTCATCGTGCTCCCGGATCGCGCTGAGCTCTGTGTCGAGCTGCTGATATACCGCAACCAACGCGTGGGTGCGCGCCGCAAGCGGCTTTCGCGCGGGCGGCCCACGGTCGATGCATGCAAGACGCCGGTATTCCCGCTCTAAATCGCGTCGGATTTGCTCCCGCAGGGCTCCGGGCCCCTTGGCCCGGTGCGGGCTGATCGGATCGGGCGACATGCGCGACAAGCAGCCTGTAGGGGTTTTCGGGATTTCTTCGGGTGGGTCCCGCCTCAAATTGTCGCCCGGATCGCGGGGCGTCAAGGGCTTCCTGCCGGACGCAGCCCACCTCGGTCACGCACCGCTTGAGCCCGTCTGAAATCAGGCATCACCACGATGAGACCATGATTCGGAGTGTTGCGGGAGTAGCCCGCGGTGAGCTGCATGTTGTAGCGGTCCAGAAAGAAATCGAATGGATCGCGCGGGTCGCCGTCGATGATCTCTAGATCGGTGTTGTTCATGGTGAGCTTGCCGAACCGCAACACGCTTCCGCGGTAGTACATGAAGTTCTGGGCCTTGGCTTCCGGCGGCATCAGCGGCTTGGCGGAATCACCTGGCGGTGACTTGAAGATCTGAACGATGGCTGTGTCGTTCACCTCCACCGCGGAGAGCGTGCCGCGCGCCGTGGGCGGGGGCAGCAGCTCCGCAGGACTGAGGATGAAATCGTTCTTCTCCAACCTGACACCCCGAGCCTCTCTCAGATTGACCAACTTCTGGAGTTGAAGGCCGAACATATCCATCAGCCCACCCACCGGGATGCCCGCCGCCTTGATGGTGCTGGGATGCAGCCGGAGCTCGCCGGACGATGTCACCGTGAGATCACCAACCACCTTGAAGGCGATGCCCTTCAGGCTGCCGCGCTGAACCAGTTGGCCATGATCGACGGTCACGTTTAAGCGGTGAATGGGGGCGCCGGGATAGGCGAAGACGTAGCGATTGAGCAGATCGCTGAGATGCTCCGGGCTGATCCCGATTCTGGCGGTATCGATCTGGAGAGTGAAGGAATGCTTGTCGTCGAAGTAGGGTGGCTTGTCGGGCGAGGTCCGGTGGAGGGCGCCACGCAAGTAGCCGATTTGGAGGACGATCTGCGAGTCCACGTGGAAGTCCACGCCTCGCATGGCGACTTGCACATCTGACGAGGTGGGCCGCTCGATTTGCCCGGCAAGCGGCGCGGTGAGCACAGCCGCAAACACCCCCAGCGACGCGATCTGTCTCGATCGGATATCGGCCTCGCAGCCAGCAATCGGGCCAAGCTATGGTCGGTTCTGGCTACGCGGCTGTGACCCTGGGCACCCACTGAATGGTCCGCTCTACTTCAGATGGAGTTCCAGACCGTCCACCGTCGCCCCGTCGGCGGAGGCCGGCATGGTGAACGAGAGCGGATCGCCGGTCAGGCCGAGCCGTACGAGGGCATTGTGGTCAACGGAGAGCTCGTACTCACCCGGCTTCACTCCAATCAGATAGAAGTCGCCGTCGGAGAACGTGACCAGCTCTCGCTGCTCCGGAGAGCCGACCCGCTGAAGTTGGAGCTGGACTCCCGCGACCGGAACTTGGCCGCCGGGCGCGTCGCGAAGCAGACGTCCCTCGATGACTCCTCCCGGCAACACCGGAATGTCCAAGCCTCGAAAGCGATTGGGACCGGTCTCCAGACTCATCGAGCCATACGCCGGGGTCCAGAGCGGTGACGCGAGCGTGGTGGAGTCGATCGTCACCAGGACCGGCTCGAACGGAGGGAGATCCCAGAGACGGTACCGCCCACTCGAATCAGAGACTCCCGACGTAAACCCGGCTCGCACCCGGACGCCGGGAAGCAGCTGCTCGTTCGACTCCCGCCTGCCATCGCCATTCTCGTCGAGAAAGACCCGCCCACTCACCCCCGCGCGCTCCAGCGACGGCCCGCCGGCGAAGGAGAGCCCGCGCTGGGCCGGATCGTAGAGCAAGGAGCCCTGCACGAATTGACTGGCGACTGCCGGCCCGTGGAGTGGCGCACTGATGCTGGTAGTGGCGCGCACCGAGGGCAGCTGGGTGGACAGAAACAGGGAGATCGTGGTCCCGATCCCCCGGTTCCATCCCGCGCCGGCCTCGAGATTGATAGAGTTGCCTAATTGTCGCGAGAGATACGCCGCGATGGTCGTGGTGCCGCCTCGGGTGTCGATCTCCCAGGCCGCCCGTCCAGTCACCCGACCCATCACCGGGCCCAGTTCGGGGAAGGGGAAGGAAAACACATTGAGCGAGGCGAACGACTCAGTCGCACCTGTCCCGGTCAGGTCACTGAAGTGGGAGAATCGCGCTGCCGGTGCCAGGCGAAGGCGAGAGGTGTACAGCGACATTCCCAGACGGCCGCTGGTCGTGTTGCCGTTGGCGGCAGTGATGCGATCGAGGCTGGCCTCGAGGTAGATATCGGCCCGGTGGCTGAACGGCCGGCTCATCAGGTTGGTGGTCCACTGCGTTAGGCGATCGGGCGGGGTGAGAATCGGCTGCACCGGACCGGTACCGAACCGGTTGAACTCGGTGCTCACCCGAATGTTCTGTGACGGCTCGTAACGCGCGGCACCCCGAACCAGTGCTGCAGCCACTCCTTCGAACTCGAGTGCCCACGCATTCCCGATCGACCCGGCGATGCCGACATAGGGGTGAGAAAGCGAGGGCAGGGTATCGCGCCAGAATTGGTCCATGCCCCCGCGCACTGTCCACCGCGGGGACAAGCCATAGCGCAAGTCGAGGTTCCCGTTTGCCTGACAGCTCGACCTTCGGCAACCGCCCAATGAGAGGCCGTATTCGAAGTGGCGCGCCGGAATCACGTCGCTCACCACCCGATAGGTCTGATTGAACTGGCGGATCTCACCAAAGGGGCCGTAGGCGACGAAGTCCACGGGATTCTCCCCGTACTCCACCGGAACATCGAGCGAGAAACGCCCGAGGGCATTGGCCGAGTCGATCGCGAGCAGGCGACCGCCGCGATACGCCTCGATCTGCCAGCCAGGCCCAAGGCCCCCCTGAAATGGAATGTCCCCGAAGATCGAGGGCCGGACAAACGGCGAATTGGAGATCGAGAATCCACGCAAGCTGCGGGGCCGAGGCCCCGTGGCGTACCCGTCGCCTAGCCGAAATTGGGTCACGCGCGGATTGCTGTGCCACACGCCGGTCCAGGACCCGTCGAACCGAAGATCGCCGTCCCGCGGGCGCCCGACGCTCGCCAGGCTGGCCTCGAGCGAACCTCCCATGATGTTCAAGCCGAGACTGGTCGAATACGCCCCGCCGAAGAGGTCCTGACTCGGCACGAGCAGGGAGTAGTCCAAGACTACTCCGTCCCAGCGAGGTCGCTCACTCCCCAGCGCCAGGTCGGGCGCGCCGGCCTCGAGCGCGGCTCGAAACGCGGCATGGGCCTTCTCCCGTACGATGCGGCGGCCGACCGGCAGACCATCGGCGTCCAGGAGCGCTACGCTCAGATCGGTCCAATTGATCGAGAAGTTGGTGCTCAGGAGGGCGGTCAGGACTCGGGTACTGAGATACTGCTCTCCGGATTGAATGACCCGGTCACCTGGCGTGAGCCTGATAGTGGTCTTGCCCGAGCGGATCTCCGGGCTCGCGGGATCGAGTGCGACTCTCCGGTTCCCAGGCTGCAAGGTCAACTCGATCCCGCCGCCGGCCAGTGCACGCGTGGCAACTTCCGCCTGTTCGGCAATCTGGGAGAGCGGAAGGAGCGCATCGTCGCCAGAGCGAAAGGCGGGCACGGTGCGAGACCGATATCGCCCGATGGCAAGTTCGACGATGATGGCATCAGGGCCCAGTGCAGCCCCGGCGGAATCCACTCTGGTGGAATCCACCAGGCTCGAGTCCACCGTAGCGGAGTCCGCCAGGGTGGTATCCCCGGCGGTCTGTGCCTCGAGTCCGCCGAAGGCGAGCAGTGTCACCGTGACGAGTGCCGCTGCCGCACCGCCGGGACTCACGGCAGATGGACCTCGAGTGAGTCGCGGGTTGGGGGCGTGGCCAGCACCAGCTCAGGGGGAATGTCTTCACGCTGGGCCGCGACATCGATCTTGAGCCGATAGAGGCCGGCGGGAAGGCCGGCCGCAGGCAGCGGGGCGGTGACCCTGGGCTCCATGTCGTAGTAGACCGCCAGCGGGCTGCTAAGCGTCGTGACCACCCGGCCGGTCGAAGCGACCAGCGCTCCCCGCAGCGTTCCCAGGAAGGCCGCGTTGCCGGTGCGATCGAGGCGGAGCCGCACCGCCAGGGAGTCCTTCTCGACCGAGGCGGCAAGGCTCGAGGTCCGGACGCCGGTGGTCACCCGTCCCTTGCGGTACTGGATCGGGATGATCGTGCGGATCTCGAGCGCAAGCGCGACCCTCACGCCGGAGCTGTCGGCCACTCCCTCCACCGGGACGGTGCCGCCCTTGGCGCTCACGACCAGGCGGGCCCAGTACTCCCCGTCGACCAGGCCGGCCGGCGGCCGGGCAAGCAGGCGAACCGTCTGCCGCTCCTTCGGTCCCAGGAGCATCCGCCTGGGGAACGCGTCGATCCACTTTGCCGCCGAGGGATACTCGGGCGCCGGCTGGTCGATGGTGCGGAGCTCGAATCCGCCGGTCGAGTCGGAGACGGGGTACCCGAAGAAGCTGGAGAGGGTGACTTCCACCGGCTGGTCGCCCGGGTTGTACAGCGTGAGCGATCCGCTGCGGGTGCGATGATCGATGATCACCGCGTGGGGGGCGACCAGAACGCCCTGTGCCGGCAGCATGGCCGGAAGGAGGAGCGCCGTCAAGCCGGCAAGCAGCAGAGCTCGGTTCATTGCAGTGTCACGGTGAGTGTGATGGTGTTGGCATAGGCCCCGACCGCCTGATTCGCTACCGGCGACACGGTACCACCAAGGAAGACGACTATCGGTGTGCTTGGCACGACTTGGACACTCGCCGAGTTGTTCGGGTTGAACGTCACCGGATTGTTGTTTCCCGCGTTTCCTGTCGTGGTGGCGTCGGTGGTTCCGAAGCTGATTGGCATCGTCGCGCCTGCCGGCCCATTCAACTGATTGGGCAAGGTGAACTGCAACCGCACGCGGGTTCCATTGCTCGATTGCACTTGGAACTTGCCGCTCTTCACCGGGTCGCTCGGCAGGACCTGAGTCGCGATACCGCTGACGACCGCACCGAAGGCGAGATTGCGTACCCCACTGACCGTGATCTGGGCAGCAGCCGGCGAGGCCGTGGCCAGCAGCGCGCAGGCGCCGGCGAGCGCGGACAATCGCATCTGTATTCTCCCGGGAGGCCGGTCACGAATACGCCGGTCGAGGGAGGAAGATACCACCCCCGACCGGCGCCTCCGCTCGCCTCGACGGGAGGTCTAGCTCAGAGGTAGACGACCTGCATAGACACGCTGCCCGTGTAGCCACCAGCGGTCTGTGCTCCGGCCGGCGACACGGTGCCGCCAACCCAGATCCACAGGTTCGCACCCCCAGACGGCACCGTGGTAGCAGCCGCGCTGGGTGTGAAGGTGGTCGCACCGGCGGCATTGGCCGCCGTGTTGTTCCAGCCACCGGTCCAGCTCCCGATTGGCATGGTCGCGGCGGCCGGCCCGGTGAGAGTGGCGGGGAGAGTGAAGGTGAGCGCGACGGAAGTCGCGGCGGCCTTGGTCACGGTAAAGAGGCCGGCGCCGGCATCGGTGATGGCGATCGTCTTGTTCACGCCTGGAGTCACGTTGCCAAAGGCCAAGTCCGTACCGGTGACGGTGATTGACGAAAGCACGGTCGCGGTCGCCTGGATCGTCGCGCTCTGAGCCTGCAGCGAAGCGGTACCAAAGCTCAAGCTGGCGGCCAGGACGGCCGATAGTACTGTTGCGGTGCGCATTGCCTCTCTCCCCGATCGTTGAAGTGGATTGGTCCCGCTTCGTTGGTTCAGGGGAGTTCGCGCTCCCCGTCGGTCGGCGGCGAGGGGCAATGCGCGTGCCAGCTATTGCCGTTGGCTGAAAACGCGACGGTGACGGTGAGGGCTTTAGGCCACATCCCGTTGCAGACCAAGGGGAATGAGCAGCCAAGAAGTCGTCTCGAACTTTGACGCTCTTTTCGGCCTCTGGCGAACCTGACTTCGAGACGTAAGTTATCGAAGCGGCTGGCTTTTGGACCCAAGCGAATGAGACCGATGCGAGCCACTCCAAGCGCCATCCTGAGGGCCCGCTTTCCAGCGCTCCGCCCAGCAATTGCACTCCGTCGGGTGCTTGGAATCATGACGGTGTTCGGAGCGCTCGCTTGGATCCGTCCGGCAATCGCCACTGCTCAAGCCATTGGCATGATGCAAGTCGAAGCTCGGGTCACCGGAGCCGATTCCGAGTGGAGCAGCCTTCGGGCGGCACAGCAGCTTGCCGGCGACTCATCCGCGAGCGCTACCAGTTCCACCAAACCATTCCGGGTCGCGCTTCCCCTCTCAGAAATTCAGTTGGTTGCCCCCAGCACAACCGGTGCCGGCGACCGTCGGTCCGGCCTCATCTCAATCCAGTACCTGCGCAACTAAGCCTCATCAACTCGGCATCTCCTCAAACGCGACCCTTACGGGCGCAGCACCCGCTGCTATCCTTTACGGGGACGGCGCCTGGGGCGCCCATCATTCCCACGGCTTTGGGAGGTACGACATGCCGGCTGACCAGCAAGGTGGCGCGCTCAAGCCAATCAAGCCCGCCCGAGTGGCCGAGGAGCTGCGCAAGCTCAGCGGGGCTCGGAAGAATGGAGAGCTCGATGCCGATGAGTACGAGCATCGCTTCGCCCGGATGATCAGTGAGCTTCGAGATCGCCGCATCGACGGCTCACGGGCGGAGATCCTCGCTACCCTCACACCCCTCTTCGAACAGGGCATCGTCTCGGCCGAAGATTGGCGCCGGCTTACCCGGCAGCTCGGACTCGCATGACCCTGGCATGAAGCTCCGGCCGTTCGGCTCCGACGGGCCGCCGGTCTCTGCCGTCGGTTTCGGTGGGATGCATCTCTCGATTCAGGGACGTCCCTCCGAGGCGCAAGGTGTCGAGGTGATCCAGGCCGCTCTCGACGCCGGCGTCACCCTGATCGACACCGCCGACGCCTACTGCCTTGACGATCGCGATGTAGGTCATAACGAGCGGCTGATCGCTCGCGCGCTGCGAGGTTGGAAGGGCGACCAGTCGCAGGTCGTAGTGGCGACCAAAGGCGGAGTCATCCGGACCGGCAGCCGGTGGCTGAACGACGGCAGCCCGTCGCATCTGCTCTCCGCCTGCGAGGCGTCTCTCCGCGCGCTCGGCGTGGAGCGGATCGACCTTTATCAGCTTCACGCTCCCGACCCCGACGTTCCGTTCGAAGAAAGTGTCCAGACCCTGGCCGAGCTTCGACGCGAAGGGAAGATTCGCTGGGTGGGTCTCTCCAACGTCAGCGTGGCGCAGATCCGGACGGCCGAAAACATCGTGCCGATCACGGCCGTGCAGAACCGTCTTAATCCGTTCTTTCGAGAGGCGCTGAACGAGGGTGTCCTGCGGTACTGCACCGAGCGGGGCATCGCGTTTCTGGCATACAGCCCAACTGGTGGTGGCCGCTTGAACCTGAAGCTGCCGAATCACCCGGTGCTGCAACCGATGGCTGCGCGGCTCAATGTTTCGACCCACCAACTGGTGCTGGCCTGGGCATTGGCACAGTCCCCGATGGTCATTGTGATCCCGAGCGCGCGCACCGTGGATCACGCGCGAGATAGTACTCGCGCCGCGGAGCTCCGCCTCTCGCCAGCCGATCTGGCTGCCATTGATCGGGCGGAGTTCTCCCGGGCCTGATCGTCATTGCCAATGCACTAGGGTAGCCCCGACCGTAAATCCTGCCCCGACCGCCACGAACACCACGAGATCACCGCGGGATATTGCTCCTTTGGCCAGAGCATCTTCCAACGCGAGGGGAAGGGTGGCTCCGGTAGTGTTGCCGTAGCGGGCGATGACCGATGCCATTCGCTCCGGTCGCAAACCCAAGCGCGCCGCCGTGGCATCCAGTATCCGCTGGTTGGCCTGGTGTGGAATCACCATCGCGATGTCGGCCGGGGAGAGGTCATTCCGCTCGAGCAGCGTCTCGATGGTTGCGGCCATCTGAGAGACCGCGTACTTGAAGACCACCCGGCCGTTTTGCCGTAAGAAATGCTCCCGCGCAGCTACGGTCTCCACGCTCGCGGGCCTGGCGCTTCCTCCGGCCGGCATGATCAGGTCATTCCCGCCGCTCCCATCCACTCGATGCACGAAATCGAGCAGCCCGTAACCCGGCTCGGCAGGCTCCAGGAGCACGGCACCTGCGCCGTCACCAAAGAGGACCGCAGTCGTGCGATCGAGCGGATCGATGATCGCACTCATGAGGTCTGCCCCGACAACCGCCACCCGGCGATGCACCCCGGCCGCCACCATCTGGGCGCCCGTCGTGAGCGCGTAGAGAAAACCCGAGCAGGCGGCCGAGAGGTCGAATCCCCAGGTCTGTTGCAGGCCCAGACGATCCTGAATCAGGCACGCGGTCGCCGGAAACATGGTGTCAGGGCTGACGGTGGCTACGATGAGGGCCTCGATCGCATCGAGCCCGAGTCCCCGCTGAGCCATGATCCGGCGGACCGCCTCGGCGCCCATGGTAGACGTGGTCTCGCCCGGCGCGCCGATCCGCCGCTCCCGGATGCCGGTCCGGGTCACGATCCATTCGTCCGAGGTATCCAGCGTGGCGGTGAGGTCCGCGTTGGTCACCACCCGCTCCGGAACGTAGGTCGCGACTGCAGTGATGGCTGCGGGAAGAACCTGCCGGGTTCTGGTTGGCATCACCGAATCTCGTCCGGGCACGGAAGCGGGCGCAAGAACAGCCGAAGAGGCTCTCGTTATATTTCCCGCATGCCATCAGACAGGCGCAGGCAGACTGTCACCGTCATCGTCGGCGGCGTCCCCGTCGGTTCGGGACACCCGATCGTGGTGCAGTCGATGACCAACACCGACACCGCGGACGTAGATCGCACGGCCCGGCAGGTGTCAGACCTCGCTCGCGCGGGAAGTGAGCTGGTACGGGTCACGGTCAACAACGACGAGGCCGCGGCCGCCGTGCCGGCCATCGTGGATAAGCTTGAGCGCGAGGGGCTCTCGGTTCCCCTCATCGGCGACTTCCACTACAACGGACATCTCCTCCTTACGCGGTATCCCGAGTGCGCTCGCGCGCTCGCTAAGTACCGGATCAATCCGGGAAATGTGGGGGGCAAGCGCCACGATGAAAATTTCCGATCGATCATCCAGGTTGCGCTCGCCAACGAGAAGCCGGTGCGTATCGGGGTGAACTGGGGTTCGTTGGACCAGGCGCTGCTTACCGAGATGATGGACCAGAACGCCCGGTCGGCCGAGCCGCGCGAGGCCCGCGAGGTGACGATGGAAGCCATGGTCGAGAGCGCGTTGCGCTCGGCCCGCCTGGCCGAGGAGACCGGACTGGCCCACGATCGAATCATCCTCAGCGCCAAGGTCTCCGGCGTTCAGGACCTGGTCGAGGTGTACCGCATGCTCGCCGCCCGGTGCGACTACCCCTTGCACCTAGGCCTGACAGAGGCCGGTATGGGGGCCAAAGGAATCGTGGCTAGCACCGCTGGGCTCAGCATCCTCCTGCAGGAAGGCGTCGGGGATACCATCCGGGTGTCCCTTACTCCTGCTCCCGAGGGTGACCGGACGGAGGAGGTGCTGGTCGCTCAGCAGGTGCTCCAGGCGCTCGGGATTCGGAGCTTTACCCCCCAGGTGACCAGTTGCCCCGGCTGTGGACGCACTACCAGCACGTTCTTTCAGCAGATGGCGCAGGACATCCAGGAGTACCTGAGGAATCGGATGCCGGCCTGGCGGGCGGACTACCCGGGGGTGGAGGAGATGCGGGTGGCTGTGATGGGCTGCGTGGTGAACGGCCCAGGCGAGTCCAAGCACGCGAACATCGGAATCTCACTCCCGGGGACCTTCGAGGAGCCGAAGGCGCCGGTGTATGTCGACGGGCGGCTCCTGGTCACCCTGAAGGGAGATACCATTGTCCCGGAGTTCCTGGCCATCCTCGACGAGTACGTGGCCAATCGGTTTGGGGCCGGCGCCGAACAACCTGTTGCACGGTGAGACCGCTAGCCGCGCATCGCCGCCGCCACCACACCGGGGACTTTCATCCAGCTGGCTCGCTCTTCCAGAGACGTTAACCGCCGCATCAGCGTGTGGGTGGTCCGGTGACTGGGAAAGGTTGACGGCTTCGGCATGATGGTGAGCGGGTGACGGAGCACCGCCTTCTCGATCCCCTCGAGCATCGGCGTGTTGTGCACCCATCCCATCCCACTTTGGATATCCGAAGGTCTCGAGCTCGGGTGTGCTCCCCACGGCGGAGTGCCAAGCGCGAATAGGAGACCACTCCAGGCGTTGAGGCAGACCGAGCCATAACGCAGCCGGGCGATGGCACGCTCTACCGCCTGGGCGAGTTTCGGGTCCTTGAGCGTCTGGGGATGCACCACCACCGTCGCGGACAGCGTTCCCCATACACGATCGTTGGCGAAGTCCACTGCTCGGTCCAAATACTCCAGCGGGTCATCGCTTCCGACGGCCGTCTCCGACAGGATCGGACAGAACCGCTCGCCGGAGAGGAATGGCTCCTCAGGGTCGTTTGGGTGCAAGGCCGGAAGCAGAGTCCAGGGGAGCTGCCCCTCTCCGGCAGATCCCATCGTGCGCAATGAGGCCCGCCCGCGGGTAAACTGATGCCACAGCTCATCGGAGCCTGGGTAGTAGGCCTTGCGCGGCGGCACTGCAGCAAGGACTCGCTCCAGCGCTCCGAGAAGCCTTTCCCGACCGGCCCACCGCTGCGGCGAAATGAGTAGCCTGGCGGCGTTGCAATTGAACGAGGCATTGTGAATCATTGCCCCGGCGATCGCTTCAGCCTGGAAGGCGACCTCCTTGTCGGTGTACGGCCCCGGGATGACCAACACCGGGGAGACGTTTCCCAACTCGGCGGTAACCGGCTTACTCAATACCGGCGCATTTCGCGCCTTCCGAGCCTCCCGCTCCGGTCCTGGGGGACCCCAGACGAGGGCGTCATAGGTGTTGGCCGAGCCGGTCAGGTGGATTTCGTCA
>JBIOUY010000339.1:0-4472 GCA_044867445.1 Gemmatimonadales bacterium
ACCTGGCGTATCTGGAAGATCGCGACGCCGGGGTCGACGCGAATGTCGTCATGCTCGAGCCGGCCCAATTCGTCGAGGTGCAGGGGACCGGAGAGCACGGGACGTTCAGCCGGGCCGAACTCGGCATCCTGCTGGACCTTGCCGAGCGGGCTTGCACCGAGCTGTTCGCCGCACAGCGGCGGACCCTCGGCTGGTGAGGCTGCTGGTCGCTACCCGCAGTCCGGGGAAGCAGCGGGAAGCGCGCCGTCTGCTGGCCGCGGGAGGGCTCGACGCGCTATTCCCGGACGACGCTGGAGTCCCCCCCAACCCGGCGGAGGAGCGCCTGGAGCTGGCCGACAGCTTCGAAGCCAACGCCCGCGCCAAGGCCGAGTATTTCGCCCGGCGCACCGGCCTGGCCACCGTGGCCGACGACTCCGGCCTCGAAGTCTTGGCACTGGGAGGACTCCCGGGCGTGCGGTCGAAACGCTGGGCGGCGGTCACAGCCAGCGGGGAGGAGCTCGACCAGGCTAACAACGCCGAGTTGCTCCGCCGGCTGCTAGGCGCTCCGCCCGCGCGGCGCCGAGCGCGCTATCGCTGCGTGCTCGCCTATCTGGCTGCGCCCGATGCGATCCCGGAGTTGTTCGAGGGCAGTTGCAGCGGAACGATCCTCGACGCGCCGCGCGGTAGCGGCGGGTTCGGTTACGATCCGCTGTTTCTCTCGGACGATCTGGGGAAGACCTTCGGCGAAGCCGATGAGGTCGAGAAGGACGCGGTGAGCCATCGGGGGCGAGCCTTTCGAGCCCTCGCCGACCGGCTCGCCGGCGGTTAGCTCCAGCTATCTTTCTGCCCGCACGGTTCCGCTGTGTCACACGGGTCCAGCGCAAGCGTGCATGCGGGGTGTGGCGCAGTCCGGTAGCGCGCCTGCTTTGGGAGCAGGAGGTCCCGGGTTCGAATCCCGGCGCCCCGATTGGCCGAAACGAAAAGCCCTGCGCGGGTCGGCGGGTGGGCCCGTTCTTCTTCGCCCGACCGCTACGGCCCCGCAAGGGCCGAGGCAATGGCGGCCATCAGCTGATCCCATGAGAAGGGCTTGCCCAACAGGTGGACCGCCCCCAGCGACTTGGCGTGGCGGACCAACTCGAGGTCGCTGACGACCAGGCTGCCCGACATGGCGACGATCGGCACCGTTGCGCCCTCGGCCCGCAGGCTGCGGATCAGCTCGAACCCGGTCATGTCCGGCATGGCAACGTCCGTCAGGACGATATCAGCACCCCAATCGTGCCAGACGCCGAGGCCCGCGGCTCCGCCATTGGCCTCGCGCACCTCGTGCCCGGCGGTCGTGAGCATACGGACGACCGCACGGCGAGGCAGGTCGTCGTCGTCGATTACGAGTATCCGCGCCATCCGGCAGCGGTGAGATCATGGGGTCAGGGAGGGTGCCGAAATCTGGATCTGGCGACCGGCCTCCGCCAGGGCAAAGCCTAGCGCGACACCGGGCTGGCGTGAGGCAGGCCGCAGCAGAGAGGAGCAGGGGTTCGCATACTCCACACGTCGTCGGCCCGTAAGGTGATTTCCGCCTCCGCCGGCGGCTCGTACAGGGTGAAGGGGCACTTCGAGTCGGGTCGGGCTCTCGAGTCCGGCCCGATTTGTTTTTGCGTGCCGTACCGCTATATCGCGAGTCCCGGCCGCCCTCGAAGCCCTCGAAGCTGCGCTAGTGGCCCACTGTGCCAATAAGGACCAGATCCACGTCCGCCTGGTGCGTGGCCAGCACGGCGAGTGCCGACGGCGCGTCGGCCGCTTCGAGTACCCGACAACCCTTCTTAGCCAGGATGCGCTTCGTGGTCCGGCGCACCAGATCAGCCTTGTCGACCACGAGAACCGTATAGGACGCCACAGCCACGGGCCTCCGAGTGGTAATGGAGAGCGCTCAACCCTCGGCTATATCGAGCCGAGTGCGCGGGCGGGACCGTGAGCGTGCTCACCCGACCCTTCGACGCGGTTTGTGACCGGAAGGGACACTGCGCGAGCGGCACCAGAATGCGCTCTGGCGCGTCGGTAAAGCCTGCCGCTGGCCGATCGCGGCTGCGTGTGAGAGTTCTCTTGAATGCTTGCCTGAACCCGAGCCCGTACCTGACATTTGGATTCTGCGAACTGGTTGCCTCATGACCCTCGCCGACGCTCTGCTTCGCTTGGCTGCCGCAACGCTGGTCGGCGGCGCCATTGGTCTGAACCGCGACCTGCGGGGCAAGCCGGCCGGGGTGCGTACTCATGCGCTGGTCGGCTTGGGCTCGGCCGTGGCTATGGCGGTTGCAGCGTCACTGCTCGAGGGCGAGCCCGACCCGGGCGCTGTGAGCCGAGTGATTCAGGGCATCATCACCGGGATTGGTTTCCTCGGGGCCGGGGTAATCGTGCACCGCGGCGGAGACGGCGGCGTTCGAGGCCTCACCACAGCGGCCTCGATCTGGGTGGTGGCCACGCTGGGGGTTGCGTGCGGAGCGGCCCAGTGGGCTCCGGTGCTGGTTGGAACCGGCCTCACGCTGGTGGTGCTCTTGCTCGGAGGGCCCTTCGAGCGACTGATGCATCGGCTTCGGGGGAACCAGCCTGACCAACAAAAAATCGCCGCTGGTCCGCCACCCCCGACCGGTTAGGGCTTACCCCGCCGAGCAGCGCGCTCCTGTTCATCCTTGAGTTGGCGCTCGATAGCCTCGTTCATCTCAGCCGAGCGACGGCGGCGTGCGGCGACCAGACCGCAGACGGCAACGTCGTGCGGGCCGGTCATGAGGCACTCGGCGGCGGGCTTGTGAGTGGTGAGCTCAACCATGCGGCCAATATAGCCGCGAAGGACTTTTGGCCCGCGCACCGACAGCCTCGTTCCTCGGCGCCGCCGACGCGTAGCCCGCTCGGACCACGGCCAGGCCGCGGACGTTCCCCACGCCGCCCGACGTGCCTAAGTTGTTGTCAGTCCTCCACGCGCCCGTAGCTCAGCTGGATAGAGCATCTGCCTTCTAAGCAGAGGGTCGGAGGTTCGAGTCCTCCCGGGCGCACTCTTGAGCGACGATCAGGCGGTGCGACCGCGATTCTCGCCGCCGGTTCCCTCCAACGCCAGCGTGTTGATCTCGGTCTCGGCCAGCTCCGAGAGCAGCCGATCGGCCGCCTCTTCCTCCTCCAGCGACTGCTCCACCAGCTGGGCGACATCGCTCAGGCCCAGGAGGGAGGCGTAGCTCCGAATACAGCCGTAAGCCGCGATCTCGTAGTGCTCGACTCGCTGGGCGGCGGCAATCAGGCCGGCGTCAATCACCGCGCCGGGGCCCTCTTCATCGAGCAGATCCTCGCCCTCCTTGAGGATCCCCTCCATGCCTTTGCAGCGCTTGCCTTTGGGGTTTCCCCCCAGTTGCTCGAAAATCTGGTCGATGCGCTCGACCTGCTTTTCCGTCTGCGCGAGGTGCTTTTGGAAGGCCTCCTTGAGGGCTGGGGTCGAGGCGGCCTTGGCCAGCTTTGGAAGCGTCTTCATCAACTGATTCTCCGCGTGGTACATGTCGCGGAGCTCTTCGACCATGAGGTCCTGCAGGTTATCGATCGACATACGGTCCTCCTCGCGGGCTGCGCGGGCGGGGTTGACGAGCTCGGCAACGTCGGCCGCATGCGTCACGCTCAGGGCCGAGGGACCGAGGGTTCGTGGGACCTGCGAGTGTAGGGTGGTGAGCCGCGGGGGCGCAATCACCGAAGAGGCCGAGGCGGTGGGCAGGGGTTGACTCTGGCGGCTCCTTCGGTACATTGTCGGTCCCGCGTAAAAACCGTGGCAAGTTGGGGTGAAAACAGCACCTTCGCACTTGACCCAGGTTGCGGAGCCAGTTATTGTTAGAGGCTGCCGGCTAATACGGCGGCCCTAAGCTCTTTGACAAGCGAAGTGAGCAGAGGTGTTATGGGGTGCGGACCCTCAGATCCGGTCGGACGCAGAGGCTGATCGGGAAGGGTACGAAACTCTGTCAACACGTGATTCGGACGACAGAACCAGGTCGTTCGGACTAGAGCTGTATCAGACTGTTCATCATTGGAGAGTTTGATCCTGGCTCAGGACGAACGCTGGCGGCGTGCCTAACACATGCAAGTCGAACGGGACCGGGGGCAACTCCGGTTCAGTGGCGAACGGGTGCGTAACACGTGAGAAATTTGTCTTTCGGTGGGGGATAGCCGGCCCAACGGCCGGGTAATACCGCGTACGCTCTTCGGGGGGCATCCCCTGGGGAGGAAAGCAGCAATGCGCCGAAAGAGAATCTCGCGGCCTATCAGCTAGTTGGTGGGGTAACGGCTCACCAAGGCGACGACGGGTAGCTGGTCTGAGAGGATGGCCAGCCACATTGGGACTGGAACACGGCCCAGACTCCTACGGGAGGCAGCAGTGGGGAATCTTGCGCAATGGGCGAAAGCCTGACGCAGCGACGCCGCGTGTGGGATGACGGCCTTCGGGTTGTAAACCACTGTCGGGAGGGACGAAG
>JBIOUY010000340.1:0-35257 GCA_044867445.1 Gemmatimonadales bacterium
GAGTTTTACGCGACGGCCCCGGCGGACTGGCTGGCAGCATTGGCGCCGCTGGGCACCGATGCCCACAAACCGTATCTCGAGACTGCGCCGTATCTCATCGCTGTTTTCGCGCAACGGTACGGACTCACACCCACCGGTGAGCGCCGAACCCATTACTACGTCCAGGAGTCGGTTGGAATTGCGACGGGCTTTCTGCTGGCCGCGTTGCACCATGCGGGGTTGGTGGCGCTGACGCATACGCCTAATCCGATGGGTTTTCTGAGTGAGATCCTCGAGCGGCCTGCCAACGAGCGGCCGGTGATGCTGGTGGTGACCGGATATCCGGCGAGCACTGCTAAGGTCCCGTCGCTCCGCCGCAAGTCCCTCGACGAGTTTGTCACGTTTCGCTGATTGGCGTGCCTTGGTTCTTGGCCGGCGGTTGCGCCGCGGTTGCGGCTGTCGCCGGCGCGGGTCCGGGTACCACGGTTGACACCGGGAAGTATGTCACGGTGTACGGAAAGAAAGGCGGGAAGCGGCTTATCATCCGCAAATCATCAGACAGCTCTTTTCGCCTACCCTTGGTATCTCCGATTCTCAAGCGGCGGCTTCATGGCGACTAGTGATCGTGCCCGGGACGGCCGAGCCGACTTCAATTTCCTGCTCGGCGATTGGAGCGTGCACAATCGCCGACTCAAAGCGCGACTCCAGGGGTCAAGCGAGTGGGAGGAATTTCCCAGTACCTGTCGCGCGCGTCTCATTCTGAGCGGACTGGGCAACATGGATGAGTTTGCCATTGACGCGCCCTCGGGCCGGATCGAGGCGGTCACCGTGCGGCTGTACAGCCCCACCAGCAAGGAGTGGAGCATCTACTGGGCGGCGAGTCCTGGCAGCGGACGGTTCGATGTGCCGATGGTCGGCCACTTCGAGGGTCCGCGCGGGGAGTTCTACTCGCAGGAGGTGTTTGAGGGCCGGCACATCTTCAACCGCTTCATTTGGACGGTCACGTCAAGCGATGCCTGTCGTTGGGAACAGGCGTTCTCGGTGGATGGTGGCCGGACCTGGGAGACCAATTGGATCATGGACTTCACTCGGCAGAAGTAGGCCCCATCCCCATTATTGAGCCAACAACCGTAAGTCTCTCGCCCGAGGAGCCCGATGGCCGAGGTTGGTGTGCCTCTGACCCGCCTGTACCTGTTCTGTGCGGCCTGCGCGCTCTTCGGTGTGGCGTACGGGCTCCTGGATCTCGAGCCCATGCCCCCGATGCCCGTGTTGCTCTAGTACGGGCCTGAAGGCGTAGCCGATGATTCGTTTCGCTCCAAGAATGCTATCGATGAACTGGGGTGGGCACATTTACTGGCCCGGTGCTCCTCGAGGTAAGACCTCCTGCCGGGTCGCCGTTCGTCGGCCTGGACACCACGCTTGCGGAGCTGACTATCCGCAATGAGCTGGAGGGCCCCACCGGATACGGCCACCGTGGAGCTCCGGCTGGGGAGTTAGGCGTTGCCTCTTTGAGGTCCGCAGCCGTCAGGGTCTGCAGGCCGGAGACTCACGGACGCCTCGCATCACCTTGGTCGTGACGATTCGGGAGCGGCTAGGCACATATGACCGACGGTCAGCTCGAGGTCACCATCGGCACCGGCGGGGGCCAGTCGTCGCTCCGGCCAACGAAGTGCAGCCCTGCTCGGTGCCGCTGACCTTCGCGAGTGGCTGAGGTCCGCGTTTTTTGCCCTCCCCTGAGTCAATCGTCTTGGATAGAGTGCACGGATGGCGTCGTCCAACAGGCAAGAGCGGCCCAAGCTCCTGACCGAAGTGCGCCGCATGGTGCGGATGAGACATTACAGCCCCCGCACCGAGGAGAGCTACGTGGCGAGGGTGCGGAGATACGTCCGCTTCCACGGGATGCGGCATCCGGCCGAGCTGGGGGCGCCAGATGTCCGTCGCTTTCTCAGTGCACTGGCGGAATCGGGGCGACTCATTGCGTCGAGTCAGACCCAGCGCGGCTGCAGTCCAATACTAGTTAGGCAGCAGCAAATCGATTGACGGTGTCGAGCTAGCTTGGAGCACCATCGTGACTCACCCTCTTCCAACGACGCCATCTCGAACCGCTCGCACGGCCGCGGCGCTACTCATCCTGTATGGCGGGGTTGGGATCGTTTGGGCGGTTGGACGCCCAGACGTGGAGATCATCGCATTCGGCCTCATGCGCAGCGCACTCGCCCTACTGCTCGGTCTCGGTCTATGGCGCGGGGTGAGGTGGGCGTGGTGGGGGGCACTGGTACTAGTGCTGTTGACGGTCAGTTGGCTCGCAATCGGCGGCCTATTCATGGGCGCCACTGCCGACGGACGGTCTACTCTGGTAGGCCTCGCCCTGACCCCGTTCGCGCTGGGCTCAACAATTACGGAGCTCGCAGTGCTCATCCTGCTACTCGTCCCATCGACACGGGCCGCGTTTCGGAGCCCCGCTGCTGCGCATGAAGCCGACAAGCGCTAGCGGGCGAGGTGCCGGTGGCCGCGACCCGCCGATGGCGGGCGGCGGAACCTAGGATAGTGCCGGGCGGGCGAGTCGCTTGCAGCTGATGCGCCAGTCGTTAGGCGGCGGGGCTAGATGTCCAACATCTTGAGGGAAGAGCAAGAGGTAAGAGCAATGAGCGAACTTCAATGTGTCGCTAGACTCAAAATCCATGATGGGAAGCTTGACGAGTTTAAGCGTCTCGCCGCGAAATGCGCGGAATTGGTGCGCACTAAAGACACCGGGACTTTGCAATACGAGTTGTACTTCAACAGCGACAACACCGAGTGTCTTGTCTTTGAGCGGTACCGCGACTCGCAGGCCCTCTTGGACCATCAGAAGAATCTGGGGGACACAATGGCCGCGATTCTTCAGACATGCTCTGCGTCGGGAGAAATATGCAGAACGCCTTGCCCGGAACTGATTGAGAAGCTCAAGGGTTCGCCCGTTCAGGTCTACACACCGTTTCTGCCAAAATTAGATGGGTATTAATGTTCCCAAGAGCGAGATTGTCGGGAACGGAAGCGGTCCGTTCGTCCTAGGTTTCAAACAAGGAGAGTGCCCATGCGGAAGATAATCGTGGGCGCAATGGTTTCCATGGACGGCGTCATGCAGGCGCCCGGCGGGCCAACTGAGGATCCGACCAAGGGCTTTAAGTTCGGCGGCTGGGAGATGCCTTATTTCGATCAAGAGTTTCGCGAAGAGCTGGACCGCGTCTTCAAGGAGAAGTTCGATCTCCTCCTCGGCCGCAAGACCTACGAGATTTTCGCCGCGTACTGGCCGTACTACTACGACAATGCCCCCCACGGCAGCATCGCGAAGCTGTTCAATGAGATCAAGAAGTACGCGGTTTCGCGCTCGGGCGAGGTCGATAGGAGCTGGCAGGGCTCGGTGCTCCTCCGCGACATCGCCGACGTGAAGCGTCTGAAGCAAGAGGACGGCCCTAACCTCGTCACGCAGGGCAGTACCGAACTCGTGCATGCACTGCTCGCCAACGATCTGGTCGACGCGATGAGCATTTTTACGGTGCCGGCCGTTCTCGGCGGCGGCAAGAAGCTGTTCGCGGACGGCTCGGCGCCGCATTCGTTCAAGCTGACCAGCTCGCGCGTTTCGTCCACCGGCGTACTTATCGGCCACTACGAGCGCGACGGTGAGATCAAGATCGTCGACGGCGCCCTCGATTCACCCAGCAAGCGTGAGATCGCCCGTCAGGAGCGGATGAAGCGCGAGGACTAAAGGCTCGCCGACGCCGTCGATCCGGGAGCACCAGAAGCGCGTCAAAGCCGTGGATGGTACGCACCAGGTCGGAGTCGAGGTCGGCCAGGAAACAGTGATCTTTGATTCGGACTCAGCACACCAGTGACGGAGAAATAGAGACGCAATGGCTGCAGCATTATCGGCGCCTAACAACCGGTTGCAGCAGACGGTCCGCTACGCCGCCCGCCGCTGAACCGGGGCGTTAGGCAACACGAACGAGCATATGGCACACTCCTTCAAAGCTGGCCCTGTTGCGCAAACCGGAGTCTGGAGCACCGACCACCGGCGCTTCTATGCCTATGCCGAGCACGGGCTGGACGAAGTTGTTGAACTCGCCAACGAGGGCTCAATGGACCGCGAACCTCGGATCACTGCTGCCTTGGCGAGCGCCATCCCGGGCGCGATAGCCGGCGCTTGCGCGGCGGCCGCAGGTCAGTTTTGGGGCGGATGGTTTAGGGTCCCGATCGGGGATGGGTTGAACCCCCTCGCCATCAGGCGAAGCCTTCAGGAGGCCCGAAGGGCCGGGTTCCTCCCTTGGTTCTAACTCAAGCGAAGCCGAACATCAGCCACGCCTGGTGGCTCACCCAGTCGGGATACAGTTCGGTTATTGCGTCGTAGAGTTCGCGATCGCTGGAGGTCGACTCCTGGAGTCGGCCGAAGTCGGTGAGGTAGCGTTTCGACTCGTCGATGGCCGCCGGGGTATCCGGAGCGCCTGGTTTCTTGTGGCCGGCTACGGCGATCTTCGGATTCAACGCCGTCAACCCGTCCAGCGCGGCAATCCAATTCGCACGGCTTTCCGGTGTGGTGTCACCGACGTACATGTGGCACTGGTTGTAGAAGACGTCGCCCCCGACGACGAGGTCGATCGATGGCACGTGCAGGGAAGTGGTGTCGACAGCGTCGGTGCGGCCTTGTTCGATGATGCGCAACTCGTGGCCCTCGAGGGTGAAGACGTCGTCGTCGTAGGGTTCGGCGAGCGCGATCCTGGCCGGCAGTTGCCCGGGCCAGCGCTTCCGGAACAACGGCATCAGTTGGGCTTGCTTGCGCATCAGCTCTACCGACTTCCGTGTGGCGATGGCCCGGGCGTCGGGGAACCGTTGCAGCAGCACGCTCAGCCCCGCGACGTGATCGAAATGACCGTGAGTGATGTAGATCGTCGTGAGGTTGCGATGGTGGAGGGCAACCCAGTTGGCCAGCGCTTCAGCTTCGGCGACGGCGGTGAGAGTGTCGACGAGGACGGCGTCGTTCTCACCGAAGATCAGTGTCGAGGTGCTCGGATCAAACGCCGTTGGCGGGCCGAACGGTCGAGGCCGCTCACCCACCATTGCCTTTTCCGGCGCGGTGAAAACGTTGACGCTCAGTGTAGCTGACATGCCGATCGGCTCCTCTCCGTCGAGACGCGCCGCAGCATCGGTGGCGAGTACAAAGGCCACTACGTCCGCCGCATCTTATCGTCGTGGTACTATCCTGAAGATAGGAAGCTATCAAATCAAATAGTGCGATGGTGAGCACCGCGCGTGCCGGGGGCCAGCGCGTGCCCTCGCGCTCGAGCGCGGCGGGGCTGGTGCGCACCCGGCCGGTCGCCACGACCTGGCCGCGCTCATCGACGGCACAGTAGCGGCTGCTGGTATCGCTGAGATCGAGACCGATTGTTAGCTTGGGAAGCATCGGCTGCGTAGTCATAGGGCCAACCTCTGGGTGATGGGCTTCGAGCCCGACTCTCTGTTGGGGACCTTCCATGGTACCCCGCCGCCCAGAGGTTGGCCCTTCTCATCGCAATCTGATGCGCAAGTCGCTAGGCGGTCACGCCCCTAACTGCTTTGCTCTTTGGTGACGGGCTCCGTGAGGCGCCGCCGGTCCTCCGTCCGGTGCGGCGCGGTCGGGGCAAGCCGGCCGGTTTCGCAGTTCGCCGGGGTCGGCTGGCGGCCGACGGCGCGGTCGTTCAGCTGAACTTCCGGGCTGCCGCGCGGCCGCCGACGGACGCGGACCACGCTAGGGTATGCACGCGTGTCGCCTAACCCGCGCATGCAACTCATGGGGCCGACCCGGAGTCTGAGGCACGGATGACCGCCATCGCCTCCATGTGTCGGAGCGAGATGGTAGGGCTCAGTCGATCACGGTGCGGATCAATGCCCGACACCCAGCTGAGGAGCTGGCTGAGTTGTCGTCGCGGTCTTGCTTCCTTGGGGCGCGGGGTAGAGATGTCCTGCTGTGGTCGCCAGGTGACATCACGGTCGAGAGGCCGGAGCAACTCTCCGCGGCTCTCTCGAGGTCCGTAGCGTCGCGTTTTGTCGATGACGCCGACGCGTTTGTGGGCCGCTCGGCGATCGGCGGGTCGGAGGAGGCGTAGGCCGGGGTGCCGCCGAACTAACCCAGATCATTCGTCGGCGCGGCATCGACGATTGTGCTCTCGAGCAAGCCGCTGTCACGGAAGCTCGAGAACCGGCGGAGGGCGAGGAGCCGACGCAAACGCTCGTGCATCTTGTGAAGATTCGTGTAGTGTCGCAGTCTGGACCTGACACGTCCCCGGATCCGCGGCTGCTCTGGGTCGAGCTCCCAGGGATGGATGTAGCTGATCACGAGGATCTGCTCTCGTTCCGCTCTGCGGAGGCCAGCTCGGGTATACCACCAGGGCAGAAGGCGCAGGTAGCCGCCGCCGCCCACGGGCCAGTTGTGCCGGCTGAGCCACCGGAACGTCGTCATGGGGAACACCGCAAGGCGCCCGTCACTGGTCCGAAAGGGACGACGGGGCCCGTCGGGGATGCCGTAGATGTCATGCCGGATCGGGAAAATGCTTGTGTCGTACGTAAACCCGCATTCGACGAGCACGTCGAGCGCCCAGAGGGAGCGCCGGGTGATGGAAAAACTCGGAGCGCGGTAGCCGCGCACCTCGGCGCCCAATGCCTGTTCGATGACCTGCTTGGAGTGCCGGGCATCCGCCTCGAACTCCGCGGGCGTCAACCGGTAGACCGGACGGTGCCAGAACGAATGGCAGGCGACCTCGTGCCCGCGGCTTGCGATCTCGCGCACCAGCGCTTGGTTCCGTACCGCTATCCACCCCAGCACGAAGAACGTGCCGGTCGCTGCGGCCTCGTCGAGCAGGTCGAGCAGGAGCCGCATGCCGTGCTCCAGACGCGAGGGATAGGCTTCCCACTGATCGCGCGGCACGACGTCGGAGAAGGCCTCGACGTGGAAGTATTCCTCGACGTCGATGGTGAAGACGTTGGTTTTCGGCGTCGCCATCATCGCCATCCCGAGGGGCCTGGGCGATGAACATCCTGGGCATCAGCACGTTTGGCGAGAATCCCGCCGCATGCCTCGTCTGCGATGGGGTGCTGCGCGCGTTTGCCCAAGAGGAACGCTTCACCAGGCTGAAGGTTTCGGCCGGCCATTTCCCGACGCACGCGGTAACGTGGTGCCTGCGGAGCCAGCGTCTGCGACTGGGTGACATCGATCACTTGGCCGTGAGTTGGGACTGTACCAAGTATCCGTGGCGGATGCTGCGGCACCTCGCCGGGGTCCGCCTGGCGCTGCCGCGCGGCGGCGACACCGACCCGTCCAGCGTCCCCCACCCCGGGGGCCTGGGCGCGGCGTGTCGCCATCTGCTCCAGCACACGCCCGCGGCGTTCGAGCAGGGTATCCGCGACCATTTGCGCGATGCCGGGCACCGCGGCCCCATTCCCCGGATCGCCTTCGTCCCGCACCATGACGCCCATGCCTTCCAGGCCTTCCATCAGTCGCCCTTCGAGGAATCTGCCGTGCTCGTGGCCGACGGCAGCGGCGAGGAGCACACGGTCAGCGGCTATCACTTCACCCGTGGTGGGTGGCGCCGGCTCTTCCATCTTGACGTTCCGCAGTCGCTAGGCTGGTACTACGGCGGCTTCACAGCGTATCTGGGGTTTCACGCCAACCGCGATGAAGGCAAGCTGATGGGCCTCGCCGCGTTCGGTACGCCGAGGCGTGACAGCAATCCGTGGCTCAATCGTCTGGAAGCCGTGCTTCGCGTCCAGCGGGACGGGTTCGAGCTCGATCCGACCTACTTCAAGTTCGCCGGCAACGAGCATCACGCGCGCTTCAGCGACCGCCTGCGGCGCTTCGTCACCCGCCACGACGCGCGGCTTGAGCCGGTGGCCGTGGGAGAAGTAGCCCTTGTAGACGGGCGGATGCAACCCCGCTACCTCCTGCCGGAGTACGTCGATCTCGCGTACGCCGTGCAGGACCGGCTGGAGGAAGCGCTGCTCGCCCTCGCCCGGCGGTTGCAGCGGCAGAGCGGCAGCGCGCGGCTCTGCTTTGCCGGTGGAGTTGCGATGAACTGTAAGGCGAACGGCCGCCTGCTCGACGACGCGGGGATCCAGGAAATCTTCATCCATCCGGCGGCCTCCGACGACGGCGCAGCGATCGGCGCGGCGTTCCACGTCGCCCGACACGAAGACCGGCTGCTGCCGAACCCCTTGCGCCACACGCAATGGGGCCCAGCCTACACGGATGACGAGATCGCTGACGCGCTCCTCGGCTGCGGTGTCGCGTTTACGACGCCCGGAGACGTGGCCGAAGCGGCAGCCGATCTGCTGGCGGAAGGCCGGTTGCTCGGGTGGTTTCAAGGCGGAGCTGAGATGGGTGCCCGTGCGCTGGGGGGTCGCAGCATCGTCGCCGTTCCCCGGGACCCGGCCGTGAAGCACCATATGAACCGAAGGGTGAAGTTCCGCGAGAACTGGCGGCCCTATTGCCCATCGCTCACGGCCGAATCGCGGCCTCGCTATCTCGAGGACGCGGTCGAAGCCCCGTTCATGATTCTCGCGCGCCGCGCCACCCGTTCACTCGTGGAGGCGGCGCCGGCCACCGTCCACGTCGACGGCACCGTTCGCCCACAGACGGTCGCCGCGGACGTCCTGCCCCTCTGGCACCACCTGCTGGAGAGCGTCGGCGCTCGCACGGGTCACCCGGTCCTCCTCAACACGTCCTTCAACGTCCGGAGCGAGCCGATTGTCGGCACCCCGCACGACGCCATCCGGTGCTTCTTCGGCTCGGGGCTGGATGCGTTAGTTATTGGCAGCCATCTCGTGCTCAAGCCGCCCGTCAAATGACTCGGAAAAAGCCAGGCTTCGGGATCGCGGGAAGGATCCCATGGCGTGGCAGGAAGAGTCGACCATGCCTGCGCCGCCAGTTCATTCGAGATGTGCAGAGTGGAGCCACGCCGGTCTCGGAGCTCGGTCTCGCCTATCAGATCAGCCGCAAGACCGCTACAAGTAGGATGTGCTCGGCCGCCAATATCGGCGGGGCTACTAACCCCGATGTCCTTGGACTGGTTTGTTACCTATGTCCTTGACCGCTCGGGCGAGTCACCTAACCCGCGCATGCAGCCGACAGGCCGGTGCGGCGCCGGGGATCCGCCCAAGCGCGGCGCTCCGGCGTCGCGCTGCGGAGCAAAGAATTATGCGGGCAGGGCCATGAAAGCCCTCAGCTGATTTGCAGTCCGTTAGGCCGCTGCCCCTGTCCCGAACCCGGAGGCCCTGAAGGGAGGGTGAATCCTTGGGTACTCCAAACATTCCAGAATCAGACTACGACCTGAAGGTTGACGAACAGGTCACGCAGTTCCTCGAGTCGAATCACAGGCTCACGTATTTCTTGATCACTGCTGCGGTTGGGACGCTGGGCTACACTCTTAGCATCGCGATTACTAAGGATGCATGGGGAGTTAGGAGCATACCATCCATTATCCTGCTCGCGGGGGCTGCCATCGCTGCTCTGGTGGCCTCAGGGCTCGCGCTATTTGCCCTCAGTCAGGACAGCCAATCTTTCCGTCTGCATCTTCGCTATCGGTATCAACGCAAGCAGCTCAGCAGTCTTTCAGAAAACGAACTCAAGAACTGGGACAAGCTCAACCACTCGGCCAAGAGCTGCCGCAGCTGGTCTTTTGGGCTGCTAGTCACAACCGTTGCTCTACAGACCGCCTTTTTGCTTGTGCTGTTCATCGATCACGCGGAGCTCCCTATGCACCACTATGGCGAGGAGTCGACACGCGTAATGGCCTCCGATTCGACCTTCCACGTCGCTTTCCTGAACAAGGAGAGTGGCCGAGAGATCACCATGCAAATTCCACGCGTGGGAGCACTTGAGGATCCCAAAGCAACGCTAGATCTACCTCGCGCCGAATCTGTTGCCAGAGAGGTGGCCCATCTCTTCCGTCGTATTCTAGAATAGTGTGCCATAGCGCAACGGCGATCGCTCCGGCCAACGGCCTAACCCGCGCATGCAGCCGACCGGCGCGGGAGAAGTAAGCTCCGATCGGGCTGGAAGCGCGCCGATCATGGCTAAGGAACGAAGTGATTGTGGGGGCCGACAGCTTGTCGCTTGCAGCTAATGCGCCAGTCGTTTGGCGGACGCACGAGCGGTTGCGCGCCACCCGCGGCTGACGAGTAGGGGTTCGATCATGTCCTTTGAAAACGAGTTCGTTGAGGCAGGCCGGCGATACGTCCCGGGCTTCTTACGTCTCGCCGTTGGTGGGACATTTCTGGTCTCGGTTGCGGACCGCTTCGGTCTCTGGGGACCCTCTGGCACGAAGAACGTTGCCTGGGGCGACTTCGTCCACTTCACGCAGTACACCGGGCAGCTCAACCCGTGGGCCCCAGCCGCCTTAATCCCGGCGCTGGCATGGGCGGCTACGGGGGCAGAGCTGATCCTAGGTGTAGCGCTCATTCTGGGGCTATTCACCAGATGGGCTGGGCTGCTGAGCGGGATCCTCCTGCTCCTGTTCGCGGGTGGGATGAGCGTAGGAACCGGGCTCAAATCAGCCCTGAACGCGTCGGTCTTCTCGGCTGCCGCCGCGGCGTTCGCATTGATGGTCCTTGGACCGGGTCGTTGGAGCGTGGATGGCGTGCACGATCGATCGCAGGATCGAGGCGCCGCCTAATCCCGCGCATGCAGCCGGCAGGCCGGAACGCAGCTGGTGCGCAGGTCGTTAGGTGGGCCGGTCGACTGTTCCGGCAGGGCGCTCTTCGGGGTGCTTCCGGAGCCAGCGTTGTACGAAGGGGCACGTCACGATCACGTGGAAGTCGTGCTCCCGGCCATAAGCAAGGGCGGCTCGTACGAGCGCGTCGCCCACACCCTGGCCCCGCGCAGAGCGCGGCACTTCCGTGTGTCGGAGATCCAGGGTGTCGTCGCCGAAGATGGTGTACCAGAGCGCCGCCTCTCCATCCTCAAGAGGGAAGAAGAACCGTCGCCGTCCAGGGTCGTGCTGAACCTTCATCGAGCCTCTTAGAGGGTGTCCTATTGGAGGATAGTCGCTGTGGCCTCACGCCTGGCGTTCGCCTTGGGAGCGATCTTCGTGGCCTCGCCCGCCAACCATGCGATGTCCCAACAACTGGCGGACTCCAGCGCGAGTCTCGCAACAGCGGTCGTCGAGGGGTACCTCGCTGCCTATAATCGTCATGATGCACCCGGGCTCCGGCCCTGGCTGGCCGACACCGTTCTGTTGGGCGGGATTCCCCCTGGACCGTCGGACGAACGACTCAGTCAGGATACCTTGGTAAGCCGGCTGCAGCGCGCTTTCAGGCGGTTCCCCGATCTGCAGGCCCGATTGCTGGGGCGGGTCACAGAAGCCGGCGATGTCGTGGATCGATACGAGATCACGATCGGGAAGAGAACCGAGTTTGAGTTGTTCATCTACCGTGTGAAGGCCGGACGCATCACAAGTATGTGGGAGTTCCGCGCGGATTAGACCGGGCCCTTCCAAGCTTCCGCTCGGCCGGATGTCACCACAGCGCCGTGGCGCAGCCTCCCACGGCTCCTCTTCTGATCAGAGCAGGTACTCGATCCGGATCGGGAGTGCTCGTACCCGCCGGCCGGTCGCGTGGAACACCGCATTCGCGATCGCGGCGGCCGCGCCCACCTGACCGATCTCCCCGACGCCCTTCACGCCCAGTGGATTGACGACCTCGTCCCGCACCTCGATCAGTTCCACCTGGACGTCGGGCGCATCGGCGTTGACCGGGACGAGGTACTCGCCCAGGCTGGCGTTGGCCCAGCGGCCGGTTCGAACGTCCATGAGGGTGCCCTCGTGCAAGGCCTGGCCTAGTCCCCAGAGCATGCCACCCATGAGTTGGCTGCGGGCCATCCGGGGGTTCAGGACCCTGCCCGGCGCGAAGACGCCGAGCATGCGCCGGACCCGGACCAGCCCGAGATCGGCGTCCACCGCGACCTCGGCGAACTGCGCCCCGAACGTCGTCAACGCATAGCCGGTGTCCCAGCTGGTGGGGTTCCAGCTCCCCACGGCCTCCGCGTCTCCCATGGCGTGACGCTGGAGTAGGTCGGCGTAGGTCTCACCGCTGCCCGGCTGGTCGCGCCGCATCATCCTGCCTCCCTGCACGATCACAGCGCTCGGCTCGGCGCCGTGCAGCGGCGACTGGGAATCGGCCGTCGCCAGCGCGACCAGCTGGTCGCGCAGCGCTATCGCCGCGGCGCGGACCGCGTTGGCCTGCATCGCCGATCCGGCGGAGCCCACGGCCGCAGAGGCGTTCGGCAGATCGGTGTCGCCGTACACGAACCGGACCCGCTCCAGCGCCACACCCAGGAAGTCGGCCGCCACCTGGGTCATCGCTGTCGCCGCCCCGGTGCCGAACTCCTGGGTGGCGCACTCCACCACCGCGCTGCCGTCGGAGTAGATCCGTGCTCGCGCC
This sequence comes from Gemmatimonadales bacterium, assembly GCA_044867445.1. Taxonomy (GTDB): domain Bacteria; phylum Gemmatimonadota; class Gemmatimonadetes; order Gemmatimonadales; family GWC2-71-9; genus CAVVWJ01. Next base: position 12,421 of record JBIOUY010000340.1, read on the forward strand.
CGCTGCGGCTGCATGATGGGAGCCGCCGGTACCGGGTATGTCGCCGTCGCCATGCCGGACCCGATCAGCCAGTGCCCGTCACGCCCCGAGCGCGGCTCCGGGTTCCGGCCGTTCCAGCCGAAGCGTTCCGCGCCCAGTTGGTAGCACTCCTTCAATCCCTTGCTGGACCAGGGCTGCCCGCTCTCGGGACTCACGTCGGCATGGTTCCGCAACCGCAGCTCCAGGGGATCGAGCCGGAGCTGGTAGGCGAGCTCGTCCATCGCGGATTCCAGCGCGAACATCCCGGTCGATTCGCCTGGACCGCGGGTGAATGTCGGCGTCATCGTGTTGGACCGGAACAGTCGATAGACTCCTTCATAGTTAGGGCAGGCGTAGGCCTGCGCGGTGCTGCCCAGGGATGGCTCCGCCCACTCGTCGAACGGTGAAGTAGGCGACAGCTTGTGGTGACGGAGCGCGGTGAGCCGGCCGTCCGATGTCGCGCCGAGCACGATGCGCTGCTCCTGTTCCTCACGATGGCCGCAGGAGGAAAACATTTGCTCCCGCGTGAGGCTCAGCTTGACCGGTCGGCCGACTTGGCGGGCGGCAAGCGCCGCAAAAGTGGCATGAGGCCAGATCATTGCCTTGCAGCCGAAGCCGCCACCGACAAACCGGGTCGTGACCCGGACATCCGTGGGTGGGAGGCCGAGGAATGCGGCGACCGTCAACTGGGTGGCGGTGATCCCCTGCGTGGTGTCGTGCAGGGTCAGCCGGCCGTCCTCCCAGACAGCGGTGCTCGCGGTCGTCTCGATGGGATTGTGGTGATTGGCCGCGAACCGGTACGTCACATCGATCCGCACCGCCGCCTCGGCCAGGCCGGCCTCCACGTCGCCTCGGGAAGATCGGCCCGGGATCAAGCCGCCGAAGATGCGTTCCGGCACGTACGCGCCGTCGCGTCCTTGCTCGATGACCGTCGTCGATGGCGTCTCCTCGTAGTTGATCCGGAGCAGGGTCGCGGCGTGCTGTGCCCGCTCGAGCGAGTCGGCCACCACCAGCGCAACCGGCTGGCCGGCGTAGTGCACCTCGTCGTCCTGCATCGGGAAGAAGGTCTCGCCTGGTGCCGCTCGGCCAAAGAGCGAGGGAAACAGTCTGGGGACCGCCGCAACCTTGGGGAGGTTGCGGTGGGTGAAAACGGCGAGCACGCCGGGCGCACGCTCGGCCTCGCGCGCGTGTATCGCGCTCACTCGTCCGCAGGCCACTCGCGCGCCGACAGCGACAGCGTAGGCGACGTGCTTCGGCGCCAGGTCGGCGGTATAGCGCGCCGCACCGGTAACTTTCATCCGCCCATCGACGCGCTCGATGGGCTGCCCGATCGCCGAAGTCATGTGGCATCTCCCTTCGAGAGCAACAGCTCAAGCGCCCGAACCATGGTCCGCTCGGCGAGCTCGACCTTGAAGGCATTGAATCGCCGCGGCATCGCCGGCGCCAGCTCCTCATGGGCCGCCCTGGCCCAGGTCTCCGGCTCGGCCGGAGCGCCGACGAGGATCCGCTCGGCCCGGCGCGCCCGCCAGGGCTTCGTGGCCACGCCGCCGAGCCCCACTCGGGCCTCGGCGATCACCCCGGCTTCGACCCGCAGCGCCGCCGCGACTGACGCCAGCGCGAACTCATACGATTCGCGGTCCCGGACCTTGAGGTAGAGCGACCGGCGGGCGACCGGCGTCGCCGGCACCTCGATCGCCACGATGAGCTCCCCGTGCTCGATCGGGTGCTCCCGCTCCGGCGTGTCGCCGGGAAGCAGGAAGAAGTCGTCGATCGGGATCGCCCGCTCACCCAGCGGGCCCTCAGTGTGCACCACCGCATCGAGAGCCACCAGTGCCACGGCGAGGTCGGAGGGATGGGTGGCGATGCAGTGCTCGCTGGTGCCGAGGATGGCGTGGCCCCGGTTCACGCCCTCGAGCGCGGAGCATCCGGTTCCGGGATCACGCTTGTTGCAGGGCGACCCGACGTCGCGGAAATAGCTGCAGCGGACTCGCTGCAGCAGGTTGCCGCCGATCGAAGCCATGTTGCGGAGCTGGGCCGACGCGCCCAGCACCAATGCCTGAGCGATCATCGGGAAACGCTCCACCACGCCAGGCGCCTCGGCCACGTCGCTCATCCGGGCGAGCGCGCCGATCCGGAGCCCGCCTCCGGGCAGATCCTCGATCTCGCGGATCGGCAGCGCGTTGATGTCGACCAGTCCGCTGGGCTGCGCCACGTCGATGCGCAAGAGGTCCACCTCGGTCGTGCCCCCGGCAAGGAACGCGCGATCGGGGTCGGCACTCACGGTCGCGATAGCGTCGGCCACGTCGGTGGCCCGGGCATAGCTAATCGGCCGCATGGTGACCTCCTCCTGTGGCGTCGCGCACCTCGCGAATGGCAGCACGGATGTTGGGATAGGCGGCGCAGCGGCAGAGGTTCCCACTCATCCACTCGGCGATCTCCGCATCACTCGAGGCGTGGCCCTCGCGGAGCAGAGCGACCGCGGACATGATCTGACCGGAGGTGCAGTAGCCGCACTGAAAGGCGTCGTGGGCAATGAAGGCCCGTTGCATAGGATGCAGCTCCGTTCCCACGGCCAGTCCCTCGATCGTGGTGACCTGGTGCCCTTCGCAAGTAATGGCGAGCGTCAGGCAGGAGAGGAGCCGTCGCCCATCAACCCAGACGGTACAGGCGCCGCAGGTGCCCTGGTCACATCCCTTCTTCGTGCCGGTCAGGTCCAGGTGCTCCCGAAGGAAATCGAGCAAGCTCACCCGCGGCTCGATCGCGGCCACCTGCTCGACGCCGTTGACCGACAGATGGACGGTCTCCTCGGCCGGACCGCGCAGCGGCAGGGGTGCGACAACGAGCTCGGGCTTCACGGTACCGCTCATCGCCGAGCTCCTTTCTGGTCAAACGAAAATGCCGAGCTCCCGTGTTGGCGGCTCGGCGGTCTTGGGGTCGTCGTGGCGGGTCCCAGCGACACGCTATGATCTGACTTCGGAACTGTCAAGTTAGGGTCCACCGATAGGCTAGCTGTGCCGCCTCGTCCATTGTTGCAGAGGCGGCCTATACTCGATAGTGTGCCCGTGGGGTAGACTGGTCATGAAGGTCGCCACCTGGAATGTCAACGGTATCCGCGCCCGCGCCCCCCAGGTTCAGGAATGGATGGATCGCGAGCGGCCGGACGTGATATGTCTGCAGGAGCTGAAGGCGGAGCTGGCGCAGCTGCCGGAAGTCGTACAGCGGCAGGAGTATCATGCGTTCTGGCACTGCTGCAAGGGCTATTCGGGCGTATCGCTGCAACTTCGCGAAGAGACCTTCCCCGCCGATCCAGTCTACAGCCATCCAGCATTCGATCTCGAGTCCCGCATCGTGACGGCTGAACTCGGCGATCTGATCATCGCCTCGATGTATGTCCCCAACGGCGGAAAGGATTATCCCGCCAAGGTCAATTTCCTGACGCGCCTGATCGAGTGGGCCGGCGAGCTCCGGGCCGGCGGTCGCGAGCTGCTGCTCTGCGGCGACGTGAACATCGCCCGCACCGAGATGGACGTGCATCCGAAAGAGCGGAAACCCATGGCTGTGGGGCAGCGGCCGGAGGAACGCGCGTTGTTCGAGACGCTGCTGGGCACGGGGTTGACCGATATGGGGCGAGCGATGGATCCCGACAACGCCGGCTTGTTCACCTGGTGGGCGCCCTGGCGAAACCTTCGCGCCCGCAACATCGGTTGGCGGTTGGACTACCTCCTCGCGTCGCCAGGTGTAGCCGGTCGCGTGACCAGCTGTGTGGTGCAGGCGGAGGTCGGCACCAGTGACCACGCGCCGGTGGTGATGACGACTGCATGAGGCTCTGGTCCGTCTTCCGCCGAGCTGGTAGCGTTCAAAGGTCGACTGGATACTACCCGCTTCATCCCGGAGGTTCTCATGACTCACCTCAACGAGGTCGAGACCTTCCGCGCTGCCTGGAATGCAGAGGCCCAGGACACGCTGCGACTGCTGGAAGCACTCCCGCCTGATCAGTACGACTTCCGTCCCGACCCGAAAGGCCGCTCCATTGGGGAGCTGGCGTGGCACTTGAGCGAGATCGACGCCTGCTTGAGCTTCGGAATCGCTGTGGGGCGGTTCCGCTTCGAAGACGAGCCGCCGGATCTCAAACGGCCGCGCGAGATCAAGCTGCTCGCTCCGGGGTATCGCCGGGTCCACGAACAGGCGGTGGCGCGCCTGGAGAGCCTCACAAACGATCGGCTCGGCGACACGGTGACCTTCTTCGATGGCCGGCGGCTGACGATTCGTCAGGTCCTCTGGAACGAGATGCTGCATCACCTGATCCACCATCGCGCCCAGCTCGTGCTGCTGTGTCGGATGGCGGGTGGAACCCCGCCGGGGTTCTACGGCCCGAATCGAGAGGAGATGCAGGCCATCCAAGCCAAGCTGGCGACGGTACAGGCCTAGGACCAGACACTTATCGCAGCGAGGATTGGGCCATGATTGAGTATCGCCGATTGCGGGCCGCCTTTGTTCTCCTCCACATCACCCTCGGGCTCATGCTTGGCATCGGGGGAGCGACAACGGCCTGGGGGGCGAGCGGGCCTCACGCGATGCACTTGGCCGTCCTTGGCGGCTTGGAGGCGGTGGCAGCGATCCTGTTCCTGGTGCCACGGACCGTACGCGTTGGGGCTCTGGGTCTCATCCTGGCCTGCGGAACGGCCTTTCTGGCTCACGCGGCGATGGGTCAATGGCGCGGGGATCTCCTGGTCTACATTGCGGCGGTGTTCTTTGTCGCCCATCACGGTTCGGCCTATCGGGTCAGCGACGATCGCCCTGACACGGCTCTGGCCTAGGGCAATCACGGGATCCCGTCGATCAATGGCATCGCTAGCTGACCGACGACCCGGCTCGAGGTAGCGACCGTGATGACGCTGGCGGCCGCGTTCCACCGGGGTCACGCCGAGGCTGCCCCGGTCGATTGCTGACGGATTCTCAAAATCGATGAGGTCCCTATGGATCTCGCGCGCGAGCGCAAGCGTCAACGCGACCCTCTCGCCGGACGGTAAGTTGGGGTACCTGGTGGGCATGAATGCCGTCATTTTGCCCGGCTCGGACGGGAAGTTGGTGACAACGAGGGGCCGCGCGACGAGCCCGCGACTACCTGAGCCTGGCAGGCCGGCGGCAGAAGCAGGTGAAGATCTGGCGTTGTTGGGTTCTGGTCGAGCGCCGTGTCACTGAAATCTTCCGCAGCGTCTGAGGAGGAAGCAGCGTGGGTCCATGAAAGCTCTCATTGGCTTAGCCGTATCTTGGGTACGCTGTCACCGCTTCGGGTCTCGGGCGCGAAGCTGACGCCGGGGTTGTTCTTCATGCCTCTCTTGGGTGACCGGACCAAGCCGGGTCCTTGCGTCTACCGGCTCCTGGCTCCGCATGGCTTCAGGATCCCGCCCCACTGGCACACGAAGACCATGCATCAGACAGTCCTTGCGGGCAGGTTGATCATCGTGATGGGTGAGTCCCTGGATTCGAGTCGGGCTCAGCGCTACGGGGCTGGCAGTTTCCTCGTGACACCAGCGGGGATGCGGCACACTGAATGGTTCGAGGGGGAGGGGGAGACCGTCGTCCACGTCGAGACTGAAGGCCCACTCGAAACGGTGTTCATCAATCCGGGCGACGATCCGCCGAACCGCGCTCGACCTGAAGTTTCGTCGAGCGTCTGCTTGGCACGGCGCGGGACGGCCGACGCATTGGCAACCAGCAGGCTGAGGTGATCCGATGGCAAGTCAGGCAGACGTCCGGCGCATTGCTCTCTCACTGCCCGAGACGGAGGAGGCGACCGACCGCTTCGCCTTCTCGGTGCGCAACAAAGGGAAGCTGAAGGGCTTCGTCTGGGTCTGGATGGAGCGGGTCGCGCCCAAGAAGGCCCGTGTGCCGCAGCCCAACGTCATCGCTGTCAGGGTCGCCAGTCTTGACGACAAGGAATTCCTGCTCGCCGCGGACCCCGCGAAGTTCTTCACCGAGCCGCACTACAACGGGTTTCCTGCCGTCTTGGTTCGCCTACCCGCCGTGACCGTCCGAGAGCTCAAGTCGATCATCACGGAGGCGTGGCGCTGCCAAGCCCCTAGGGATCTGGATACGAAGGTTCGGTGATGAGGGCCTCGGTTTTCGTTGGTACCAGCCTCGACGGATTCATCGCTCGAGCGAACGGTGACCTCGATTGGCTACCGCAGGGCGGCGGCGAAGACCACGGGTACGATGCGTTCATAGCCAGTGTGGATGCGTTGGTCATCGGCCGCAAGACGTTCGAAAAGGTCTTGACCTTTGATGCTTGGCCTTATGGTGAGAAGCCCGTATTTGTCCTCAGCACTCGTCCGCTGGCACGGATCCCTGAGGGGGCGAAAGTAGAGCGGATGTCGGGGGCTCCGGCCGAAATTGTATCGCAGCTGGCGGCCAGCGGTATACAACACGTGTACGTGGATGGCGGGATCACCATTCAGCGCTTTCTCCAAGCGGGGCTCATTCAGCGCCTCACTGTCACCGTGATTCCCGTGCTCCTCGGCACCGGGATCCCGCTGTTTGGGCCAACCGGGCGCGATATCCCACTCAAGCATATCGCGACCCGCCAGTTTTCCAGTGGCCTGGTTCAGCACGAGTACGAGGTTGTCGTCTAACCACCACATGGAGCCGGACCCGAGGAGCAACGGACCACGACGGGTGATCAGATCACCCAGCTAATGGCGGCTCCGATCAGAAAGCCGGCTCCTCCGATCAGGAGATAGCTGTCGAGCGGGCAGAAGGACAAGCCGCCCTGGGCCGAGTCGTTGGCCAGCGTAGAGATCACGGTACAACCGATCACGCCGGCTGCCGCCCCGATAGCTCCCCCCAGCAGCGCCTGGCGCGTGCGATTCTTCGGAGCTAGGGCTGTCCGGTGGACCATTAGCTTGCCGCTGGAAGAGGATGGAGACGCCGCTCGCCAGGACTCAAACTGCAGGGGAGCGGCAGCGAGGGGTCGCAGATGCTGGGCATGAGCCGGCCCCACGGTGACAAGGACAAGGGCGGCGACTAGAAAAGGAAGGCGGCCGCATCGCATGGAGGCTCCCAGTGAAGGCCGAGCCACGCTACAGAAGCGGCGTCCTCTAACCGTGACTCACATGGGCGCACGTTTCTTTCCTTTAGTGTGGGTCTTGGCATGCTCCACCGGACCGAGCGAGGGGCCTGCTGTGGACCTGCTGGCCCGGTCGGACAGGACGGTGTACTCATTGGCTGTCGATCAGTCCGCCCAAGCCCTGCTGCTCAACCGGGGCGAGCGGCCAGTCTACCTGCCGATGAACGAGTACGTCGCGGTCGAACATCTTGAGGCGGGCAGTTGGCAGCCGGGCGTCGTTTGGTTTGCGGTTGACGGCGATGGGATCAGCTTCCGACTGGACCCCGGCGACAGCCTGGCCGCCTTTCCCCTGGACTTTGGTTATGTCAACCGCGCGCCGGGGCAATATCGCTTCGTATTTGAGGTGGCCCTGGATTCACTGGGTCACCAGGTATTGCCGTATTCCGCGACCACCTCGGCACCGTTTGAGCTGCGACCCTAGATCGGACAAGTATCGGGAGGGTTATGGGACACTGGCCGTTCGCGGACACTCCAAATACGGCTTCGATCACCACTCGTCAGGTGCTAGAAGGCACTCCCGTACTGCATGTCACACATGATGCCGATGACGGCAGCTGGCAGTTTCTGTGCGATACTACCGACGACCCGGCCGAGGCTCGAGTCGTAGGCCTCGGTTGGATGCTTGCGCGAGACGCAACTCATGGTGAGGTCGCGGACTTGCCGGAAGGCTGGCATGCCTGGCGCACAAGGCCTGGGCTTCTTTGGGAGCGTGGCCCCGCGTGAGGACGAGTACAGGTCACGCCGGGCCACGGAGGCCAGACATGAAGTCGCGACTTATACAGCCTAGCCGCTCGACAGCGGCACTGTTGTTCGGCTAGGCTGGAGGCGGGGCCATGACAAATGGGCGGGTCACCGTATCGAGTGTATACCGAGCCGGCACGCCACTTCCTGCGTGCGGCTCTGGCCCAGGACTCCCTCGAATTGCAACGGTGGGCGTGCGAACCTTCGAGCGCGTAATCAGTAGGCTCTGCGACGCTGCGGTCGCGGCGCTCACGGTCGCCGCATTGGGCTGCGGTGCCGGAACGGAACCGTCGACCTCGCCATTCGATCTCCGGCGCGATCCTCGACAGCGCGCCACGATCTCGGGCCACGTGCTCGCCGCGCCGATCCGCGGGCTACCGTATGCTCAGTGGCCCAAGGTGTTCGACCGTCCGGTCGAAGGCGTCACGGTGGAGCTGGGCCGCTGGGAAGGGCGCTCGCTCGTGGGGCTCGATGAGCCACCACCGGCGAGCAGCGGCACGCCCGGGGTATTCCTGGGACAGCCCTACGTCTCGCGGGTCACTTTACGGATCATGGCGAGGACCCGTACCGATCGGCGTGGCCACTACGAGTTCAAGGGGGTTCCGCGCGCCGGAGCCGTCAGCGTGCAGGTCGAATCCTCCTACGCTGACGTGAATACTCTGCGCACCGGACGCTACCTCGCAGCCCGAGCCCAGGACTGGCTCTGGTTGGCGAAGCTCCCGGACCCGAGGGTGGATCTCCACGTCTGGGATCAGAGCCAGTGAGTAGAGCCGGGTGCAGAGTGACGATAGTCGGTGCCGCTCTGATCGCCGTTGCGGCCCTCAGCACCAATTCAGCCGGGGCGCAGACCGTCGGTTGTGAGCCGGTCGAGCAGCGTGCTGGTCGAGAGTTCGGCTGCTTCATCACGGCCCGCCAGGACCTGGGGGGCTTGCCCAAGGATTCTGCGCTCTTCTGGCACCTCGACGTCTTCACCAGCCGAACCGAGGCCGAGCAGGCCCAGATGTCGCGGAGTACCGTAGTGGAGTCGCTGGGGCGGACGTGGCTCTTTACCATCGCGGCGAGGGATTGGCGGCCGGCGGGCGGGACTCGGATCGGGTTGGTGGGGCCGCTCCCGCTCGTTGACGCACCCACCTACTCGGCGGTGTATATGGAAGGCGTGTTCCGGCCGGGGATGCAGTCACCAGTGCACCGGCATCCAGGCGTGGAGGCCTGGTACACTCTCGAGGGGGAACAGTGCCTGGAGACGCCGCAAGGCAAGCTCCTCCATCGGGCAGGTGATCCGGGAGTCATGGTCCAGGGCGGCCTACCGATGCAACTGACCGGCACCGGGACAACCATCCGCCGATCGGTGGTGCTCATCCTGCAGGACGCGTCGAAACCGCGCTCCACTCCCGCACCCGATTGGTCGCCCACGGGCCTGTGCGGCTCCTCAGCCAGCCGTGAAGCGCCTCAACGCAAATAGCAGGTAACCGGGTCGGCAGACAGTGCTCGTAGAGTGTCGGTCCGCGACGCACGTCCCGGCAGCCAGCTTGCTACCAGGGCTGTAAAAAGACGCATCCCGCTGACAGCAGCGAGGAGTGCTGGGCTTCCCGGCGAGATACCTGCGCACTGCAACTGCAACTGCGCACTACGGAGACACGGAATGCACGGAGGTTGCACGGAAACGGCAATATCACTGCACTAATCTTTTGACGCTGGAGGTGGGGCACCATTCTCGTCCTAAGAAGAGTTAGCGGGACCACCCTTGCATTCCGTGCTGTCTCCGTGTTCTTCGTGTCTCCGTGGTGCGCAGTTGCAGTGTGCAGTCGAGCATAGGGGGCCCGTGAGGCCTCGGGGAACTTCTTGGGATCGGCCGAAGTTGAGGCGGACGGCAGATTGGTGCGGTGCAACAGGCCCGAAGTGCGGCCAGTCTCGCAGCAGGCGATTTGAGGCTATACTTGGAAATCGCGGACGGAACTTCAGGTCAAAGGCACGTTGAGTCGGTACGCCTCGAAAGGGTCCGTTACGACCTCGAGGGAGCCTGCGACCACCCCCACCATCGGCGATAGGCGCGTGGCTCACGACATGATCTGGCTATGACCTTCAAGCCCACGATCTGGTACCCGATCGCCGCTGTGCTGAGCGGCCTCAACCTGGTCGCAGTCGGGTTCGCAGTCGGGCCTGGCGAGCCATGGCATGCGATGACTCACGCAGGCCTGGCGCTGGGGTTCGGACTATGGGCCCAGCGTCTGCGGGAGCGCCGCCGCAAGAACGAGCTCCCAACACCACCGGAAGCGCTCGAAGCGCTCGAAGCCGACCTGAACAGGCTGCGGGAGGAGTTGAGCGAGACGCAGGAGCGCCTGGACTTCGCCGAACGGATGCTGGCCCAGGGAGCGGAGCAGCGCCGAATGGGCCCAGAGCGTTAGGGCCGCTGAATTCCATGCTGACGATTGAATTTGAAGAGCCGAGCTCTTCGAAGTGCGAGTGCTGCGGCGGCGTGACCACGTCCCTGACGCGGTTCGTCTATGAGGATGGTGCTGCGTGTGCCATCTACTACGCCCGCTACGGACCGGATCACGACCCTCGCATCGTTGAGGCAGTCGTATCCGTCGGTGACTGGACCGAGGGTTCGGGCCCGTGGGACCGAGTTGCGTTTCCACTGCGATTGCGAGCACCGGAAGGCCACTACGAAGTGATGGTAGTGGACGCCGCGGAATCCCCATGGGAGGGCATCGAGCTTTTGGGCCGGATGTTGGATCGGACGGAGGCACTTCAGGATGAGCGCCTGGAGGAAGTGTTTCACATTACCGACCACATCGTCCGAGAGGACACTCCCTTACGTGAGTATCTGAACGGGGCAGTTTGATCCGGATCGCTCGTCATCGAAGCGGTTATCTCTGGCCAGCGATGAGCGGCAGAACACAATTCGCCCGGGTGACACCATGAACTACCTCGGACTAGTCCTGCTGTGCGGATGCCTCGTCGCGCTGCCAAGGACGGCTCTTGCACAGCGCGCGATGGTGTTGCCAGTAGACGAGGCGGTCCACGATCCCGAGTTCTTTCTGTTCCGCGCCGGCCTGCAGGCGGCTGTAGCCAGGCACGATACAACTGAGGACTAGGAGGCGTTCCACGTGGGTCGCTTCCTCGTCCACATCGGCGTTGCTGCCCTCGCGCTCGCGTGCAGGCCGCGCCTCGGCTGGGCTCAACGGGCCGCCGTCCCGGACGACTTTCCGGGGATCACGTGGTGCGAGGGGGGGAGGGCCATCAGTCGCATACGAGCGGACGTGCGGGACTCGCTCCTCCTGGCCCAACTCGAGGCGCACGAGGCGGTGCACCGGGCCCAGGCAGAGGCGTTCCCAACCTGCGAAGCATTCCTTCAAGGGCTCACGTCGGCGCGGCGGATCATTGACGTGGAACTGCCGGCCTACTGCGCTCAATGGCGCGTGGCGGTAGAGCAGGGAGCAACCCCCGCCGAGACCCGTCGCGAGTTCGCGTGGCGAATTGCGGCCCAATCGGGGGCGATGGAGAATCGACTGCAAGTTGTGCAGCGATTCGAGCGCGAATGCGACCTCGTGCCCCCGCCGGAGCGGGCACCCTAGCAACCCGCGAGCTCGAAAGGAAGCCAATCCATTTCGCACACGGTCAAAGTGATCGCCGGCGGCATCGTTCTCCTGGCCCTGTTTCTTCTCGCCGGGCGGCTCATGAATCCTGCCGCTCCGCTTTCCGGCATGGCCGCGGCCGCGCGTTGGTTCATCCCCATCTGGCTTGTTGCGGCCGCCATCAACCTGTGGGTCGGCGTCGCCAAGGCCGGGTATTCGGTCGCCGAGGAAGCGCCAATATTTCTGCTAGTCTTTGCGGTCCCGGCGGCCGTGGCCGTGCTGCTGGTTTGGCTTACCAAGGCTTGACACGATGACGCAGGCGGCCAAACAGGGCGGAGGTGCGCGCTGTCCCGGGAGGATCTAGTGTCCGAGATCTCGAAGCGTCAGTTCGTTCGCCAACAGGGCTTTCCCGATATCCCAGTGGCGAGCTGTGGCTACCAGTACTCGGCGCTCATGTTTCAACCCCGCCTGCTGGCCGGCGTTGTCCTGCTGGCCATCGTGCTCCAGTCGGCGGCGATGTTTCTGGCCTTGGGTGGCCTGCTCTGGTGGAACGCCCTCGTTGCCCCACGAAATCCGTTTGACGCGCTCTACAATTGGGCCATGGCAAGGTCCCGGAACATCCCACCGCTCACCCCGGCGCCGGCGCCGCGTCGCTTTGCCCAAGGGATGGCCGGGACGTTTCTGGGCGGCGCAGGCCTCGCCCTGCTCACTGGACGGCCTGGCCTTGCCTGGACCCTCGAGGGATTAGTTGTTGTCGCCCTGGGCGCTCTCGTCTTCGGCCGATTCTGCCTGGGCTCCTACCTCTATCATCTATTGCGAGGCGAAACCAGGTTCGCCAACCGTACCCTGCCATGGAGTCGAGCGGAGTAGCCAACGTGGAGCTCTTTCCCAGAGGCCCAATCACTGAAGAGACCGCCCCGGTACACTTGCAGCGTGCCTGGTATACGGCAATCGGTAGCGCCAGCGTGATGGCACTGGGCGGGCTATTCTCCGCATCGTTTACTCTGCTGATGGGTGGACTGATCGTCATCGGCCTCGGCCACGGCATGGTTCAAAGAAGCTGGGTGGCCGCGGCGGCTCTGTTGGTGTACCTGGTCAGCCTCCTGGCGCAGGCGGGTTGGAGACAGGAACAACCAGTGCTGCTCGTGCTTGCGGCAGTCGTGGCGTATTTCCTGGCACAGGGCTTCCGCGCTACCTGGTGGTGGCATGCGCGTGGGCCTGCGCGGCAGCCCGTGGAGAAAGAGGCGGACGGTGGGACGCAGCCTCAGTGACGCATCTTCTTCGTGTCGCTCGTCGAATGGGCCGATCGAGTCATCACGGAGTAGTTGGTGGTCCGGCGCCTCGCTCAGGATGAGCGGCTGGCGCGCCTGGCGGGATTTTGGTGGGGCTTCGCCGAGGGACTCTTCTTCTTCATCGTTCCCGACGTCTACATCAGCTTCGCCGCCCTGTTCGCGCTGCGAGCCGGCGCGATCTCCTGGATCGCGTCGATCGCCGGCTCCGTGGCGGCTGTTAGCCTCATCTACCTCCTCGTCGTGATGCTGGGCATCGAGTACACCGATTTCCTGAGCATGATCCCCGGCATATCCGAGACAATGATCGAGCGCGTCCAGCACACTATGGCAGACCAAGGACTCCCCTATTCGCCATTTCTGGTGCTCGGGGGCGTGCCGCTCAAGGTCTATGCCGGGCTTGCCTTCTCGCTGGGGTTGCCGCTCGGCGGGGTACTGCTCTGGACCATCTTCGCCCGGATCGTCCGGATCGCGCCGAGCTTCGCCGGCGCCGGCGTGATGCGACTGCTGTTCCGCCGGTCGATTGATGCTCGGCCGGCTGCTTGGTGCGCGCTGCTGGGATGCTTCTGGTTTCTCTTTTACGTCTTCTACTTCATTCGGATGAGCCGCGCGTGAGCAGGAAGCGTAGCTCACATCTGCGTGCCGTTTGCGGAGATAAGGCGAAGCGACAGGATTGGTGGTGCAGGCGGCCGAGTAGAGACCGGGCAGCAGTATAGATAGTCGATGTGGAGGTACTCATGAGCGGCTTCTACGAACCCCCGCCCGCGTTCGTCTCGCCGTACCGTGCCCGGCTCATGCATCCAAAGTGGGAGTTGATCGCCTCGCATCTTGGCCGGCCGGTCCCGCCTGTCCTCCAAGCCCTCTACGATCCACCCGATAGCGTGCTACGGTCGCATTTCAGACTCTTCCCACCTAGCGGAGGACCGGAGCGTTGGCTTGACCTTTTCCTGCCGATGGACGAAGAAGCCATCGCTCCCGACGGCGTACGGCTGCCGCCCGGCGCCGTGGCGTTCGCCGATGACGAACATGGTGACGCTTATGTGTTCGTGCCCGACCCGGCTCCCGAGAGTGACGGTCCAGTCTACCTGAGGCAAGGCAGCCAAAGGGATAGTGTCCTGGTGCCTGTGGCACCGACACTGTCCGCGTTTCTTGCGTGGGACCGGCGCCAGAGTGGTTGAGGGCGGCTGCTGGCTGACGGGCTAATGCCGCTTCCACCGGTGGACCATCTGGTATGGGGCGGACAGAACCTGGAGCAGGAGATTGAGCGTCTCGAGGTTCGGATGGGGGTTCGTGCCGTACCAGGCGGGCGCCATCCCGGTGAGGGCACTCGGAACGCCGTCATTCATACTGGACCGGGAACGTACCTGGAACTGATCGCTCCGGACCCCGGCCAGGTGGCGCCCCGGCGTCCCCGTTGGTTAGGCCTGGACGCTCTCGCTGCCCCACGACTCATCACCTGGGCTGCCAAGTGTGACGATATGGACGAGAGAGTGAGCGCAGCGCGGGCTGCCGGGATCGAACTTGGCGAGGTGCGGCTCGGCCATCGTGAGCTCAGTGACGGCCAGGTGATCTCGTGGCGCTTTACCTACCCGGACATCCGGCTCGGCGCTGGGCTCGTGCCCTTTTTGATCGATTGGGGCCAGAGTCGCCACCCGTCGGAGACCGCGCCGGATGGCGTGCGGTTGGTCGATCTGTGGGCGGAGCATCCCGAGCCCCACACAGTCCTGGGCCTCCTTCGGCACCTTGGGCTGGAGCTCCGAGTCCTCCCTGGCGCAAAACCAGCGCTGATCGCCGCGCTCGACACACCCCGCGGCCCAGTTGAGCTTCGGTAGGTGGGAACGGTGTACCCTCCTTAAGGGGGTCGCAAAGCGCCCGTCTCAGGGCCATGTTTCCCAAGTACTAGTCCGCAGGGGCAATCATGTCGGAAGAGTCTCTCAGGGCCCTGGTGGCGGGTCTCCGCTCGGAGCTCGCCCAGGCGCACGACCTCGATGCAGATGCCCGAGAGGCGTTGCATAGCCTGGCCCGGGAAGTTGAGGCAGCGCTTCAAAGTCGACCTGCAGGCCCTCGGGTACTGGAGCCCCCGTTGCGCGATCGTCTGGCCGATCGGGTAAGGGAGCTCGAGGTGTCCCACCCGAAGCTCTCGACCGCCGTCGGCAACCTGGTCGACACCCTGGCCTTCTACAACCTCTAAGGGGGGTGGCGGCACCCTCATGAATCGACCCGCTCTCCCGCTGGTGGCGTTCGTGCTGTCGGCAGCATCCGCGGGCGGGCAAGTCGCTCCGGTCGCCGACCACCATCAGCATCTCTTCAGCCCAGCCATCGCAGCACTACTCGCCAGCGGTTCCGCCGGCCCGCAGGGAATTACCGCGCGCGATCTTGTGGCGCTCCTCGATTCAGCCGGCATTCAACGCGCGCTCGTGCTGTCGGTTGCCTATCTGTACGGCAGCCCGGCGGGGACCTTCGCTGACGAGTATGCGAAGGTTCGGGCCGAGAACGATTGGGCTGCTGCCCAGGCAGCGCAGTATCCGGAGCGGCTTCGCGCGTTTTGCAGCTTCAATCCACTCAAGGAGTACGCGCTCGACGAGCTCGAGCGGTGCAGCAGGAATCCTGGCCTCCGCCATGGAATCAAGCTCCACTTCGGCAATTCAGACGTGCAACTGGACAATCCCGCACATCTCGAGCAGCTCCGGAGAGTGTTTCGAGCGGCGAATGACCACCGTATGGCAATCCTCGTGCATCTCCGAGCGTCGGTCTCGAGGAAGCGTCCATATGGGGCCGCGCAGGCGCGGATCTTTCTCGATCAGCTATTGCCGCTGGCGGCCGATGTCCCCGTCCAGGTCGCCCACCTGGCCGGCACGGGCCCCGGCTACGATGACCCTCCGGCCGACAGCGCCATGGCCGTGCTCGCGGAGGCGGTCCAGAACCATGATCGGAGAACCCGCCGGCTCTGGTTCGACGTCGCCACCATTGCCGACCTCGACATCTCGGCTGCCAACGCGGCTCTGGCCGCGAAACGGATCCGCCAGGTGGGGGTCGAGCGAGTACTCTATGGTTCCGACGCTGCTGCGGCGGGCAATCTCCGGCCGCGCCAGGGATGGGCAGCATTCCGCCGATTACCGCTGACTGAGAGCGAGTTTGAGAGGATTGCGAGAAACGAGGCGCCGTACCTCCATTGAGAGCAGTGCAGCCCGATCAGCACCCGCGACTGGTGCTGCCTAACCAACGCGTCCGCCGGTCGCCCGGCGGGCGCTCGACCAGCCACCCGCGTTGCCCAGGGAGGTCGGATGCCGGACCACATCTACAAGACCATCGAGCTCGTCGGTTCCTCCACCAGCGGAGTCGAGGATGCAATCAGGAACGCTGTCGCGAAGGCTTCCGAGACTCTCCGGAACCTACGCTGGTTCGAGGTAGTCGAGACGCGGGGCCACATCGAAGGCGGTGACGTAGCGCATTGGCAGGTGACCCTCAAGATCGGCTTCACGCTGGAAGGCAACCCGTAAAGTCCCGTCCGCGCGCTACCGCAGATCGTGGGTGCACTAGAGGACGCCTCACAAACTCAGAACGAGAATGATCGTCACCAAACGCCTGGAGCTCATCCCAGCAAACCTTGAACTGACCCGGGCCGCCTTGGAGAGCAAGCCCGCCCTCGCCGCGCGGTTGGATGCCTTCGTGCCAGCCACTTGGCCGCCCGAGTTCCTCGACCCGCCCTCACTCGAGTTCACCCTTGCCCGACTCGCTGAGGGCCCAGAGCAGGGGGGCTGGTGGCTCCACTTCGTCGTGCTCACCCACGGCGCGACCGGCCGGACCCTGATCGGAAGCGCCGGCTACAAAGGCCCCCCGACGCCGTCTGGTACCGTCGAGGTGGGCTACGGCATTGTGCGTGACCACCAGCGCCAGGGTTACGCCTCCGAGACGGTAGACGGCCTGCTCGCCCAGGCGTTCGCGGTCTCTGCCGTGGAGCGTGTTATTGCCGAGACGTTACCGGAGCTGACACCCTCCATTGGCGTCCTGCGCAAATGCCGATTTCGGCTCATTGGTGAAGGCTCCGAGCCCGGGGTAATTCGCTTCGAGCTCACCCGCGCCGAATACGACAGCCACCGGCGAATGGCTGGACGCGGTGGGCCTGAGCCTGCAGCTTAGGCGGAGACTTAAGACAGGAGTAGACAGATGAGCCACCCTCGTACGGTTGTGCTGAGAGTAGCCGGTACAGCCCTTCTCTGCGGATGCGCTGCGACAACCCAGTCGGTCTCGAGTGCGCCACGCACCGAACCCGACTGTTCGTTTCGCTCCGCGACGACCTGCTGGACATTCGCCAGCCGATTCCCCTCGCCGCGAGCCGCTATGCCGGACTCTGCGCGGAAAGAATTGCTTGAGCCTCCCGCGGCGATCTTGGCACGAGCTGACAGCGTCCCGCTTTCTCGGTAGCGGACCGGAGCAACCCGGTGGAACGGCAGCGCGAGGTGACGCTACGCTTCCTGGCCGAGCCCGGCGACGTCAACTTCGGCGGCAAGGTGCATGGCGGTGCGGTGATGAAGTGGATCGACCAGGCGGGCTACACTTGCGCAGCCGGCTGGACCGGCACCTACTGCGTGACCGTCTATCTGGGCGGGCTACACTTCCTGGCGCCCATTCATGTGGGGGAGTTGGTCGAGCTCCGGGCTCTCGTCATCCGCACCGGGCGGACCAGTCTGGACGTAGCCGTGGATGTCTATGCCGGAGACCCCAAGCGCCCTGAGCGGCGGCGAACCGGGCATTGCGTGCTCGTCTTCGTTGCGCTCGATCCCGACGGTCGACCCCAGGCCGTGCCGCCGTGGCATCCGCGCGACGAGCTGGACCTCGCTTTGGCAGCTTACGCTGGACGACTCGGCGAGCTGCGCAAGCAGATGGACGCCGAGATGGAGCGGCGCTTGGGTAGTGCCTGACTCGGAGGTACCCGCCTGCCTTACGCTCCGCTGACCCAGACCATCTCAGCGGATGAGGGCCTGCTCCGCGAAATCGGACCGGTCGGCCTCGGGGCCAGCATCATCAACATCGTGGTTGGCGGGAGCATTTTCGTCCTGCCCGCTGCCCTCGCCCGGGAGGTCGGCACTGCGGCTCCCTGGGCGTACCTGACGGGCACGCTGGTTATGGCGCTGGTCACCATCGCCTTCGCTGAGGTCGGGCGCAGGACGGCTCGAAGTGGCGGGCCGTACGCGTACGTGGAGAATGCCTTCGGCCGCTTTTCCGGATACCTGGCGGGACTGCTGACCTGGCTCGCTGCTGCCTTCGCGAGCGGTGCCGTCGCCGCGGCGCTGGTCGACACGTTGAGCACAGTGCTCCCCGTGCTCAAGGTACCACTCGCCCGCGGGTCCGCGCTGGTCCTGCTGTTTGCGGTGTTGGCGATGATCAATGTCCGGGGCGTGAAAGCCGGAACCAGGCTGGCTTCACTGACGGCGGTTGCCAAGTTCTCCGGCCTGTTGCTGTTCGTCGTGCTTGCGGCCCGCTTCGTCCAAAACGAAAACCTCGAGTGGACCTGGCCCACGGCGGGTGGCGGTGTCGGTCGAGCAACCGTTCTGGTCATTTTCGCTTTGGCCGGCATGGAGGTTCCCGTCTGCGCGGGCGGCGAGATCCGCGATCCGGCCCGCACGGTGCCTCGCGCCCTCGCCGGCGCCCTTGCCCTCGTGGTGCTGTTGTACCTCACCATCCACCTCGTCGCGCAGGGTGTGCTGGGCAGCGGCCTGGTCGCGTCCCAGGCGCCTCTGGCCGATGCACTCGCCAAGGTAGGGCCTGGCGGTCGTGCGCTGCTGCTGGGTACCGGCGCCATCTCGATGTTCGGCTATCTCGGCGGGGACATGCTCGGGAGCTCGCGCATTCTGTTTGCGTTTGGCCGGGATGGCCTCCTCCCGAGCCAGCTCGCCGCCGTCCACCCGATCACCCGCGCGCCGCACGTTGCGGTGCTGGGACATACGGTGATCGCCGCGGGGCTCGCCATGTCGGGAACCTTCACCTTCCTAGCACCCATTGCGACCCTCACCATTGTCCTGCTCTATATCGGCTGCTGCGCAGCAGCATGGGTATTGGCCCGCCGGACGGGTCGAGAGCCGCTCTCGAAGGGGGGCCATCGCCTCGCGGCGTACGCTCCTCTGGTGGCGATTCCGGGGTTGCTTTGGGTGATGGCTCAAAGTACCCGAGTGGAATTTCTCGCGGTGGGCGCCGTCCTGGTGGCCGGAAGCGCGATCTATTGGTTTGGAGCACGAGTGCGTACCGGACCGCAATCCGTCCCAAGTCACCCTCGGAGGGGCTGATGCAGATCGACTCCTATACCAAGTTGATGCTCACCATCATCGCTGGTTGTCTGCTGGTCTTGGCGGTCCGCAGCGGCCCGTGGGTGGAGCGAGCAGTCGCCCAACCAGCCATCAGCTGTCAGGGTCAGCTGAAGGCAAACGCGCACGGTGGAACCGAAGCGAACCTCGGAGGATACCAAATCCTGGTCACCTGTCGCTGAGTCGTCAGAGCTGGTCATCATCGGATGAGCGAAGGAGATCTGGATGTACGAGTCGCATTCGGAGCCGCTACTACCCTGGCCAAGGTTCCGGCGTAGGCTCAAACGCCATGGCAGCGTCGCGCTCCTCGCAATTGGGGTCTCGCTGGCGATCGGCACCGCCGGATACACGTTTATTGCCGGTCAGGAGCCGCTGACCGCATTTCTCAACGCCTCCATGCTGCTGGGCGGCATGGGGCCGGTGGGAGACACCTGCCCCGACCGGACTGACCCCTGCGTTGGCGGGCGTCTCTTCGCCGCGCTCTTTGCCCTCTATGCCGGGCTGATGTTCCTCCTGAGCGCCGGGGTATTCCTCGCCCCCGTGCTCCATCGCCTGCTGCACTGGCTGCACCTCGAAGAGGAGGGGTCTCATGAGTGAGTCAAGCAACCGCGCTGCGATCCAGGCTCTGGTGGCTGCGATCAATGCCCGAGACCTCGAGGGACTCGACCGGGTGTTCACCAGCGACGTGGTCATGGAATGGCCCCAGTCCGGCGAACGAATCCGGGGTGAGAGGAACCGCCGCGAGATCTACAGTCGTTTCCCGTCCCTCCCAGCGGTGACGCCGCGCCGGCTCACCAGGAGTGGCGACGTCTGGGTGCTGGAGGCCAGTCTCGATTACGGTGATGGGGACCCGTATCAGGCGGTTTTCATTCTGGAGATGCGGGACGGCCGGATCGCAAAGGAGACCGCCTACTGGTCGAAGCCATTCCCAGCTCCCGAGTGGCGCGCCTCGTGGGTGGAGCGCATCCAGAGTGGCCCGCGATCTTCGATGAGAAGGTAGTTGCCCCGTGCCCGGACGCATCGATCTCGTTGACAGTACCTACAGTCACTTTACCGATCAGGTGCTGGACACCGTCCGCAAGGAAACCTCCGGAACTGACATCGAGCAGAACAGTTGGCTGACGGTCGAAGAATATGAGCGCCGCGACCTGCTCCAAATCGAGGGCGAAGAACGCTTTGAAGGCCTGCAGCGATTCTTCGGCGCGGTGCACCGGCTCACCAGCCAGAAGCGGCTGTCGCGAATTGCCTACGTGGTGGAGAAATAAGGAGGCACGATGGGTACCATGCGACTCGTCCTCGACGCACGCGATCGTGGCTTGCCGGCGGAAGTCGCTGTGGACCGACTCGGCGAGTTGGTGGGCGACCCGGAAAATCGGTTGTGGCTCGACATCAGCGATCCCGGCCCCCAGGACGTCGCCTTGCTCCGGCAGGTCTTCGGCTTCCATGAACTGGCGTTGGAAGAGGTAACCAGGCCGCATGAACGTCCCCGGTGCGACGCCTACTCCGGCTACTACTTCGTCGTCGTCTATGCCCTGGAGCAGTCCGGCGACACGATCTTACCGCGAGAGCTCAATCTGTTCTGGGGAGAGAATTATCTGGTCACTATCCATCGGCGCGCCGCCGCGGTGCTTGCCGCGATTGCGGAGGCCCGCCGGCGTTGGGAGCACCACGAGAAGCACCAGGTGCACGGGATCGCGTGCCTGGCGTACACCCTGTTCGAGAGCCTGGTGGACCGCTACTTCACGGTCCAGGATCGTGTGCGCGAGCGGATCGAGGGGATCGAGGAGGCGATCTTCACCGGCGCCGAGGGCGCGGCGGCCGACCTCTTTCGGCTCCGGAAGGAGCTGCTGCGCGTGCCTCGGCTCCTCGCCCCGACCAGCCATGTGCTGGCCGAGGTGCTTCGCCGGGAGGGAACGGTTCCGGAGGGTTTACGGCCCTACTTCGCCGACGTCCAGGACCACGCGGTCCATGTCTTGGCTGAACTGGACACCTATCGCGACCTGCTCGCCGCCGCGCTCGACGTACACGTCTTCTCCGCATTCAATCGGCTGGGCCGTATCATGCAACGGCTGACCGCGATCACCGTCATTATCATGGTTCCGAATTTCGTGGCCAGCATCTACGGTATGAATTTCATCCATCTGTTTCCGCCCAGTGAGTCCACGTTCGGTTTCCTCGCCGTCGTCGTGTTGCTCATGGTCATGGTCGCGTGGGGCTTTATCCATTCCCGGATCCTGGGCTGGCTGTGAGCCAGGGGTTCTCGGTCACTCCCGCGATACGCCGAGCGCTGCTCCTTCGCGGTGCGCTGACCCTCGCCGCCAGCGCGGCCGCCGGCACCTGCATCTCCGCTCAGGCCGCTCCGCCTGGCGCCGATTCCACCGCCCGGTTCCCCAACACTCCTATCGGCAAACTGGGCCAGACGCTGATCGAGGTCATCAACAGCGGGGATAGCGCGGCCCGAATCGACTTCGTGGCCCGGCATGTATCGCAGGCCGCGATCACGGAGACCTCAATTGCCGATCGCGCCGCTTGGCTGGGCCGGGTCTACGAGGAGAGTGGTGGGTTGGAGGTGCTCGAGGCGATCGGTAGCGATCCACTTGAGATCCAGGTGAAGACTCGCCAGGGCGACCACTGGGCCCGGATCTACGCCCTTGCCGATCGTCGTCAGGCAGATCGGCTCGGCGACTACGGCGCGGTGCCACTCCGAGACCCAGCCATCGAGCGGGCCGAGCGCTGGCCAGAACATCGCCTGTCAGAAGCGCAGGTGGTTCAAGAGATCGCTCGCCGGGTCGGAGCAGCCGCCCGAAGGGACGAGTTCTCGGGAGTCGTGCTGGTCGTGAAGGGAGAGCGCACCCTCTTCCATCGGGCCTACGGGCTGGCAGACCGGAGTTGGAGAATCGCCAACCGGCTGGATACCAAGTTCAATCTGGCCTCCATGAGCAAGATGTTCACGGCGGTGGCCATCACCCAATTGGTCGAGGCGGGGAAGCTCCGCCTGGATGACACGCTGAGCACAGTTCTTTCCGACTATCCCAACCAGAAGGCGGCCCGCACCATCACCATCGCCCAACTCCTGAGCCATAGCGCGGGGCTCGGCATGCTGTTCGACCGGCCGGGCTTCGATCGGCGAAAACGGTATCGCGCCTCCTCCGATTACTTCCCGTTGTTCGCGTCCGAGCCGCTGCTCTTCCCGCCTGGCACAGCGTCGGCCTACAGCAACGAAGGCTATGTGGTGCTCGGGACGGTCGTGGAGAAGCTCACCGGCATGAGCTACTTCGATTATGTGCGGGAACGAATCTTTCGTCCGCTGGGGATGTCCCACACCGACTCCTACGCGATCGATGACGTGGTGCCCAACCTCGCCGTAGGCTACGCCCGCTACGAGGATGACCCGCTCGGCATCAGTCCACGACGGCCCAACTGGATCTTCCTCCAATGGAAGGGAAGTGCGGCCGGAGGTGGCTATTCCACGACGGGGGATCTGCTGAGGTTTGTGCAGGCTCTGCGGCACCATCGGCTGCTCCGGCCTGGGCTGGTCGATACCCTCCTGGCGCCGCACGCCCGAGGCGACTGGTACGGCTATGGATTTCTGGTGCAGGAAGTCGGAGGAAAGCAGGTGCGCGGCCATGGGGGCGGCGGTCCGGGGTCGGGGATCAGCTCGGAATTGGGCTGGTTCCTGGATGGCAGCTACATCGTGATCGTGCTGGGGAACTACGACCTGCCTGGGGCGTCGGCCATCTACCAGAAGCTCATCGGCTTCCTAGCCTCGCAGTAACTTTCTGT
>JBIOUY010000341.1:0-3136 GCA_044867445.1 Gemmatimonadales bacterium
GTACCAAGGTAGCCGTACCGGAAGGTGCGGCTGGATCACCTCCTTTCTAGGGAGATCCGAGTCCCGACTCTAGGTGGGGTCGGGGCGTTGATGGCTCCTAGGGTTGATCGCATCGATCGCTCGAGCATCCCCGCCAGGTGGAGCTCGCCGGCCGGTCCGCAAGGACGGGTCGTCGGAGATCGATACGCGACCTGGAAAGAACACCGAACCCATTCGACCATCCTTTGTTCGGTCCTTCCTGTCACTCTTCAAGGGTCAAGGTGCAGCCGTCCGTGGCGACGACCGTGTCGTCGAGTCAGGCACGGCAAACCGCCCGCGGAGGGCGTTTAGCTCAGCTGGTTAGAGCACTGCCCTGATAAGGCAGAGGTCTCTGGTTCGAGTCCAGAAACGCCCACCATGATCCAGCGGCGAGGGGACGTAGCTCAGTTGGCAGAGCATCTCCTTTGCAAGGAGAGGGTCAGGAGTTCGAGTCTCCTCGTCTCCACCACTCTGCCGCTCCGGG
The DNA here is from genome assembly GCA_044867445.1 of Gemmatimonadales bacterium. Lineage (GTDB taxonomy): Bacteria > Gemmatimonadota > Gemmatimonadetes > Gemmatimonadales > GWC2-71-9 > CAVVWJ01. The sequence continues at coordinate 503 of JBIOUY010000341.1, forward strand.
CTCACTGAGGAAACGACCACTGCACACCACGACCAGCGCAGAAGTGAATATCGGGTAGAACCCGGCGACCTCGAGGACGATTGGGCTGTCTTACGACGGCTTGAGGCTTGGCCTCGAGCCGTCGATGTGTTTCTCCCCAAGGCGGATCCCCTGATCCGTGAGCTCGACCATACGGCCGGAGCTCACCGACCAGCGGATCGCTGGAAAGGCCGGCAGAGCCGGCCGACCCGTCTCGCGACGGGGCACCTTACCAAGTGAAGACGTGACATCGGCAAGAACGCCGCTCGTCCATCGTGGACGATCGGCGAGGTCGGTCGCCGTACCTGGGCGGCCGGCCAAGAAGGAACTTCAGTTTCTGCCGAAGTGACAAGGTGACGATCCCGATCCTTCCCCGGTCGCTGGCCATCGGTCAGAGGCTGAGGGAGGTCAAGCTACACAGGGCACGGGGTGGATGCCTTGGCGCCAAGAGCCGATGAAGGACGCGGCAGGCTGCGAAAAGCCCCGGGGAGTTGCGAGCAAACTTTGATCCGGGGGTGTCCGAATGGGGAAACCCGGCCGGGGTAATGCCCGGTCACCGCAGGCTGAATCAAATAGGCCTGTGTGGGGTAAGCCCGCGAACTGAAACATCTCAGTAGCGGGAGGAGAAGAAATCATTCCCTGAGTAGTGGCGAGCGAAAGGGGAGAAGCCCAAACCTGCTCCGCGCGATAGGTTGCGGCCGTTTCGGAGCAGGGGTTGTAGGAGTCGTTCATCGGGGTCCCGCACGACCCCGGCGGAGTTACAAAGTCGAACGCTAGCCGAACCCGTCAGGAAAGGCGGGCCGTAGAGGGTGACAGCCCCGTAGGCGACAGCGTCCGACCTCCGCGAATGACCACCTGAGTACCACGTGGAAGGTCTCTCATGTGGGAAGCTGGGTGGACCACCGCCCAAGGCTAAATACTCTTGGCGACCGATAGTGAACGAGTACCGTGAGGGAAAGGTGAAAAGCACCCCGGAAGGGGAGTGAAATAGTACCTGAAACCACGTGCCCACAAGCAGTCAGAGGGTGTTGCCGATCGACGCGCAAGCGACGATCGGTAGCCTGATGGCGTGCCTTTTGAAGAATGAGCCGACGAGTTACTTGCGCGTGGCAAGGTTAAGTCCGAGAAGGACGGAGCCGAAGCGAAAGCGAGTCTGAATAGGGCGATCAGTCGCGTGCAGTAGACCCGAAACCGGGTGACCTATCCCTGGCCAGGTTGAAGCGGGAGTAATGTCTCGTGAAGGACCGAACCCACTAGCGTTGAAAAGCTAGGGGATGAGCTGTGGATAGCGGTGAAATGCCAATCGAACCCGGAGATAGCTGGTTCTCCCCGAAATAGCTTTAGGGCTAGCCTCGGGCGTTCAATCGCGGGGGTAGAGCACTGGATGGGCTAGGGGGCTTCCCGCTTACCAAACCCAACCAAACTCCGAATCCCGCGATTTCAGAGCCCGGGAGTCAGACTGCGAGGGCTAAGCTTCGTGGTCTAGAGGAAAACAGTCCGGACCGTCAGCTAAGGTCCCTAAATCCAGGCTAAGTGGGAAAGGTTGTGGAGCCGCCCAGACAACCAGGATGTTGGCTTAGAAGCAGCCATCATTGAAAGAGTGCGTAACAGCTCACTGGTCAAGTGGTTCTGCGCCGAAGATCCAACGGGGCTCAAGCCTGGTACCGAAGCTACGGACCATCGGTCGGTTCGCCGAGCGGTGGTGGTAGGGGAGCGTTCCGCTCGCAGTGAAGGTCGACCGTGAGGACGGCTGGAGCGTGCGGAAGTGCGAATGTCGGCATGAGTAGCGAAATGTGGGCGAGAAACCCACACGCCGTATGCCTAAGGTTTCCGCAGGAAGGCTTGTCCGCTGCGGGTTAGTCGGGCCTAAGCCGAGGACGCAAGTCGTAGGCGATGGACATCCGGTTGATATTCCGGAACCGTCAGAGACCGTTTGCACCGCAAGGTGTCGCCGGGAGGTAGGCGATCCGAATACCGGCCAGCGATTTCGTTGGCCGGCTCGGTGAGTCGAGCCCCGGTGGGAGCAAGGGCATGACCCGGCATGGTAGCTCGAGCGCGTTATGGCAATACGCGTCCAAGCTGGTAGGGGGAGGAGACAGGTAAATCCGTTTCCTCGTTAACCCCGAGAAGCGAATGAAAGTGGCATCCGCTGCGATTCGAGTGAGCCAAGCCGGCGAGAAAAGTGTCTAGCGAGGTCGAAGACGACCGTACCGCAATCCGACACAGGTAGGCGGGTAGAGAATACCAAGGCGATCGGGAGAACCCTCGTTAAGGAACTCGGCAACTTAGCCCCGTAACTTCGGGAGAAGGGGCGCTTCGCAGTGGTCAGGCTTGCCTGACTGCTGATCGAAGCCGCAGTGAAAGGGCCCAGGCGACTGTTTAGCAAAAACACAGGTCTCTGCGAAAGCGAAAGCTGACGTATAGGGGCTGACGCCTGCCCAGTGCTGGAAGGTTAAGAGGAGGGGTGCAAGCTCTGAATCGAAGCCCCAGTAAACGGCGGCGGTAACTATAACCGTCCTAAGGTAGCGAAATTCCTTGTCGGGTAAGTTCCGACCCGCACGAATGGCGTAACGATCTGGGCGCTGTCTCAACGAGGGATCCGGCGAAATTGAAGTA
>JBIOUY010000342.1:0-7868 GCA_044867445.1 Gemmatimonadales bacterium
AGCAACGTGATTCCAGCTATCATCGGACCTCCCGAAGCGACCCAGTCGATTCGAGTCTGGAGTGCCGGGTGCGCCTCCGGCGAAGAGGCCTACTCCATCGCCATGCTCCTGGCCGAGAGTCTGGGCGAGGAACAGTTTCGGGAGCGAGTCAAGATCTACGCCACCGATGTGGACGAGGAGGCACTCAACCAGGCCCGGATGGCGAGCTACGAGGAACGGACTGTCAACGATGTGCCACCCGATCTGCTGAAAAAGTACTTCGAGCACCAGAGCGGGCGCTTCGTTTTCAACAAGGAACTTCGTCGGTCGGTCATCTTCGGCCGCCATGATCTGATTCAGGATGCCCCAATCTCCCGAGTCAACCTGCTGATCTGCCGGAACTGCATGATGTATTTCAACGCGGAGACGCAGGCTCGGATCTTGAGCCGCTTCCAGTTCGCGTTGCTGCCAGGCGGCGTGCTCTTCCTCGGCCGGGCGGAAACCTTGCTGAGTCGCGAAGCCACCTTTGCGCCGTTGGACATCAAGCGGAGAATCTTCGTCAAGCAGGAACGACACGGTCAGGGGGAGCGGCCGGTGGAACCACTTCGCGATGAGAACGGCGGCGACGGGTCCACCAATTCGCGCCTCCGCGATGCCGCGGCAGACCTTGGCCCAGTAGCTCAGGTGGTGGTGGATCGCGAGGGCATTGTACTGCAGGTCAACCAACAAATGCGCAGCCTGTTCGGTCTCACCCCTCGAGATATCGGTCGCCCCCTGCAAGACCTGGAGCTGTCGTACCGACCGTTCGAGCTCCGCTCTTCACTGGAGCAGGCCTACAACGAACGTCGTTCGGTGATCCAGACCGATGGCAGCTGGCTCGCTCCGGGAGGACACCAGACGTACCTGGACCTCCAGATCGTTCCGGTGCCGGATTCCGCCGGCTCCTGGGTGGGAGCGGTGATCACCTTCATCGATGTCAGCCACCAGCGCCGGCTACGGGACGAGCTGCACCGGACGACGCAGGAACTGGAGACGGCGCTCGAGGAACTGCAATCGACCAATGAGGAGCTGGAAACCACCAACGAAGAGCTGCAGTCCACGGTGGAAGAGCTGGAGACCACCAACGAAGAACTTCAGTCCACCAACGAGGAGCTGGAGACGATGAATGAAGAGCTCCAGTCCACCAACGAGGAGCTCCAGACCATCAATCAGGAGTCGAAAGAGCGCAGCGACGAGCTGAGCGAGCTGAACGCGTTTCTGGAGTCGATCTTCACCAGTCTTCGGGGCGGCGTGGCCGTGGTGGACCGCGACCTCCAAGTGCGCAAGTGGAACACCCGGGCCGAGGACATGTGGGGGCTGCGTAGTGATGAGGCGGTCCACAGGAATTTCCTGAACCTCGATATCGGTCTTCCGACTGATCGGCTGAGAGCTCCCATTCGCAGCAGCCTTGCGGGCGAAGCGGAAGAGGTCCTCGTCGATGCCACGAACCGTCGGGGCAAGCCGATGCGGCTCAGGGTAACCTGTACCCCTCTGGTCTCTCCAACCAAGCAGTCCGTGAGCGGGGTGATCCTCCTGATGGAACCAGTCGACGGACGATTCTAGACCTCCCCATTGCCAATCACGGGCCGAACCGGCCGGTTGAGCAGTAGCGGCAGTAGCGCATGATCTAGCACGTGCAACCCGACAGGTGCGGTGCATCTCCCTCCGACCCCGAGCCAGGGAGCAAACATGCGCCGCCTCTCAGTCCAACCCCGGACGCCGTCTCGCGTCCCGCCCGTCCTCCTAAGTGCCTTCCTATGTTACCTCTCACTCCCCCAGACCCTGCTTGCGCAGGGATGGATCGAGATTGAGCGCCGGCCCGGCCCAGTACAGCAGCTGGGTTCGGTCACCCGGGTCGGGTCGAAGGTGCGGATCACAGTCGAGGGGCGGGTCGCACGGGTCGAGGTCGAAGAGCGCTTTCGGAACACCAGCGGCGTCGTTGCGGAAGGCAGCTATCTCTATCCCCTGGCCGGAGAGGCGGTGTTCACCGGCTTCTCGCTATGGCAGGGCGACCGGGAGTTGCGGGGCGAGACGATGAACGCGGAGCAGGCGCGGGGGATCTACGAAGAGATCGTTCGGCGGCGGAAGGACCCTGCCCTGCTCACGCTGGCCGGCCATGGCCTGGTGCGGGCCCAGGTCTTTCCCATCGAGCCGGGCGACACTCGCCGGGTCGTCCTGCGGTATACCCAGCTACTGGCCCGCCAAGGTGACGCCCTTCGCCTGCGCTATGCCATTGGCGCGCGCGGCGGCGAGGCCGAGAGCGAGCTGCACGTCACTCTCGCTGACGCCAACGGTTTCGGTAATCCCTACTCACCGACTCACACCCTCGATACCCGCCGGACGAGCGATCACCTCGAGGTCGCGGTGACTGGGCGGACCGGTGGAGACCTCGAGCTCTTCCTTCCACTCCGCCGCCCGCTCGCCGGGGTCAGCCTGGTGACCCACGCTCCTGGAGGCGAGGATGGCTATTTCATGCTGCTGCTGGCACCTCCACCGGCCGAGCGTGAGGTAACCGTGCCGCGCGACCTTACCCTCGTGGTCGACGTTTCGGGCTCGATGTCAGGCTCCAAGCTCGAGCAGGCCAAGGCTGCACTGCAGCAAGCCCTCGGCACTCTGCGGCCGGCGGATCGCTTTCGATTGATCGCCTTCTCGTCGGCCGTGCGCGCATTCCGGCCTCAGCTCGTCTCGGCTACGCGAGAGAACCTGACCGATGCGCGAGAGTTTGTAGACGGCCTCGCGGCCGAGGGGGGGACCAACATCGCCGGGGCTCTGGACACAGCGCTCGCCGGTCCGACTGAATCCGAGCGACTCTCACTGATCATCTTCCTGACCGATGGCCTCCCATCGGTCGGCGAACAATCCCCCGAACGCATCGCCGAATCGGCCGCGGGTCGCGCCGGTCGCACCCGCATCTTCCCGGTCGGGCTCGGCCAGGACGTGAATACCTATCTCCTCGACCGGCTCGCAGCTGAGGGACGTGGCAGCGCGGAGTATGTCGCCCCGGAGACGAGCGTCGAGACCGCCGTGGGATCGCTGCTCGCGAAGCTTCGTTACCCTGCCCTGGTCGATCTCAGGATCGCGGAAGCGCCGGTGGCGCTCACCTCGTTGGCTCCGCAGCGGCTACCGGATCTGTTTTATGGTGAGGAATTGGTCCTGTTCGGGAGATACCATGGAATCGGCAGCGGGTCGGTGGTCGTCACCGGCGAGCGAAACGGTAAACGGGAGCGCATAGCCACCGATGCGGTCTTCCCCAACACCACTTCAGATAACGACTTCATTCCGCGGCTCTGGGCCTCGCGTCGGATCGGCGAGTTGACCCGTCAGATTCGGCTCGAGGGCCCCGGTAGTGGTTTGGTTGAGGAGGTGAGGAACCTCGGGCTTCGCTATGGCATCGTGACAGAATACACCTCCTATCTGGTGCAAGAACCCGGTGCGGTCGCCACCGTTCCTCCCCCGGTGCCACTGGAACGCGAGGACGCCCGGGCCCAGACCGGAGCGGCGGCCTTCGACCGCGCGCGGGCCAGCTCTAAGTTGGCTGAGGTCAAGTCGTTGAACGCAGCCGAGGAAGTCGCGCAGGGTCGGGTCGAGGCCGCGGCAAAGGACCCGGCTTCCCGGGCGATGGTGCGCCGTGTGGGCGGCCGTGTCTTTGTGCAGCGCGGCGAGGTCTGGACTGACCTGGCTCACTCCGATAGGATCCCCATCACGGTGGTGGCAGAGTTCAGCCGGGCCTACTTCGATTTGGTGCGGATGTTGCCAGAGCTGGCTCCTTACCTCTCGGTGGGGAACCAGGTGCTCGTGGCTGGCCGGCAAGCGAGCATCCGGATTGCGCCTTCGGGCATCCAGGAACTGGACCGGGGCCAATTGAACGCCCTGGTCGGCCACTTCAGGGGCACATGACGGCAGACCTTGCCCAACTCTTTGAGCAGTACTACGGCTCGCTCGTCCGGATGCTCTACCGCCGGACGGGCGATCGCGACCGGGCAGAGGACCTGGCGCAGGAGACGTTTGCACGCGCAGTGTCCGCTCCGCCGGACAATCCCCGTCCCTGGTTGTTCGCGGTGGCCCTGAATCTGGTGCGGGAAGACGGGCGCCGTGCGGTTACCCGGGGGCGCCGCCTGGAGCTTCTGCGGGTAGAGGAAGATCACCCTCCGGCGGCGCCGGACGCGGTTCTCGAGCGCAATGAGGAGGTCGAGCGGGTGAAGGCGGCCTTGGCCAGCCTCAACGATCGCGACCGGGAGGCCCTCCTCCTCAAGGCCGAAGGGTTTAATTACGAGGAGATCGCCGCCACGCTCGGCCTGGCCAAGGGTGCCATTGGAACGACGCTGGCTCGGGCGCGGAGGCGGCTGGTCGAAGCGTATGGGTCGCAGGGAAGAGGTAAGAATGTCGCATCTTGATGAAGGAACGCTGCACGCCCTGCTCGACGGCGAGCTGGAGATGAGCGAGATGGCCGAGATTCAGGCCCATCTCGGGAGTTGTGCGGCCTGCGGTTCACGCCTGCGCGAAGTGAAGCAGTTCCTGATGGAGGCCGATCGGCTGGTTGCCGAGGTCCAGATTGAGGCCCGCGGACGAACCCCGATCGAGCCACCCCGACGCGATCGACAGCCGGATGAATCTCCCTTCCCTGAGGCGCCCGACCCTTGGGAAGGCGCGCCGGTTCTCCTCATCCCAGACAATCCGGATCCGGGAGAGCTCAGCCGGCGCTGGCTCAAGAGGCTGGCATGGGCGGCCTCCCTCCTCGTCATCGTGGGCGCTGGCTACCTAGGGCTTCAGGTCCGGCGTGGAGGAGCGGCTCCCTTCCTAACTGATGCCGCGCCGGCCGCCTCGACCCGGGAGCCGGCTCCGGCACCCGCATCGAGCACCTTGGCTGCTACGGGCTCGGACACCGGCCGCGCGGGCGCTACAGCCGACAAATCGGCCAAGCCTGCCACGCCTCCCCCTGCTCGCGCCGGAGCACTGCAGAAGACCGCCGCTGTTGCACCCGAGTCGTTGGCGCCGGCCAAGAAGAATGGGGGCAAGACCGAGGAAAATGCCGTTGCTCGCACTGACAAACCGGCCCGGGTAGCGCAAGGTGACAAGGCGAACCGGGTCGCGCCGGCGGAGGACGAAAGTCGAGACAACGTGGTTCGAGAAGCGGCGCAGGCGATGGCGGACTTGGATCGCGAGCGGGTGCGCCAGCGGGCGGCTGCCGCCACCGCGGCGCTGGATACGGCAGCTCGGCGCAAGCCCCAGGCCAGGCCGGCAGCTCCTAATCAGCCGGCTCCCGTCAATGCCGCCGTTGCCGAGTCCACCGAACCACCCGTGACCCTGATCCCGGCGATCCGGACCCCCGAACAGAGGGCCCAGATCTATCTGCGGATTGGACTGGACGAAGCCTCCCGACAACTGGGCTCCCCGGTGCACGTCATTGAAGGAATGAGTCCGATCTTCATGGGGCTGTCGCAGGGGCGGCTATCGGCCGGCGCGGACACCGCCAGGCCGGTGGTGAGGGTGGTATATCAGGACAGCCAGGGACGGCTGATCTTTCTGGATCAGCAACGGGTCCGTAGTGGGCAACCGACGGGAGCCGCGCCGCCCGGCGAACCTGCCTGGACCCTCGGCGAGACCAGGCTCCATCTTCACGGCGAAGTTGGTCCTGACGTGCTTCAGCGGATTCGGCCGCGCGTTCGGTAGGCCGCGGCCACGGCCTAAGCGGTCTGCGTGTCCAGTACTTCGCGAACTTTCCGGATCAGATCGTCAGGCGCAAACGGCTTGGCCACGAAGGTCGCGCTCTGGGCGATTCCCCGGTGTAGCACCTCATCATCGGTATACCCCGAGACATAGAGCACCTTGATGGACGGGCGGAGCTCGACCAGGGCACGGACGAACTCCGACCCGCCCATCTCCGGCATCACCACGTCAGACAGCACCATGTGGATGGGGCCTTCGTGGCGCCGAGCCAACTCCAACGCCTCGCGGCCGTTGCGCGCCGTCAGGACGGTGTGACCCTGCTCCTCCAGAATCTTGCGGATGAGCTCGCGTACGCCGGCCTCATCCTCAGCCACCAGAATGGTCTCGTTGCCGTGGAGTGACGCGGGCAGCTGCCAGTCGGCCGAGCTCTCCTCCTCGACACGAGGGAGATACACCTTCACCACAGTGCCCTGCTCGGGTTCGCTGGAGATCCGTACTGCTCCCCCGCTGTGCCGGACAATCCCGTACACGATCGACAGTCCCAGCCCGCCCCGCTGACCATGCAGGCCGGCATAGAACGGTTCGAAGACCTGTCCCATCCCCTCCAGATCCATTCCTGAGCCGGTGTCGCCTACTGCGAGGACCGCGTAGCGGCCCGGAGGCAGATGCCGGCTTCGGCCGGTGCCTCCCACATCTCGCTCGGTCGTCTTGATGGTGAGCGTGCCGCCTCCCGGCATGGCCTCGCGGGCATTGAGGACCAAGTTCACCAGCACTTGCTCCAGCTGTCCGGCGTCCATCCGGACCGATCCCAGGCCAGGTTCCAGACTGACCTCGAGCCGAACGTCCGCGCCCACCAGACGCTGAATCAGTTCCTGCATTCCGCCGACGACCGTATTGAGGTTCACCGGATGGGGGTGAGCCACCTGCTTCCGGCCGAAGGACAGCAGCTGGCGGCTCAGGTGTGCCCCACGATCAGCTGCCTTGCGGATCTGTTCCGCATCGCTGCGCCGCTGATCGCCTGGAGGGAGATCGTGAATCAGGAGGTCGCTGAAGCCGCGGATCGTGGTGAGCAGGTTGTTGAAGTCATGGGCCACGCCGCTGGCCAGTCGTCCGACAGCATCCATCCGCTGCGCGTGACGGAGCTGTTCCTCGCTCTGGTGCAAGGCTGCGCGGACCCGGGTTCGCTCACTGATGTCAGTCGCGAGGACCAGGCGCGCCCTGCGTCCATCCATCTCCAGCTCGTGGGAGACGATTTCCATCTCCACGATCGACCCGTCCTTTCGCTGGTGCTGGGTCAAGGCAACCTCGCCTCGAGGCGAGCCCCGCTCGCCGCCGGGAAGCAGTCCCGGGGTGTCGTCCGGCGGTCGAATGTCCATGATGGTCATCGAGAGAAATTCCTCTCTCGAGTAGCCATAGTGCCGAACCGCGGCATCGTTGACAGCGAGGAAGGCCAGCGTTTCGACGTCAAACACCCACATCGGCTGGGGGTTGGCGTCGAAGAGGAGGCGATAGCGGCGGTCCGCCTCACGGGCCTCCCGATGAATCCGGCCGTGATCAACCGTGAGCCCCACGCGTCCGGCGAGCTCTTCCGCGAACTCCAGATCGGGGAGGCCGAACCGGCGCCCCGACTCGCGTATCGTGGCCAGGGTCAGCACGCCGGCCACTCCCCCGCGGGCCATAAGTGGCACCCGTATCAGCGAGGTCGGCGTGAGCGCGCGATAGAGCTTGAGATGCTCCTGATCTTCCGAGTGGGTGCGCAACAGCTCGTCGGTGACTTCCCGCAGCTCCGGTGTGCGGCCTAGAGGCCCGAATGGGAGGCCGCGGCCGCCGTATTCGCACAGCGCCCGGACCACCAGATCACGCGCGGGGTCGCGGTGAGCACCCGAGATGTACTCGAGCCGGCCCTGTTCGCTCGCCACATGGATGGCGCACCAGTCGCAGATGCTCGGCACCATCATGCGCGCCAGGTCACGGAGGACGGTGGGGAAGTCGAGCGTCGACGCGAGGGCGAGGTTTGCCGAAGCGAAGAAGGAGAGCCGGCGATCCATCGCCTCGACCTCGGCTCGGGTAAACTCGAGACCATGGGCCACATTGGCGGCGGACCGGAGGCGCGCCACGGCGATCGCGACGATCGGCGCCGCGATGCCGACCAGGATCAGGCTGTAGGCTCCGCTTCGGGTGTA
>JBIOUY010000343.1:0-4313 GCA_044867445.1 Gemmatimonadales bacterium
CCCTGGAACCGGTTCCCGACGACGGGTCCGACCGTCGGAATAGGATGGCGATAGCGCAGGCCGCCGGTGCAGCAATCGAGCACTGCGCAGGCTTCTCCCGAAAGAATCAAGAGGGGCCTCGCATAGTGTTCATAGGAGACGCGCGGAGCAGCCCGGCGTTCGGGCGCAGAAGATGCATGCATGCGGATGGCCTCGTGAGGGGAGAAGATCGCGGATCTCGCGACCGTTCCAGGGTGGGGATCCGGCGACTTGACCGCAAGCGCACAAAATACGGAGCAATTCGTCAGCCACACGGCCACTGCCGGTCAGCGCCGACCTACAGCACGCACCCTTGTGTCGGCGGCCCCGCTGAAAATATTATCAGTACCCTGCGCGCCCCCCGTGCGACAGGCGCGCACTCCGTCCTGTCGCCTTTTCATCCACGATGTCTCAGGTCGTCGATCCCGCCGAGCCGGAGCGACCCGGTTGCCCGGACCATGGCACCGCCCGCTCGCACTGCCGTCGGGATTCAAGACCAGCTTGGGCGAATGCCTCACCTCGGCTCTGATGCGGCCAGTTCGATGGGGCGAGAGCTGTTGGCTCTGCAGGAGAGCGAGCGGCTCCGATTGGCCCGAGCGCTCCACGATGGAGCCGCGCAGGCCCTCACCGGAATGTTGATCGAGCTGCGGCTGCTCGAGGAAGACGCCAGCAACGCCAGCGAGGTGCAGCGGCGAGCACGCCGGATCCGCGAGATGACCGTGGACGTGGCCACCGATCTGCGAAACCTGGCGGCCGATCTCCGCCCCGCGATGCTGGACCTGCTCGGCTTGCGAGAGGCGCTGGCTCGGCAATGCGATGGCCTGGCTCGCGAGACGGGACTCTTGATCGGCTTCGAGGGAAGCGGGCTGGGCGAGTACCGCCTCGATCCGGTCATCGAGATCAGCCTGTATCGTATCGTCCTCGGCGCCATCACCCACGTCGTGCGCCATACCGAGGCCAACCGCGTCGATGTGCTGCTGGAACGCCGCGCCAGTGCCATCGTGGCGTTGGTGAGGGGCGATGCGTCAGGGGTTCAGGGACGCGGAGCCCGACTGAGTGGGAAGGCTGGCCCCCTCTCCGGGCTCGAATCGATCCGCCAACGAGCCACTATGCTGGGCGGCAAACTCATCGTCGAGACCGAACCCGGTCGCGGCACCACCATCTTCACTACTCTGCCCTATGCCGATTCGAATCCTGCTGGCCGATGACCACGGGGTCCTGCGCGCAGGACTCCGCGCGTTGCTGGCAAACCGACCAGAGTTCGAGGTGGTGGGAGAAGCGGAAAACGATGCAGTCGCGCTGAGTCTCGCGATCGCCTTGCACCCCGACGTCGTGCTGCTTGATTTGCAAATGCCACCGGAAGGCGGGCTGGCAATCGCCCGAAGGCTCAGGACTTCGTGTTCCGGGTGCCGGGTACTCTTCCTCAGCATCCACGAGGAACGGGCGCTGGTGGAGGCCGGGTTCGAAGCGGGGGCGAGCGGCTATTGTCCCAAGCGGGCGGTGGAGGCAGACCTGCTCACGGCTGTTGCAGCGGTCGCGCGAGGCGAAACCTACGTGCACCCTTCGTTGGACTACGATCCGGAGCACGTGAGCCGGCTCGGCAGCCCCACGCGAGAACCGGTGGGCTCCTCCCAGCTGCCCAATCTCACCCCCCGCGAGGTAGACGTACTCCGACTCATTACCGAGGGCTGTACCAATCGCCAGATCGCGCAGCGGCTCGGCATCGGGATACGCACGGTCGAGAGTCACCGCGCGCACTTGTTGTCCAAGCTCCACGCCCGTAGCAGGGTCGACCTGGTGCAGTACGCCAGACAAAGTGGTCTGGGTGCGGCGGTCGCATCAGCCTGGATCGGACTGATGTTCTCGTCGCCACTATTCGGGTGAGGCTGAGTCGGCTAGATCGTGGCCTTCTGGGCACCGACAACAACGGTCGATGAGGCCGCCCGGCAACGGGGGCTTCGCGCCTTCGAGGCCGACGGCATCTGCTCCCAAGTGCGGGACTCCCTCCTTGGAGGGCCGCTCCTCGTCGGATATGCCCTCCTGTTGGGTGCTTCCCACATCACCATCGGGCTGCTCGCCGCCATCGGCCCCATCACCCAAGTCCTTCAGCTTCCCACTGTCGCCCTGATCGAGCACTGGCGCACCCGGAAGGCCATTACCTGGTGGGCTGCGCTTGCGGGGCGTCTCTGCCTCGTCGGGGCGGTTGTTGTCCCCTGGACCTTGCCGCCCGCTCTCAGGCTTCCCGGTCTCTTTGCGGCGCTGGCGCTCTCCGCCTGTTTCGGAACCATTTCCGGGGCCGCCTGGACGCCCTGGATCCGGGATTTCCTGCCGGAAGCGTCGATGGGGCGGCTCTTCGCGCGGCGGCTGGCCCTCGCCACCGGGGTGAGTGCGGTGCTCGGGCTGGGAGCGGGGTACGCGATCGATGCGCTGCCGACGGTCATCCAGCCACCGGCCGCCGCGTACACCGTGGTCTTTGGGGTGGGCGCCACAGCGGCGCTGCTCGGGCTTCTGTTTCTCGCCCGGATCCCGGAGCCGCTGATGCCGCCACAGCCGAGACGCCCGTGGATCGACATCTTCCGAGCGCCGCTCCGGCACCTCGAGTTCCGCCCGGTGATGGTGTTTCTCGCCTGTTGGACCTTCGCCGTCAACCTCACCGCGCCGTTCTTCAGCGTGTACCTGCTGCAGCGGCTGGGGCTGCCGATGACATGGGTAGTCGGACTGACGGTGTTGAGCCAGGCCACCACCGCCCTGATGATCCGCGCGTGGGGGGCGGTGGCCGATCGATTCCACACGCTCACGGTACTGCGGGTGTCCGGCGTGGGCTTCCTGCTCGCGATTGCGGCGTGGCCCTTCGTGAATCTGGTCCCGTCAGTCGGGGTGGTGAAAGCGCTGCTGGTGGCGATCCATCTGTTCGCCGGACTCACCACGGCGGGAGTCTCGCTGTGCACCAGCACGGTGGCGATGCGCTGCGCTCCGCGCGGAGAAGCCGCGGCTTACCTGGCGACTAACGCGCTGGTCTCCGGAGCCGCGGCCGCCCTGGCTCCGTTACTCGCCGGCATCTCCGCGGCATGGCTGGAGACGCAGCGGCTCACCCTGACTCTGCAGTGGACCTCATCCGTCGGCGCCGGACGCATCCTGGCGCTTCGCCCGCTGGATTTCCACGGTCTCGACTTTCTCTGGCTCGGAACCGTGGTACTCGGCCTGTATGCGATTCACCGCCTGCTCGCCTTACCCGAAGGACAGGCGGGCAGCGAGCGAGAGGTGATTGCGGCAATGGCGGCGGAGGTCCGGCTCCGGCTGCAGCAGCCGATGCGGGTCCTCTCCACGGTTCCCGCCATTCGCGATGTGATCGACTTCCCCTGGACCGTTCTCTACCGGCTGGTTCCCGAGCGGCGCTCGCGGCCGCGCACTGCCGCGCGGATCCGGTCCTAACCTCCGTACAAAGCCGTCCCTCCAACGCGGTCCGTAGAAAGCCGTCCTTGCGGCGTTACGTCAGCTTACTGAGCTTGCAATACCCTCCCTCGCAGCTCATCGGAGGAGCTCGCCCGATGTTGGCACTCCGCCTGCAGCACCTCCCTACGGTCCTCATCGTGGACGACGAGCCCTTTGTGCGCTCGACTGCGACGGCCATGCTGCGGGGATCCTATCGTGTGCTGCAGGCGGCCGACGCGGCCACCGCCCTGCAGATGGCTCACAGCGCGCGACCGGAACTCGTCGTGACCGACGTGAACATGCCGCACATGGGCGGGTATGAGCTCGCCATCGCGCTCAGGGAATGGCGAGCGGATCAGCCGATTTTGTTCATCTCGGAATTTGTCGCTACGGAAGCAGTTCAACGAGCCCTGAGCTCACGCGGCATCGGCTTCATCGCAAAGCCGTTCAGTCGGGAGGACCTGCTCGAGACCGTAAACAGCCTTCTCCCCTCCTTCATCCGGAGGCGGGCTGGAACCGCAGCACTCCACCCTTCGGCAGCAAGCCTATCCTGGTGATTTAGCGTTTGGCCTGAAAGAAGCGCTTCAACAACTCACCGCATTCGTCCGCCATCAGACCACCGACCACTTCCGGGCGGTGATTCAAGCGCGGGTGCCGGAGCAGATCGTACACCGACCCCGCCATACCACAGCGTGCGTCGTAGGCACCGAACACGACGCGACCGATCTTCGCCAGCACCATGGAGCCGGCACACTGGGCACAGGGCTCGAGGGTCACGTACAAGGTCGCAAAGGCCAGCCGTTCCTCCCCGGCCTTCTGCAACGCCCGATGCAACGCCAGGATCTCGGCGTGAGCGGTCGGAT
>JBIOUY010000344.1:0-2476 GCA_044867445.1 Gemmatimonadales bacterium
CGGAAGTTCGACTTGATCGGGCTCTCGATGATCTCGCCGATGCCGCCGGTCAGCTTCTTCTGCGGCTTGGCCATCAGGCCGCGCATGCCGGCCAGCTGCCTGATCTGGTCGCGACTGCCTCGGCTGCCCGAGTCGAACATCATGAACACCGGGTTGAACCCGCCGCGGGACACCCGCATCGAGTTGATCATCGCCTCGGCCACGTCGTTGTTGGCGTGGGTCCAGGCGTCGATCACCTTGTTGTACCGCTCACCGAAGGTGATCTGACCGGTGTTGTAGGCCCGCTGGAACCGCTTCACCCGGGCGTCGGCCTCGGTCAGGAGCTCTGCCTTCTCGGCCGGAATCTCCAGGTCCTCGATGCCGATGGAGACACCGCCCATGGTGGCAAAGCGGAACCCAAAGTCCTTGAGCCGGTCGAGGAAGGTGACTGTCTCCGCCAGCCCGGCGCGCCGGTAGCTCTCCAGCACCAGCTCGCTGAGCTGTTTCTTCTTCATCAGATCATCCCGGAAGCCAAGCTCGGCCACGACCGTGCGCGGCAGAATGCTGTTGAAGAGCACCCGACCTACCGTGGTCCGGAGCCAGCGCGGCGTCGCGTCTTCCGACCCACGCGGCGGCACATACCAGAAGGAGATGGCCGTGTGATAGCCAACGCTGCCGTTGAGCAGCGCCATCTCCAGCTCGGCCAGCGAGCCGAAGTACTTGGCCGTCTTCCACAGCCGCCCCTTGGTCTCCTCGGTGCGGCCTCCCCCACCCTTGCGCAGCTCCTCTTCGAAGCCCGCCGGGAGCTTGGTCAGGAAGTACGAGCCCAGCACCATGTCCTGCGAGGGCTCCGCCACCGGCCGTCCGTCGGACGGCTTGAGGACGTTGTTGCTGCTGATCATAAGCAGCCGGGCCTCGAGCTGCGCCTCGAACGAGAGCGGCACATGGACCGCCATCTGGTCACCGTCGAAGTCCGCGTTGAACGCCGCGCAGACCAGCGGGTGAATCCGGATAGCCTTACCCTCGACCAGTACCGGCTCGAAGGCCTGAATGCCCAGCCGGTGCAGCGTCGGAGCGCGGTTGAGCAGCACCGGGTGGTCCTGGATGATCTCTTCCAGGATCTCGTACACCTCGGGGCTCTCGCGCTCCACGATCTTCTTGGCCCGCTTCACCGTCTCCGCGATGCCCTTCTCCACCAGCTTGTGGATGATGAACGGCTTGAACAGCTCCACCGCCATGGCCTTGGGCAGACCGCACTGGTGCAGCCGAAGCTCCGGGCCGACGACGATGACCGACCGGCCGGAGTAGTCCACCCGCTTGCCGAGCAGGTTCTGACGGAACCGGCCCTGCTTGCCCTTGAGCATGTCGGACAGGCTCTTGAGCGGCCGCTTGCCCCGACCGCGGATGGCCTTGGAGCGCCGGCCGTTGTCGAACAGCGCGTCCACCGCCTCCTGCAGCATCCGCTTCTCGTTCCGGAGGATGACCTCCGGCGCCTTGTGCTGGATCAGCTTGGTGAGCCGGTTGTTCCGGTTGATCACCCGCCGGTACAAGTCGTTCAAGTCACTGGTGGCGAAGCGACCGCCGTCCAGCGGCACCAGCGGACGGAGATCGGGCGGGATGACCGGAATCACGTCCAGGATCATCCAGGACGGGTTGTTCGGCAGGTCGCCCGAATCCCCCGAGCTTAAGAAAGCGTCCACGATCTTGAGCCGCTTGAGCATCTGCTTCTTGCGGTGCTGGCTGGTCTCGGTCGCGACGCCGGCCCGCAGTTCCTCGGCCAGCTGGCGCACCTCGATCCGGCCCAGCAGCTCGCGCACTGCAGGTGCCCCGATGTCAGCCTTGAATCCGGTATCCCCCTCCTCCCGCGCCTTGGCGCGGAGAGTGAGGTATTCCTCTTCGTCCAACAGCTGGTTGGCCTCGACCTCCTGCTGCCCTGGCTCGATCACGATGTAGCTCGAGTAGTAGATGACCCGCTCGAGGTCCCGCAGCGTGATGTTGATCAGGTTCCCCATCGGGCTGGGGAGAGTCTTGAAGAACCAGATGTGCGCCACCGGCACGCTGAGCTCGATGTGGCCCATGCGCTCCCGCCGCACTTTGCTCAGCGTCACCTCGACCCCGCAACGATCGCAGATGACGCCGCGATACCGGATCCGCTTGTACTTCCCGCAGTGGCATTCCCAGTCCTTGACCGGACCGAAGATGCGCTCGCAGAAGAGACCATCCTTTTCCGGCTTGAAGGAGCGGTAGTTGATGGTCTCGGGCTTGGTGACTTCACCCCACGACCACCAGCTGCGCTGGCCTTGCAGCTCCAGGCGCTCGCGCTCCTTCTGGTCGCGTGGCCCGCGGATCTCCTCGGGTGACGCGATGCGAATGCTGATATAGTCGAAGCTCGAGCTCTTGGGCTCGCGTCCGCTACGAAAATCGATCATTTGTCCCTCTTATTCGTCGCCGGCTTCGGTGGTACCGAGCGTGACCTTCAGGCCGAGCGCCTGCAACT
>JBIOUY010000345.1:0-6005 GCA_044867445.1 Gemmatimonadales bacterium
CCGGCATCCGGGTGGACGGGACCTATCTGATCTACGCTGTGGACCCCTCCAGCCGCCGAATGAGCGAGGTGGCTCACTCAGAGGGGCCCTCCTACCAGAACTTCCGATTCCCCTTCATGGTGCGCGACACGATGCTGTACGTCTCGCTGGCCGACCGACAGAGCGATATCTGGACGGCGGATATTCTGCGGAAGTGAGGCTCCCGCAGGGCGCTTTGGTGAGGTCGGTCACCAATCCTCCCCGTACCCGGTATTACCCTATCGGCTTGGAGTTCCAAGCCATTTCGCGGACGTGGGAGGGAATGATGGCAGCAGATTACAGACCTTGGGAGGAAGAGGATCGCTGGTGGCGGGAGAATTTCGCCTCCCGGCCCTACGCGACCGGGCACAACTATGAGGATTTCCGCCTCGCGTATCAGTACGGTTACGAGGCCGGGCTACACAACATGGGGCGCACCTGGCCCGATGTGGAGTCTGATCTTCGAACTGGATGGGACAAGTTCGAGGGGAAGGGCCCGGGCGGCGCGGCATGGGAGAACATCAAGGATGCGGTCCGGGAGGCCTGGCTCCGGATCACCGGACAGCGAGGTCTCGACGCCGAGAAGATGAGCGAGGCCGAGGTCGAGCGCTTGACCAAAGGCGGGCGACCGCGTTGAAGACGCGCGCTTCCATTTCCGAGGCCTGGCACTTCGCCGGGCCTCTTCTTTTAGTGTAAGGAGTGAGGAGTAAGGAGTGATCCTCATCCTGAGCCCGAGCGCAGCGACGGCGAGGGCTCTAGCTGATGCTTCAAGATCTTGGTCGAGTAGCAACCCAGGCCGCCAAGATCCCTCGCTTCGCTCAGGATGAGGGCGACGCGGTAGCCTTTAGCTGTTAGCTGTTAGCCTCACCCCCTACTCCCTCCATTCGGCTCCGCAGGGACAGTGGTGCGGGCCATTGTGCCCCGCATCACGGTAGCACACGCACGAGCGCCCACCGGTGCCGGTGTGGCAGAGACACACGCGATCCTGCGCCTTCCCGCTTTCGATCCGTTCGATGTTGCGGGCGATCTCCGGCACGATGAAAACGCCCCGCGAGACCATGGTTCCATTAGCCACGACTTTCTCCTTCGATCAGGTCTCAGTAATGCGGAAGGGGGCCAAACTAAAGAGTGTGATTCCACATCGCCAGACGGTCTTATCCACGTTGAAGACGTTGATTTGTCGACAAGGACCGTAAGCTTCGCGCCGGAGCCCAACACCACGATTTTTCGGAACGGAATGTCGGGCGTTTCCCGGCCCGCGCTTGCTTCCTTCCGGACTGACCTTAGTATCCCAAGGGGAGCACCTATCTCGATTCACTCACGCAAGGTCAATTCATCCTCCCTCCGCGCCGATCCCTATGAGCCGGAGCATGGCCTACCTTCTCAGAGTCGCGGCGCTCGCGGCAGTTTACTACGCGGCCGCGCGGATAGGCCTGAGCTACGCCTCCATCGGCCATAGCATCTCCCTGGTCTGGCCACCCACGGGCGTGGCGCTCGCGGCACTGGTCGCCTGGGGCTACCGCTTCTGGCCCGGCATAGCGCTGGGTGCTTTTCTCGCCAACGCATCGACCCCGGTCTCAGTCGTCGCCGCCGCGGGCATTGCCGCAGGGAACACCTTAGAAGCACTAGTCGCAGCCTACCTGGTCCGGCGTGCCGCCGGCACCCAGCCTCGGCTGGATGTCATGCGCACCGTGCGCGCCCTGGTGCTCGCAGCAGCGCCGTTGGGATCGTTGGTAAGCGCGAGCATCGGCGTGGCGACCCTTTGGGCGGCAGGTGAGCTCCCGGTACGAACTGTGGGGTCTGCCCTCGCGGTTTGGTGGACCGGAGACGTCCTGGGCGCATTGGTGGTCGCGCCGCTCCTCCTGGTCTGGGCTTCGGCCGCCTACTCGCGCGTTGGCGCGCGAGGTCCGCTCGAGATTGCGCTCCTCTGCCTCGGCACGGTGGTGGCGGCAGAACTGGGGTTGGGGCAGCTGTTCAGCTACACGATCCTGCGCCAGGTGGACTACCTCTACCTGCTCTTCCCCTTCGTCATCTGGGCCGCGCTTCGGTTCGGCAGCCGGGGAGCCTCACTGATGACGCTGACGGTCTCTGCGGTCGCTGTGTGGCACACCACCCGAGGTGCGGGACCCTTCGTCGCGGGCACGGCGGCGGAGACGCTCTTCGCCGCAGCTTGTTATCTCGCTGTCGTGGCGGTGACCGGCCTTATCCTCGCCGCGGCCGTCGCGCACGAGCGGGAATCGGCAACCGAGGCGCTCCAGCATCGGGAAGAGCAGCTGAGGGTCGCCCTGGATGCGGCTCGCATGGGGATCTGGTCCTGGTCGGCCGACGAGAATCGCCTGTCATGGGACGAGACCATGCGACGGCTCTATGGACTGGCACCGGGCGACCGGGTCACCACCTACGAGGATTTTCTGAATCGGGTCTACCCTGAGGACCGCGAGTTCGTCGACGCCACGGTCCAGCGCGCATTGGCCAGTGGGGGCCGGCTGGATTACGAGTTCCGCATCTTGCTCCCCGACGGCCGGATCCGCTGGATCGCCGACCAGGGACGAGTTCTCCCCGGAGCGCCCGGCCGGCGGGCCGGAATGACCGGCGTGTGCATGGATGTGAGCGAACGCCGCATGGCCGAGGAACATTTGCGCCAGGCGCATCGCATGGAGTCGGTGGGACGGCTTGCCGGAGGCGTAGCCCACGAGTCCAACAACCAAATGAGTGTGGTCATCGGCGCCACCGACTTCATTCTCCGGCGACCAGACCTCCCCGAGGCGATCAGGGTCGATGTCGAGCATATCCGGCGCGCCGCGGATCGAACCGCGGCGGTCACGGCCCAGCTGTTGGCCTTCAGTCGACGACAGGTTTTGAAGCCGCAGGTGATCAATCTCAGCGACCTCGTGCGCCGATTCGAGACCGTACTCCAGAGGGTCATGGGTGAGGACTGCACTGTTTCACTTCGGCTCGCAGCCAGTCCCGTGCGAGTGAAGGCGGACCCCGGCCAACTGGAGCAGGTGCTGCTCAACCTGGCACTCAACGCCCGAGATGCGATGCCGCGAGGTGGCGTCCTCACCCTGGAAACCCTCGCCACCGAGATCACCGGCATCTCGGCCGAATTTCCTCCCGGAGTAGTCATCCGGGCGGGGCACTACGCTCTGCTATTGGTGAGCGATACCGGGCATGGAATGGATCGCGTGACCCTGGGCCATATCTTCGAACCGTTCTTCACCACCAAGGGTGTCGGCCAAGGGACGGGTCTCGGGCTCTCGACCGTGTATGGGATCGTGAAGCAGTCGGATGGCTATGTGTGGGCGACCAGTGAGCCGGGATCGGGCACGATCTTCAAGGTCTATCTGCCGCTCACGGGGGAAGAGATTGATGCCCCTCACCCCAGCCGCACGATGCGAGCAGAGGCCAGCGGTGAGCTGATCCTGATCGTCGAAGACGAAGAGATGGTTCGACGAATGGCCGGCCGCGCCTTGATTGAGGCCGGGTATCGGGTGCTCGAGGCGGGGAGCGCCCGTCAGGCACTCGACCTTCTGGCCAATGCCAACGAGCCGTGCAAGCTGGTGCTGGTGGATGTGGTCATGCCCGGAATGGGTGGGCGCGAGCTCGCGTCGAAGATCGGAGAGCTCCGGCCGGGTATCCCTACTCTGTTCATTTCCGGCTATACCGACGGCGAGATCCTCCGCCGCGGTCTGCTGGAGCCGGACGCGGCGTTTCTCCCGAAGCCGTTTACTGCCCAAGCGCTGGTGCGCGCGGTGCGGGACCGATTAGAAGGTCCGGCACCGGCGCACGCAGGCGGATGATCTGAGCGCTGTCTCAGCCGGTGACGCCGAGCTGCTGTAGCAGCGTCCCCATATCGAAATACTGCCGCTGCAACTTCGTCTTCTCCCCTTCCAGCTGAATCACGTTGCAGGATCTGATCTCGATCCGCTTGCCGGTCGGGGCGACCGGTCCTTTGGGGGTCTGGAGGGGCCCCTTGTGAGTACCTTGCCAGGTCAACTCGATTACGACGGTGTCACCGCTGGCGATGGCGTTGTGGAAAGTACACTTGGAATCGGGAAGTGCCGTGGCCCAGCCCTGCCACAGAGCGATTACCTGGTCGATGCCCTGGGTTTTCCGCTGGGTGCCGACCTCATCATAGACAAAGTCAGAGGTAAGCAGGGTGCGGATCTTGTCCCAGTTCTTTTCGTTGTAGGCATTGAAGGGAGCCTTGGCGGCCTCGATGAGCTGTTGGGGCGGAATCAGGGTGGATTTCGCTGGCATGATCGTCCTCCTGGAATCGAAATGAGTGCGAGACAGCGCGAATGGCGCCGGGTGGGGTCGTCCGTGACTCTGTTACGCCGGAAGCCGCTGTGCGGATGCATCGCGGCGAGGTCCAAAATGGGCCCCGGTCCCAGTGCTGTCCACTGCCAGTCTGTCACCCCCCGCGAGGGCGGGAGCGCTAACGCTCCCGCCGTCCACTCGTGATCGAGCATCTCCTCGCCACCTACGGCTACGCCGCGCTGTTCGGCTTGGTGTTTCTGGAGAGCCTGGGAGTGCCGCTCCCCGGCGAGACCGCTTTGCTCACGGCGGCAGCTCTCTCCGCTACCGGACGACTCGCCGTCCCTGCTGTGCTCGTGGCAGCCGCTGCCGGCGCAATAGTCGGTGACGCATGTGGATACTGGATCGGACGTATTGGAGGACTCAGGCTCCTGCAGCGATACGGGCGCCTGATCCGGCTGGACGATCGCAAGCTGGAAAAAGGCCGGCGATTCTTTGAGCGCCATGGTGGGAAGACCGTCTTCCTCGGCCGCTTCGTGGCCCTCTTACGCACGACTGCGGCTCTGCTCGCCGGCGTGAACTGCATGCCATATCTCAGGTTCACGCTCTTCAATGCGGCTGGCGGGATCTGCTGGACTGCCCTGGTGAGCGCGCTGGGCTTCGGCTTCGGCCGCAATCTGCCGGCGGTGGAACGCTGGGTGGGCCAGGCGGGAGCCATGGCGGTGCTTCTCCTGGCCCTTCTCGTGGCCTTGCCGTTCGTGGGCGGCTGGATCGTCCGACACGGGAGGGAGATCCTCGGAGCGGTCACCCGGACGCTGGAACATTTGGGCGTCGGTCGCGCGACTCGGGCAATCGCCCGCCGCTATCCCCGCTCGTGGGCGTTCCTGGGCCGCCGGTTCTCGACGGTGGAGTACCTCGGACTCCATCTCACGATCGGCCTGCTCCTGAGCCTGGCAGCCCTCTGGATCTTCGCGAGCATCGCCGAAGACGTCATCCACCACGACCCGATCACTCAATTCGACATCGAGTTGGCCCACGCGCTCCACTCCTACAGTTCCGCCACCATCCTGACCATTGCCACCACGGTAACCCTCGCCGGTTCGCCGATGGTTATCGTTCCATTGGCGCTCGTGGTCGGAGCGATTCTCATCCAGCGGCGCCATTGGGTCTTTCTCTTTGGATGGCTGACAGGGCTCGCGGGGGGAGCCGCGCTGGATGGTGCCCTCAAGCTCCTCTTTCGTAGACCCAGGCCGGTTTGGGACGACCCCTGGGCGGTTGCCCACGGGTGGAGCTTCCCCAGCGGGCATGCAATGGGCTCTTTGGTGACGTACGGGATGATCGCCTACCTGGCGGTTGCCACGCGGCGACAGTGGTCGTTTCGGATCGCAGTCATCGGAGGCACGAGCCTCCTGATCATCCTGATCGGGCTCACCCGGCTGTACCTGGGAGTCCATTATTTCAGCGACGTGATAGGCGGATATGCGGCCGGAGCGGTATGGTTAGCGTCCTGTATCTCGGCCTGTGAAGTGGCTCGGCGGCGATCGCTCTCCCAACCTCAGGCTGCCCGGGGTGGAAACCGAGATGAGCCGGCAGACGTTAGTGGGGCGGAAAGACAGCGAGGAGTGAGGAGTGAGGAGTAAGCCGTTAGCTGTTAGCCGTTAGCCGTTAGCCTTTAGCCGTTAGCCTTTAGCCGTTAGCCTTTAGCCGTTAGCCGTTAGCTGTTAGCCTTT